>CAYNZV010000019.1:41221-53802 GCA_964401715.1 uncultured Gemmatimonadaceae bacterium | reverse complement strand
TAACCACCACTCGTACATTCTCAGTGCAAACGCCTGGCACAATGCGCTACCATTGAATTGGCGCGGGTAGGCGGGACGGGGTACAACGGCAGCGGCGACTATTCGCGTCTGGGCATCATCGCCGCCATGGAGAACAGCCTAACCCAGCTCGGCGTGGATTGCGTCGACCTCTACCAGATTCACGGCTGGGATCCCAAGTATCCGATTAATGAAAGCCTGGAGACGATGACCCGGCTCCAGGAGGAGGGCAAGACCCGGTATATCGGAGTCTCGAATTTCAACGCCGAACAGATGCAGCAGGCCTCCGAGACGGCTCCGTTTCACTCAAACCAGCCACGCTACAATATTATCGATAGGCAGATTGAAGCGGAGGACATTCCGTTTTGCCAACGCTCCGGCATCACTGAGTACTTACCGCTTCGGCATAGATGAAGAGGAGCTGTCGTCTGTCCGCTTCTCCGAATTTGCGGCGGAAAGCCAGCTGGAGGCGTTATAAGATGATCCGTAAGGTCTCCAGGAATATCGGAAGGCGAGCGCTACACGTCTCGCTGGCAAACGCTTGACCTTCGCGAGACTTTACTCAGCTTTTCTGTTGGAAAACTCCGCCATCTCCTGAAACGAACGCTTGAGCTGAGGATAAAGAGAACGATACATCTCAAAGGCACGTTCATACACCTTATGGGATTGTGGGTTTGGATCTGTTGAACCGGTAATGACGATCGTGGCTTCCGCAGCCTCGTCTGCATTCTTGAATACCCCCGCGCCGATCCCCGCCAGCATCGCCGCTCCAAAGGCGGCCCCTTGCGTGGCGTTGGTCGTAACAATCTCGGCATCAAAAACGTCCGCCAGCATCTGCCGCCACAGCCCGCTCTCCGAAGCGCCGCCCGATGCGTAGATGCTCTCAATGTCCATGCCAAGGCCACGTATGATCTGCAGGAGATCATACAGACCAAAGGTAATGCCCTCCATTACTGCCCGGACCAGATGTGCACGCGAATGCCGCTGCGTCAATCCAATCCATCCTCCGCGTGCAAGGGGATCGTCGTACGGCATCCGTTCGCCACTCAAATAGGGCAAAAAAATCAGTCCGTCGCTGCCGGGAGATACATCTTGGGCGAGCCCGGTCAGCTGATCGAAGCTGATTTGCCCTCGCGCGCTCAAGGTGTCCCTGAGCCACTGGAACGAGCCGCCGGCTGAAAGCATAACACCCATCACGTACCATTGATCCCGCACGCTGTGGCAGAAAGCATGCAGCAGCCCTTCGGGGTGGCGGATATGCCGGTCGGCTTGGGCAAATACAACTCCGGATGTTCCAACGGTTACCGAACAGAGCCCAGGTTTGACGATGCCGCAGCCCAACGACTGAGCAGGTTGATCGCCCGCCCCTCCAACCACCAGCGTCCCCTTCAAAAGTCCGCTAGCGGCCTCCGCCTCAGATCTCACCTCGCCAACTACCTCATCGGATTCCACGCAGTGCGGCAGCCACTCTTTTGGTATACCCAGTGCGTTAACCATCGCATCGGACCAAGCGCGTCGCTCCATATTGAGAAGGCAGGTTCCAGATGCGTCGGAAACCTCGGTCGCGACGTTGCCGGTCAGCATATAGGTGATATAATCTTTGGGCAGAAGAATATGCCGGACCTCAGCGTAAACATCGGGCTCGTGGCGTCGCACCCACTCCAGTTTCGGCGCCACGAAGGATGCAAACAATGGATTGCTGGTCTCAGCGAGAATCGTCTCGATACCGATTTGCGCAGTCAGGTCTTCGGCCTCGTTGACGCTGCGCTGGTCATTCCACATGATGCAGGGGCGGAGGGAGTTCCCGTCACAGTCGAGCAGCACCAGACCAACCATCTGACCGGACACCCCAACACCTTTGATATCGCTGCTGTTCTTTCCGGAAGCCTCCAGCACCTTCTTCACACCGACACAACTGGCTTCCCACCAGTCGCTAGGTTTCTGCTCGGACCATAGCGGACCGGGAGCGCTGGTTTCATATTCTTCGGTCACATTCGCAGATATGAAACCGTCCTCCTCCAAGAGGAGGACTTTTGCCCCCGTAGTGCCAATGTCGATTCCCAAGAGACTCATCTTTCCCATCCTCAGTTGATCTCTGAAGCCCTGATACGGCTCGGCGGCGTTTGCAGCGCGTTGGAAGGATAATGGCCGTAATCAGTAGTGTGATCAAGTTATCTATCAAAGATGGTCGTTATCGTTGGTGAGATCGATACATTTGTCGCCAATTAGGACCTACTTCGAACACGAGAGGGGCAAGAATCGGGCGGCACGAGGTTCAACAGTGCCGCCGATGGATCAGGTGAAATACTCGAAGGTTTGCTGCGGGTCGGCGCAAAACTGTCGCACATATGTCGCAGAGCCACAGGAAGACCACAAGCTCTATATAGTACATCATTAATAAGGTGCGGCTGCGCTTGCTGTTAGACTATACTGTGGAGCTGGGAAGGACCGGTCGCAAACCCCACACCAGATCTCACAACCACACCGGGAAAGCCTGCCATGCTACGGAACGTGCTAAGTACACAGGAAATGCAGATGGTACTCGACTCCAGATGGCGCCACACCACCGAGTTTCTACGGCGGTTCACTGGTTACAGTAAGAATGGCGCTATACGCCGGTCTTCGCGGCGAAGAAATTTGCCAAGCACAGTGGAAGTGGGTCGACGTAGAGCCGCGCGAGATGGTGGTACAACGATCAATAGATATTCGCGGCAATACGTGGCAACCGAAAGACTATTAGGCCCGTACTCAGAAGAGAGCCCGTTCAACCCATCGTCACTGTTCAGGGCATTCAGACTCATGCGGAACGCCGAAAACCGGAACCCCACCATCGCCTCGTATTCTACTCTGCGCATCTGCCCTAAGGAGCTGTTACGATCGGGCATTGCTGTACGCACATTGCAACACCGCATGGAACACCCAGACGTTAAAACGGCAATGAAGTACCTACATCCGATGTCTGCCCAAACGGCAGTCTTCGGCAATCTCCCCTACTAAACCTGTCAATTAGCGTTTCAAAATATCTCTGGTTTATCTTGCTGCAGGATTGTCCGTCAATCGACCTCGATATGGAAGCAGGTGCCAAATTTCGATGGCCCAACCGACTTAGAAGCCGAACAATAGCCAGCGCACTGAATGTGCGCCCATTAGGGACGAGGATATTGGGCATCGGAGGAGGGCCATTTATTGGATCACTGTAGAGGAATTTCAATTCACACTGGGATCAAGGGAATCATATAAAATTTGGTAATCTTCTTTCATCCGTTCGATTGTAAATTTTCCATTGATTTTTTTTATGGCATTCCTCGACAAGTTCCTCCTCAATGCATCGTCTTCGATCAACTCATTTAAGGCTTTGACAAGGTCGTCAACAGACTCGGGACGAACCAGAATTCCGTCCTTTCTATGTTCGATTATCTCCTTCATTGCTCCGACATCGGAAGCAACAACTGGCAAACCTACTGACATAGCTTCAATAACAGACAGAGGCAATCCTTCCGAATGTGAAGACAGGACAAAGATGTCGGTCATTGTCGAATACAAATCAGCTTCTCTCACTCTCCCGAATTCAAGATCTTCTATCTTCCTGTCAGTAACATAGTCGAGAACTTTTTTTTTGTATTGATTTTCTCCGTCTGCGACTATTTTTAATTTCAACGGGTGTTTTTTTTGCAGAATCTCAAAAGCTTTTATCAAACATAAATGATCCTTCTCGGGGAAAAAATTGGCAACCGTAGTGAGATTGATCATCCTATCTGAAAGTGGCTGTATTGCAGCTTTCTCCGATTGTTCAACCCCATTGTAAATGCAGTGTACGTCTTTGTTTTTCCCCCATATAAGAGTGCCTTTTGTTTCCTCCTCTGCTAGTTTGTTTCCGGCGACAATTATGTCATTGAGATTTCTCGCCAAGATCTCAATGTATTTAGTTTTTCCTTTAGTCAAAGGACCATGAACGTTCAATATGGATTTTTTTTTTGCCTTTTTAGCGACAATTGCTCCGTAAATGCCTGATGCCGTAAGGAGCGAATGGATAACATCGATATCATGTTTTTTTGCAAAATCTGTAATTTGAGGAAGAAATCTCAAAAAGGTTCTTAATTGATATGGGGAATGCATTTCCAGGCATTTAGAAAAAATCCCCTTTTCTCTCAATTTATCTCCAACAATTCCATCTTCGAACAAGGCGATAACAAAGGGACAGTAGCGCTTATTTAAATGGCTTACCAAGTTGAGCAAGACCACTTGGGCTCCACCTAAAGTTAACTTGTCAACTAGATAAAGAATGTTTCTCATCAATATATTTTCAATTCGCTAAATCAATGCCCATAGAATGAATTGTTTCTTTGAGACCATGCCCAAGATCACGTACTGGACTCCACTTTAACCTGGCTCTTGCGTGTTCAATGTCTGCATAAATAAGAGGATTGGGGTCTAAACCTTTCTCCTCACACCTCCAGACTAATTTTCGGTTTAAAATACCTTCAATCGTTTCGATGACTTGCCGGACAGTATATCCACATCCCTGGCCAATGTTAAAAACGTCAAAGAGATCTTTCTGAAAAACCACACACTTTAATGCATTGACAACATCTGACATGTGCACGAAATCACGAGATGAATTTGGATGATGTACTACAGCTTCTTGTTCTTCTAAAGCACAATTCAATAGATACGGGATCAAAAAAGGTCTCCTTTGGCCTTCACCAAACACATTGAATAACCTTAGGACAGTGACTGGCACCTTGTAGTAATCAGTATATGAGCGGCACAATATCTCGGCTAAAAGCTTACTCTGAGCATAAGGAGTTTGTGGATCTGTAGGACAATTTTCGGAAACCGCCTCAGTTTCTGCAGGGTTGTAAACTCCGCAAGTCGAGATGAAAACCATCCGCGCACCTCTAACTCTACAAGCTTCAAGAGCTTGCAAAGTCCCTTCAATATTCACAGAAAAGCCCTCGCCGGGATTGTTTTCAAAACTTCTAGGGCCAACAGCCGCTAGATGGTAAAGAAAATCAAAGGGCTTTTTCCAAGATTGCGGCAAACGCACATCTTCATCTACGAGAAGCAATTCCACCGGCAAAGACTGCAAATAAGTGACCAAATTGCGACCAATGAAGCCACGATGACCACTTACCGCGATCTTCAAATTTTCAAGTTGAATTTCAACTTCAGAATGTTCACGGGACATCAGGATTTGCGGCGGAAAAAGCACTCAAATTATAGAGGGCCGATGAGGCGTTTTTATATTGATCCCGGTAAGCTTTGTACCAAGCAATTGTCCTTCGCATGCCTTCTGTAAAATCCACACGAGGGACCCAACCCAAAAGGTTTTTCGCTCGACTATTACCTGCGACCATTCTCCAAATTTCTGTGGGGCGATACTCCAAACTCCCAATATTGAGTTCTGAGCTGCTGCCGGTTTGCGTGTGAATCTCGACAATAAGGTCTCGGATTGATATTTCCATTCCGGATCCCAGGTTGATTATTTCCCCAATTGCCTCATGTTTCTCTCCCGCCAGCACAAACCCATCAACCAAATTCTCTACGTAGTTAAAATCCCGAGTTTGCTTACCGGCGGTAGAAAATACAGGTTTCCCTTCCAGACAAGTTAATATCATCTCAGCGATAATTGCACGGGGACTTTGATAGGGGCCATAAGCGTTAAAAGGTCGCAAAATGACAAGCCTTTTGTCTGAACTCGCCATTTTCATCCGACAGTATAGTTCTCCCCCGTATTTTCCCACGCCATAGGGCGAAACAGGTCTTGGATACATTTCTTCCTCAAAAGGTACTTTTTGTTGGTCCCCGTAAATTTCAGAAGAAGCAACGTAGACAAATCGTTCATAATCACTATATGCTTCCAATACATTTGCAGTACCTTTAATATTGCAATCAAGGGCTTCGTTAATGTGAGCAAAGCTATCCCCAACATGGTTGTAGGCCGCAAGGTGATAGACTATCTCTGGTCGGAAATCAGAAATGTGTTTCAATGAATCTTGGTTCCGGATATCCGCTTCGAAGATTGTGATTTGATCCCAAATATCGACTAGGCGAATATTATCAATGTTGCTATTGTATTTTGTGAGGATTGCTACATCTGCCCCTTCTTCCACAAACCGACGAGTCAAATGAGAACCGATGAATCCACTTCCCCCAGTTACTAGAATCCGCTTATTTTCCCATCCACTCATAACTCCTCCAGATGAGTATAAAACCGTCCAAGATACTCTTCTACTTTTTTCCGTTCCGATTCGGTGTTGAACGTTATTTGAGCTCCTCTGTGTTCAAATACAGCCAGTTTCTTTGCCCCTATCAGACCCTCAAACAATCCCTCCACTAGACCTTGTCCATCAGGTCTTTTTAGCATCTCCGGTGTGACAAGATCCAGCGCTGATCGTTCAAGGATGAAGCAGCCGATATAGTAATTCGATAAGGGTTTCTCGACAAAAGAAGTTACCCAATTATCTGAATCATATGTCAATAGCCCAAAAGGATTCCTGATTTTCGCGGAGACAATGGTAACCTCCGCCTTATGCTCCAGATGGTCTGCCATCATACGATCGATATCGAGATCAATAAAGGTGTCGCAGTAGGCAACAAAAATGCGTTCACCCATATGGTTTCGTATAGCCCAAACTCTTTCCAGCATGCTGGCATTTTCGCCGGCATCTGAAAAATCTATCTCTGTTCCAGACGGCGGGTGTTCGTAGTAATTCTTTACTTTCTCGGCTTTGTGGCCAACACAAAGGATGAACTTTGTCAAACCTTTTGTCCGATAAAAATCGATGATATAGTCAAGCATCGGTCGCCCATTCAGCTCCACCAGCGCTTTGGGCACCACATCGGTAGTTGGTTTCAGGCGAGTTCCTTTCCCACCACATAGAACTGCCACTTGATCAGTCGTGGACAAAAAGCTTCCCATTAAGTTTCAGCCCCTTATTATTTGCCCCTCACCATCAGGAATCGTATCGATCGCAAAAGGATCTTGCTCCGATTTCAGACTTGTCTTGGAAGAGATGTAAATAGAAGTCTTCATCAATACGCTTACCCTTTTTCCGACCGTATCTCTTCATACATAGGGAAGGATGCCAGAAAAGGACGCTGCTGTCGGAGGCGTACCGTTGGTGCCGTCGCCGCAATGAACCTACTGCGCCGGTTAGAGTGCACTCCATCTGTACCGATGCCGGCAACCACGCGATCGATCCCTTCGCTGGCCGGTATCAGTATTTCGAGGTACGTCCGAATCCTTGCTTCCATGCAACTGCCGGAAGATCTACTCTACGTCACTACTTCCTCGACTACGACGACAAATTCCGAACGAGCAAGGTGCCGCCCCAGCATGCACCTAGGCAAAGCAGCACGTTGGCGGCGATTGTGACTACCGCCCGGAATCCCGCCCCCTCTTGCAGCAATCCCAGTACCTCAATGCTGAACGTGGAGAAGGTGGTGAAGGCACCCAAGAAACCTACGGTCGACACGGCTTGCCACTCCGGAGATAATTCCGTGCGACTGCGGAACCACATTGCAAGAATGCCCAGCAGGAACGCCCCCAACACGTTGACCGCGAGCGTTCCCCACGGCAGCAAGGTGCCCAACCAGAGGTTCATCTGACGCCACACGGCAAAACGCGCTACTGCGCCCAGCGCCCCTCCGATCCCCATCGCTACCAGCATTGTCCATGTCACGTGCATTGGGTTAGTCGACCATGGGGTCTGCTGGGGTATATTGGCTATTTTTCACTGAACATACTCTTCTCTTCTAAGCACATTTTCATTTGATAAGACCCTCTTAACTCAGTATGAGTAACACTGGTATTAACCTCTGCATTCCTCGGATAGCGGTCGGAACTGAAACAGAAAGGTGCAACTCATTTTAAACACATAGAGTTGCACCTTTCCGGAATCGGGGCCACTTCCAGGGCTCGACTTCACCTAAGCCCAATTTGTAGTTTGCAATGCTAAAACGAAAGCAGTGCCGCAAACAGTTAATTACATGAAGTGTACCTTTCAGTTGGCGACCCAAATGCTCATCAGGCACGAGCGCATCGATGGCACTTTAATATTGTGCTAGCGACCTTTACAGGAGAGGAGACACACTACCCAAGGGCACGCACTACGAATCAACATCATCTATCGGTGCAGATGTCACCTCAACATTATCGTCGTCCGATGACCCCTCCTGTTTCTCCGCTTTACGCTGGGCTTTACGTTCGGCTTTTTGTTCGCGTTTCAGCCGTTTGGCTTGCTCTCGATTCCGCTTCGCTATGGAACTGGGTGATGGTCTAGGAATGACAAACTCCTTTCACGTTTACTTAGCACGAAATGTCCTGGAGCAGGCAACCAATGCTCGTCCCTGCGAAGATAGGCTCGTTCGTGAACCACACAAGCGGCCTACGGCGTCTGGGAATGGTGAACTGGTTTGTCAATCAACGATTACTACAACCGCTCGGTAATATCCCGCCCGTTGAGTTCGAACAGCGGCATTATCGTCGTCAACAAATCCCCACCATGGTGGCTGGATTCGCATAACCCAATCACCCGAAAACCCGATGGGATTAACAAACACCATCCCCTTTGGCGCAGCTTTTCGACATTGAGCAATGCCCGATATAATTACGGGCGAAATGGATTTTATCTCAATAGCAACATCTTGCCCATAAACCGATCGGAATCCCCTGATAATCCCACATGCTCTAGCTTGTAGAAGTACACCCCGGTTGCCACCGGATGTCCTTTGGCGTTCTCGCCACGCCATTGTACTTCGTAAGCACCCGCTTGGCGAAATTCCTCAACAAGTGTAGTTACGCGCTGACCATTTATGTCGAAAATTTCGAGGGTTACGTCACCCGGATCCGGAAGTTGATAGCTAATTACGGTTTCTGGGTTGAAGGGATTAGGGTAATTTTCGACTAGAGTATAGCTCACCGGCTGAGAAGCATCGACACCATTTTGTACAGCTGTCACGAGAAAACCCTTCTCGTCCTCAATACTAAAGGCATATGGCGATTGACGTTCCGCAAGAAAAACAACCGGGTCGCCGGTCCTGGAAAGTCGATTTTCGCTTAACGGGAGGCGGTATAGGTTGGCGGTGTAAATGTCATTTTTCGGGGTCCAGTACTCAAACACAATTTCGTTATCGTTGTTAATAAATCGTGGGAAAGTATAAAGATCTTCTCCCCTATAAGCTACTATCCCGGCTCCCTCGCCATTACATCTATCAAATACGACTATGGCAGTTTGGCCTTTGTTATCATTAACTACTTCGTATAGAAGCAGACAGTCGTTCATTTTCCCGTCTACAATCCCCGTAGACAACGAAGGATTGGCAAAATGATATCCGGGCGGCAATGGTGGCGTCTTCGGAACAATAATTTCAGTATCGGGGGTGATCTCTTTAATATCCCAGAAATCAATTGTTTGATTGTCAACACTGGTCAGGCTGTTGTATGAGTCAAACACGACAAAAGTACCGGTTGCATCCCATTGTAATGCATCGGCATAACGTGTAGCGTCAATTATCGCACCACCCCCAGACGTGGTCGGATGATAAAGGTGGATGGACTTATTGCCGTCCGAGTTCTCCAAATCGAAGAAAAAGATAGTTGAATCTTCATAAACGGTAGTGGCTGCAAGTTTTTTCCCATCGGGAGAAAGTGCAATTGAGCCCCAGTCTCCATCAGCATTTATAACTTCCTCTCCTTCTCCATCTGTGCCGATATAGCGCAAATTATTATCGCTGTCGATGAACAACAGAAATCGACCGTCCAGCGGAGCAGTTACAGCATTTCCCGTTTCCGTAAATACCTGTGTAGAAGTAAGTTGAGAGCTATGCTCTTGCCTACTCAAGTCGTTGGCAGGCTTGACTATCCACAGTGTATTCTCTCCATTTGCGCCTGCTCCGACGGTAGCCACCCAAGAACTTCTTTCTACTGCCGGCGAAGAAGAGTCGTCATCATCTGCCACTTCTTCTGCGGCCTCACCAATACCCACGGCAGCAAATGCATTCTCGACAGCCCTCATCACCTGGTCGTCCCCCGGGTACAGGTCGTTTGCTGCTACCTCAGCGAACAAGCGGCAATCTATAAATTGGGAGGTGGGAGTGAGATAATTGACCAGTATATGGTAGTAAAGACGCTCGGTTTTAGGCCTTCCAATCGCCTCGGCTATCAAGTAAGCAGCGTGGTTGGTAATGCTCGAGTTGTAATGAACGCCACCGTTATCTTGGTCAATGGTCAAATCTAGGAACTCGTCCATGTGTCCGGGTCGCCAGCCAATTCCAATATCTCTAGGGCTCTTGCCGCCATTATTAGGATCCTGGAGATTGCGAGGTTTTCTCGGGTTTCCGGGCGAAATGACATCCTCGCCCATGGTCCAGTCTTTAGTATCGATCATTGCGCCAAAGACGTCGGAGAATGATTCGTTTAGCGCGCCCGATTGAAATTTGTATTCCAAATTTGCCGTTTTATTAATTATGCCGTGGGTCCATTCATGCGCGGTAATATCTAACGCATTAGACATAGGTCTATTTTTTGTCCCTATACCAAATTGCATGAACACGCCATTCCACATGGCATTATCTGCACCATCTGATTTACCGTCTTTGTCGAAATCCCAACCAGCATTGCGAATAGCCGAAACCACATCGCCGCCCTCGCCGTCGATAGAGTTGCGGCCGTGTACCTTGAAAAAGTAATCAAATATCGTTCGCAAGTTCGCGTGAGCCGTAACCGCAACTGAGTCGTCAAAAGAAATGTTATCGCTCCATATCCACTTTAGACCCCCTCTTTGTGGGTCAAATTGTGACGTACGATCCCATAAGGTTAAGAGCCTGGCATTTTTTGTTAGACCGCCATTGAGGCCAACCCTAACATTGTTCATGTCAACGCCTAACGGATTATTGGTTACATCTACAAGAGTGTATTTATCGCGATATTGAAATGTGTTTAGTGACCGGTCCCTTCCGTCTGCTCCTATGCCTGTGCTCCGCGCAGCTCCATCGTTGGGAGAATACTGATATTTTTCCAGTATCTCTCCGCCTTTGGTATCGATAAAATACCTCCAGCGTTCAACCGTGTTGGGTCTTAACTCTACTTTCCAAACCAGGTGTGGTTTGTTTGTAGTTGGCTGGTTCCAAATATTCAATTCCGCTTGAGGACCGTCATAACCGAGCATTTGCTTCACATCCTCACTCAACTCCTGCAACCGGTCAGTGCCATAGTCGCTGAGCGCACGCTCGACGGCACGTCCTTCAGGCATAGCGGGCACTATACTCTCTAGGTCATCCGGAGTGGGATTGTAACGACCATTTACAGCAGAAAGGCCACCGGCACCATCTAGGTGGGCGACAAGGGCCGCGCCCCAAACAGGTATCCCTTTAAAATGCTGTGCAAATACCACGTGTTCACGTCCCATGGAATCGGTGTTTTTGCGCTCCACGGTCAGTTCACGCCTCGGCTGTTTTAAGTTAAATAGCCCGGCATTGGCTTCGATGAAATCAAGTATTACCTCTTCGCCGCTTTTTTTACCTACTGCGATCTTTGCAGCCGCCGTCTTTTCCATAGCCTTCAACAAAATAGGCGTGTCATTGGTGTCATTAATCCATACTTCCCATTTCTGTTGATGTGGATCTATGGTCGGAACTTTCTTTCCCACACCGATTGGCGATGGCAATACGGATGGCCGCGAGCTTAGCACCATTTGGCGCTTGGAAATAGAAGTGCCGCCCTCAATTGGCTTGGCATTTGGCATCTGGAATGGTGCAAGATTTAAAGAACGGGGACCACTGTTTTCCTCGGGAGTTGCTCTTTTGGCCTTAACAACTTTACCGTCATACGCGTTAACTGGAGCCCAAGACAACATGACGAGGAGTAAACCGCAGATCACTCCGATTGGAGGCAAGCATCGATTTTTCATTACAATTTCATCCTTTGTGAACAAGTTGTTGTAATTTCCCTGCTAATCGTTTTCGATCTATCAATTCTGTTTTCGATAAATGGCCATACTCTGGCTACGACCGAGAAAGTGACCTTCTTCATCAGTCACCTCTTTACATTGGTTGCCTTGCAAGACCTTGGGAAGCCGTGCATTGGACACATGACAACCTCCCTTCCCTTCCTCCACATGGTCACCCCAATTCAGCCCAAACCATTCGTAATCACCGTCTATGGCTGCATCATGGCACACATCCCATGTAACATTCTGCTCACCATTCGCTCCAGTACGCCCATGGCCCCAGTAATTGCATCCAATAAAGACATAGGCTTCTTCCTCTATCGCTTCTTCCTCGGCTATCTCTTCCTCCTCTTCATCGTTGGGTCGATTGCCATACTTTTTCTTACTGCCCTTCCTGGTCTTCTTACCCTCGGATGACTTCTTGGAAAGATTCCAACCCCCAGTTTCCATTTCACCGCGACTGATACCACTTTCCTCATCTTCGCCATCTTCCAGCTCTTCTTCCTCCTCCTCGGCTATTTCTTCTTCCTCCTCCTCCTCGGCTATTTCTTCCTCCTCAGTTTCGTCTTCATCTATATCTTCGTCCGGTGATCCGGCCATACCAACCAATAT
>CAYNZV010000019.1:0-41121 GCA_964401715.1 uncultured Gemmatimonadaceae bacterium | reverse complement strand
CAGTTTCGTCTTCATCTATATCTTCGTCCGGTGATCCGGCCATACCAACCAATATTTCAAACCCCTGACCATCTTTGTTAGTGTCATCTGTCGTCCAACTTACAATCTTCCTCTTCCTGTCGTTAGACGCGTTGAACCCCATGGTGTAACACACACCAGTCTCCTCATCCATCCAACCTATCCAACCGTTTGGCCTTCCATTTTTGCGGCAAATCGGATGAGGAGGGCGAGCATTCGGCGACGTCCAGATAGCATTTTCCGGCACCTCGCCCTCATACGGCATCCATTGCTGTGCGAACTCTCGCTCTTCAGTTTCTTCTTCTTCTATCTCCTCCTCCTCTTCGACCTTGGTAACGGTTACCAAGATGTCAAATTCCGAGTCGGCAATAATCACACTCTCAGTTGCTTCTTCCTCTATCTCTTCTTCCTCGGCTATCTCTTCCTCCTCTTCATCATTGGCTCGATTGCTATACTTTTTCTTGCTGCCCTTCCTAGCCTTCTTGCCATCGGATGACTTCTTGGAAAGATTCCAACCTCCGGTTTCCATTTCACCGCGGCTGAAACCATTTTCCTCATCGTCGTCATCTGCCAGCTCTTCCTCATCCCCAGCTGGCCTGTATTTACGAGCAGAATAGGTTGCACCACGGCAAACCAGTTCCCCTTCGACTCTTTGTACGGAGCCCAACAAATGCGCTGGAGAAACCTCTCGCGGACCGGTCATCCGGCATATCACACCCGCGAATCTATTCTTCGTTGTAGGCATAACCGCATTTTCTGGAATTTCACCTTCAAACGGCACCCACTCCTGCTCATCAATTTCAATTAGGATGTCAAACTTCGCGTCGGCGATAAGTACTTTACCCCCAGCTGGTCTGTATTTAAGAGCAGAATAGGTTGCACCGCGGCAAACCAGTTCCCCTTCGACTCTTTGTACGGAGCCCAACAAATGCGCTGGAGAAACCTCTCGCGGCCCGGTCATCCTACAGATCGGGCCTGCATTTTTGTTCTCATCGGTAGGCATGACGGCATTTTCTGGAATTTCACCTTCAAACGGCACCCACTCCTGGGCCCCGGCGAAATTACTCATGCCCAAAACGGCAATGAAGCAGAACAAGCCGATGAATTTCACGATCGATACTCCTTGTTTACAATGTGATAGTGTCAGGCAATGTCTATTTCAGGCACTCTTTGGTAACAATGTGCGCCTTCATGTCATGTCGTGGTAAACCTGCGTAAGCGCACAGCCATAACTTAAGTATACGGCCCAATGACAGGTAATATTGTGATGGGGATCACCAGCATGAAAATTAGGACCACTGCGCGCGTTAGATCGGCACCTATGTTAATGACGCATTCAACCTTGACTTTCTCCCAATTCAGCAAGCGAATGGGTTCAACGCCCAAACCCTCAAAGTGAATCCACTTCAACCAGAAATCGAAATAGGTAAACACCCAAGCGGACGTGGTTATCGCTTACAGACCAATCTTATCCTTCCACGACCACAGGCAGATGCGTTCGCCTTCTTTGGAGACGCATTTCAGCTTGAGATGATCACACCTCCATGGCTTTATTTCCACGTGACAACTCCGCCGCCGATCGAGATGACGGAGGGTACTTTAATCAACTACCGCCTGAAAATGCACGGCATTCCAATTCGTTGGCGAACACGCATCAGTGTTTGGGAACCGCCCCACCGCTTTGTGGATGACCAACTCGAAGGACCCTACCAATGGTGGCACCACGAGCATCGTTTTGAAGCAGTGGAAGAGGGTACAAAGATCTACGATCAGGTCAACTATGGAGTTCCCGGCGGCTGGCCCATTCACGGCCTGTTTGTCCGCCATCAACTGCAGCGCATCTTTTCCTATCGTTATTCAATGCTACTTCAGTTACCTATTGCGCAGGGAAAAGATAGTCACTTGAATCTTGACCGTGCGGCCAAAGATTCGAGCGCGTAAAGAAGAATTACGGGATGGTGATGCAAGCGGGTGAATTGCGTGTGCACCGTTACTTGACGTATTGTGGGAGCGATCTAAATATGTCGGCAGATCCAGGTAGAACTTTGCGATTCATATACGAACTGACAAGTTGGGGGGCAGAAAGCGGGATGGGCTGCGCGGTTTGCGGACGATTACTCAGGGTGTCGATTTGACGGAGCTTAGGATATTACTATGGGATTGACGGCTGAAGAGCGGAGGTTTTACGATGCGAACGGGTATGTGTTGAAGAAGGGGTTGATTCCAAAGGATTGGATTGCATTGATCAATCATGAGATTGGGGGATTGCACGAACAGTTGGCAGAAGGTAGGGTCGAGAAGGTTATTGTGTCCTGGGAGGAATTTGAGGATTCGAATCTACCCAAGCGCATTCGACAGTTGATGCACAGTGAAGAGGTGAGTCCCACGCTGAACAACGCGCTGCGGTGTGAAGCGATACTGGACATTGTTGAAGAGCTTATTGGGCGGGATATCTCGTTGTTCCACAGCAAGCTTTTAATGAAATCGGCAAACGATGGGACGGCGATTCCTTGGCATCAGGATTTTGCCTATTGGAAGAAAGAAGATAATGAACCTTTGATGGTGAATTGTCAGCTGGCAATTGATAGAGCGGACCTCGAGAATGGGTGTATTCAGTTTATTCCGGGGAGCCACAAGTGGGGGTTGCAGGAACACGAGAGGGAGAAAACGTCTTTCGGAATGTTTTTGCCAGGGCATTATCGGGAACGGGAAGATGCGGAACCGGTGGAGATGGCACCGGGAGACGGGGTGTTTTTCACTGCCTTGACCATCCATGGAAGTGGTCCGAATGGATCAAAGCGAGATCGGCGCATGAATACGTTTGCCTATAATGTAACGGGAAACCAGGAAGGGCAGTGTCAGGAGGTGTTAAGGGGCGTCCGGGCGTAAGAGGAGACTGTTTCTAAACGTTTGAAGCCGTTCATGCGGCCTGAATGGCACTAATCGCGCTCGTCTGTGCACCCGATACCCTTGCTGCCTAAAATCAGTCTCTGGCCTCACCGTAGCGTCGTGAGCCAGCAGTTATGCAGGCGAGGATCGTGTGTCGCTGTTGTATGCCATTGCCAGTCACCCGACTGGCAATGGCTTGGGATCGAGCATATCGACGAAGGCCATCATCGCTTCGGTCTACGGTCGAGCTCCACTTGGGCAAAAAAACTGACCCCTTTCGTAGAGTTTCCTTGGAACAACGCAACTGTCTCACCTCGTGCTCCAAGTTCGTGATCCCCGCTCGATCGTAACTAGTCAGGCCGTGCAGACCCATCAGCACAACATTTCCACGTTACAGCCGTACTTACTGACAGTCGAGCGGATCGTTCCACTCTGCAACGCACTCTCCCTCGCGTCCTCCAAAGCCAGACGGACCGTTCGTTTTCATAATGCCGGATAATACTTGTTTGTTGTGCCATGAATCAAATCCTTTCGAGAAAAAGAGTCTCCGGCAAGCTCGGGGAGGTTCAAAACCTCTCGAATAGTTAGTGTCTTATTCAAGACAAACCTCTTTCGTGTTGAAACTAAATTATTATTCTAATGTTACATGGAAATGCACAATCGTCTGCATATCGTAGATCCTCACTCTGTTGTCTAGACCTAGACCATATCAGATGCTGGCCACATTCTTTTCGCACCAATTGAAACGCAGTATGATCCTTCTGCCGTTTCTTTTGCCCGGGTGCGACAGCCCAACCCACTTCGAATCGATTGAGTACTCGTCAACGGCGGGTCCCGCCCGACTGGAAATACTTATGGAACAAGATACAGTCCTCACCGTGACGGCTCTGAAGTGGAAGGGAGGGGCACCGGCAAGCGTATCCATAACTTACGATGCCCCCTGGGGAACACATCCTGACCATCGTCTCGCGACGGATGCTGTAATTGAGCGCGGGATGAGGCTGGACCTGGAACTGGTCAGTTGGATCTTTGCCAAGCCCGAGTTGCACCACTGGATAGATACCTACAAACGCGATCTGATGCCTCATGGCATTCGCTTCTTTGGCCACGGTCACACCCACGCACTTCACGACACGATGGAATTTGACGAGGCATATGAGTCATTCAAGAAAAACTTTGACCTCATGCAACAATGGGGACTAAATCCTAAAGCCTACGCATATCCGGGTAGCTCAGGGGAACGTCTCTCTACGCAATCGGCGAACCAATTAGCCGGATTCATCTGCGCACGAGGCTCTACGATCGAGTGGGACGATTACTTCATCGCACCGCACGACGAGATGGATCCTAAAAACTGGCAATTCCTACCCTCAGTTATCATGGGCAACGCTTCCTATCGGGACATCGACGTCCACGAGAAACTTGTTCCTATTCTCGACGAAACTGTTAAACAAGGGGCGTGGGTCATCCTGACTTATCATGCGATAGGAATTCCCGAAGGTTGGGGCTACTATCCGGTTGACGATTTCCGCCGAGACCTAGAGGCTATCCAAGCGAGATATATTTGGAGTGCAAACATGGAGGCTGCAGCGGCATACATAGCGGAAAGATCTATGCTCCAATTCACACTTACAGGATTTAAAACAAGTAAACGCGAAATTCAGTTTGACATTAAAATTGACGACGGGCTGCCCGACTGGATCTACAATGAACCGCTAACATTCTCTGTAGTAGCGAAGAAAGGATTGATTGGAGTTGAAGGCCCCATGACTTCCGTTCCCACATTCGAGAGTGCTTCTGCAAGATTTGAGTCGGTGCCAGATGGTTCCGTCTACCGAGTGCGTCTCTCCCGGTGACGTGTCTTACATTCAAACCCACAATACGGCCCAAGGCTATTATTCTTGACCGAATGAGTGGTAAGCTATAGTGGGATCGACTTCACACCACCAAATCACAGTTCTATTCATCGAAGTGATATCCGGCTATACGCCCTTGTTTCTCATCGCGTCTAAAACTTTCTCCGTCGGATTCGCGAGTCGCCGCGTCGGGATGGCGCGCCAGACGTTCCGGTGCCAGCATCCAACAGGTGAGAAGCTGCTTGGTCACATGATTGTAGTAAGGATCTGGGCACGACGGCCGTGGGTGCAGCCGTTAACGCCGGCTTCGCGGACGTGGAAAAGATCGATATTGCAGAGTATGCCGGTTCCCACTTTGCCGCGACTGGTTACATCCTAGAAATTGATCATCTCAGCGCGGGCCATTTCAAGCGCTTGATAGCGATGGCTTCCGGGTATCACACAAAAGCAGCGGCAACAGTCGTCAACGTCCCATGGATAATAGATGGAGGTAGGCGCGCATTCGAAGGGAGATTCTCTATGGCCGTTCGACAAGACTTTGCGCCGATCTTGATTGAAATCCATAGCGCAACTGTCGGCCGTTGCCGCGGGTGCCTCACGGAAATCAAACTGAGCGAAGCGAACGCCTTTCCCCAAGATCTCCTCGACCAGCGGATGGGAACGAGACGGTTGAACATGGCGATCCAGTACCGGGTGCTCCACCAAGATCTGGCCATGGCCGAACATCTCTCCTCCAACGTCCCATTCTTCGGAAATTTCGAGATGGGGAACCAGCCATCTCGAAAAATTGGGGCCGATCCCAAAACCAAATCCGTGTTGGCGCAAATGTGTCGTTAACGGCGACCCGGCCCAAGCGCCGTCAGCTGCTTACACAAAATCCAAATTTTCCGTTATTCTCGCGCCTTTGCGCTTGAAAGCCTCGAGGTATTGGTTGATGCGCAATTGAGCAGTTTCCAGATCATGATTATTCAGGTTGATATTCAACAGATCGATATACCAGGGCGGCTTGATTTCATCCACCACGTAGGCCTCAGCAATGGAACGCGCTATAGGTAGCGTAGTGGCCTTCGAGTCGTTGTGCACATCCCGATTATCGGCCGCCAGCAGCCTGTCGTACTCTTCCCCCAGCAACTGCTGAAAAAGCTTGGACGTGAAAGTGTCTTCTCCTGCAATGCCGACTGCGTCGTCATCTTCTGTCAGCTTGGCACCCTTGTGGACCCATTCCCATAAGATGCTCAGCCGGATCTCGCCGGTCGCCATATCCTCCATGAGATAGAGGATATCCTCGTTGCAGAAGAAATCGGCCGGTTTGAGCGCCGCCGCCGCGAAACCTTGGCCGAAGGCATTGCCGTATTGGATGGCAACGCTAAGGAGATCCCGTGCGCCTCTCGTGGTTCGCGGCGCCATCTCAAGTAGGGTCAGGCCTTGGGCATCCGCCTCCGTATAAGTCAAAGCCGGAAATTCGCGCCCGGTCTGATTGGCCTCACCCACCGATTCCCATACTGGCCTTACGATGTGGACCATCTTCCAGTGAGCGACCCACTTGCCACTAGCACCCTCGCGCTGCTCGCGCTCGGCACCTGCCACGGCTTTTTTCATACTGGCGGCGACGCCTTCTTCGGAGCCAACGGGAATGTTGGGTTCCATACCGCCCTGCCAGAGCGCAAACCGACCGTCGGCATCCGGCGTGTTGACGGCACACCGAACACGGTTCTCGTAGTTCCGCATGTAACCATACGTCATGGTGATGGCATCGATGTTGGGATTGATGAAATCGGAATCCCACGCCATAGCATCGGAAACGCTGTTGATGTAATCCCAACGACCGGTGTTGTAGCCGACGAAGTGCTTGCCGAGAGCCGCACGGATCTCCATTAGCTGATAGGACGCCTCCAGCTGCTCCACCAAGACGTAGCACTTGATCGTGCCCTCCGAAAGACCGAGGTGATCCTCGAGCACTGTCAGAATGCGGTTCCAGACCGCCGCCTCGCCAGCGGTCTGAATCTTTGGTAAGTAGAGAACAACCGATCGCCCCTCGCGTTCGAGCTGCTCGTAGTTGTTGCTGACGTACAATGCCGTATCGACAATCGAAGCCGAGAAGCCCTTGCCGTCTGCCGCACGGATGTGTCGATCATCCAGATGAAGCCCGCGGGCCCGAAAAATCCTGGTGGTAAAATCTAGCTGTTTCTCCCAGTCGTCGATGATCGGATGACCGAAAAATCCCTGCCCCCAGTTATTCATCTCCCCAGCGACCTGCTCTACTGCCTTGAGAAAAATGGGATCCCTTGCAATGCCCAACTTTAGATTGCGCTGATTGTCCAGAGACATAGTGGTGATCTGGCCCAAGGCGTCCTCGCCGTCGAACATCCAGCCGTCGGCGCCAGAGAGCAAGGCATAGGCGACATTGCGAATGCTCCGTTCAATCGGTTCGTTCGGCTTTGCCGCAGGACCCGTACCCTGGATCCACTGGCACTGCAGGTCGTCGGGGATCTCACCACCACTGAACTTGCCATCTCGGGCATTCTGTACCTTGATCTGCGTGCCTATAATCGAGGAATCGGCTTCGAGAAAGGTGATACGTTCACGATTTCTAGTACGCTCCATGCGGCGCTTCATCCGTGCAGTCATGATCACGCGGCGCTCGTGCTCCTGGTCCGCCAGCGCCTCCAGCGCTTCTAACGCTTTTGGCGTGTATACGTCCTCATATTCTGACTTGAGATTTCGGGCAATCTCGAAATCGCTCGATCCTCTCGTACTCTCGTTTAAATTCGGCATGACCCCTATAATCCCCCTGTGCGAAAAACCCTGCAAACCTCAACAACACCTTGCTGTGTTGCAAGATCGTATTCGGTCAACGAGTGTTGACGATAAGACTGCTATTACCGCATTCTGGTTTGACCGCCGCGAGTCCACAGGTCGGCATCAGCACCCATAATCTCCTTGACCCGGGCTGTTGCCTCATTTAATTCCTGCAGTGCCTGCTCATCCAAACGAAGCACAGCCCCGCGCATGTTGGAGTGCAACTCCGCAAGGGTTCGGGCTCCTACGAGCAGCGAAGTAACCCCCGCCTGTTGGCGTACCCAGGCGAGAACGAGCGTTGGCATTGATTCTCCCACACTCCCAGCAATCTCCCGAATCCGGGTTACAGCAGTGAACACCTCCTGCTCACAGCCTGGCTGGCCATGGCGAACGCCTTGTCGGTCACCGGCGAAGTGCCTGCTGATTGCTCGCTCTGCAGGCACTTCGTCCGCATTGGCATAGCGGCCTGTCAACAATCCTTGCGCCAATGGCATGTAGCAGAGAATGCCGATATCGCGTTCGATGCAAGCGGGTTGAATTTCGTATTCGATGTTACGTGCCAGCAGACTGTAGACGATTTGATCTGAAACGCACCGCGCAGTCGCCGGCAACGCCTTCAGGTCTTGAATTCCGAAGTTGCAGACGCCGAAGGCGCGAATCTTGCCTTGCTGTTGGAGTTGCTCACAGGCGCCAACCGTCTCTGACAGCGGGGTTTCTCGGAAAGGCCAGTGGATCTGGTAAAGGTCGATGTAGTCGGTACGGAGACGTCGAAGGCTCCGTTCGCAGGCCGCTTCAACATCGGCACTTGTGCCTTTGCCGCTGCTGAATTTGGTAGCGATAACCGCCTCCCGTCGTCGATTCTCGATGGCCTTTCCTAGTATCTCTTCAGAGTAGCCGTCGCCGTAGCTTTCGGCGGTGTCGAAAAGATTTATGCCTGCATCCAACGCGGCGTGAACCGTTGCGATCGAATCGCGGTCATCCTGAGGTCCCCAAAAGGCGTCTCCAGCAAAGGACCAGCAACCTTGGGCCAAGACGCTGACAGTGATATCGGTGCCTGGAAGTGTTCGGTATTCCATGGACAGACCAGCGTTTAAGAGTGGCACTTTAAAGTCTTGTAATTATTGCCGCGACTTTGGACATCGTCGTTGATTTCGGCGAGACGCTGCAGCTTCAAACGAATTTCGCATGGCGCTGTAGTGGGCGCTAAGCTTGAGATGAGAAGCCTGACAAAGACTGATTTGATCAGCTGCAAAAACAAAGTCAGAGTCTATGATGTCTTCAACTCCAGCCCGACGTATCCAGCCTCTTGGCAGATGTTGGACCACGTCGTCTCATCCACTTCGATGCCTTCCTTTTCGACCCGCGAAGCACTGCGGAACTCAGGCTCTCCCGGTAGCAAGATCTCGTCGAAACCCTTGGCCAGGCGACTCGATTTGACGTGCACGATCAGCCGTTCCAGTTCGTCGTAATACTCTTCGCGATCGACGAAGTGATCGATATTAAAAACGACAAGTAACACACCGTTACTTACCATCGTACGCGATCCGGCCGCACAACCGAGACCGCTCAATGCGCCTCCGAGTATCTCCACCATGAGACTCAACGCCGTGCCTTTGTGCGCAACTACGCCGCCCAGTGGCAAAATGGCACCGGGCGGATCCGCTCTAAAGTCGGTTGGTTCCACAGTGGGGTTTCCGTTCGAGTCGATAATCCATCCCTCTGGAACCTGGATACCCTTGTTGAGGGCTACTCTGATCTTGCCTTCGGCGACCACTGAGGTGGTCATATCCACCATTATTGGTTCGGCTTCTTTCCGGGGTGCGGAGAAAGCCAAGGGATTGGTGCTGAGCTTGCCATCGATGCCGCCAAACGGCGCTATCTGGTACCCGAGCTGACCGGCGTTGACGAATATCTGTCCTATTAAGCCCTGTTTTGCTGCCGCCAACGGATATGCGCCGACTCGACCGATGTGGCTGGTATTCCTCAAAGCCACAGTCCCAATGCCACATTCTCGTGCCTTTTCCATCGCCAGCTGGGAGGCGAACGTGGCGCCCACTTGGCCCATGGCACCGCCGGCATCTACCACCGCAGTGGCCGGATGATTCTTGACGATCTTGGGTTGGGCCAGCGGTTGGAAGCGGCCTTCCCGAATCGCTTTCGCGTATTCGGAAAAACGGATCGCACCGTGGGAATCGTGACCGAAGAGATTCGACTCCACGAGGTGATCAACTACCGCCTTCACATCCGCTTCGCGACAGCCCGCCGCCCGGAATAATGAGTAACCGACCTCGCTAAGTTCATGTGGAGTGAAACGGGGCATGCTATCTTGTCTCCCTAGTGTTGGGTTGGTTCGGAACGCAATTGCTTCAAGGGCAGCAGAATTAACGCCTGTGAACCGTCAAGGCAAGCGTTGCCAAGAGTAAAGACTGCGCACGGCAGATATTTGCTCAGCGCAGAAGCAGCAGCTTTCGCGTCGCCACAAATTGGCCCGTCCTGATTGGTTACAAACAGATGCCTCCTGTCACTTCTGATCCGGTGTTGTCGCGGCTATGGGTTGAGGCTTCATGCAATCCAGTCGGATGGCTGCCAACTACCGACGTACACACAATCTGACCAAGTGTGTTATACGCCGTCAAACCAACCGGAATCGCTGTAGGTAATTACCTCGCGGATCGCCATCGAGAGATTGAACGAATTTGAGAAATTGGGTAAGGAACCGAGAGTTTCCAACAGCGTCTTCGGCTCCTCGAGAACCGCAGCCAACTGCCATTTCCCCTCCCAGCGTTCGTCGAGCCACACCAATCCGCTCTGAACAACATCGCATCTCTATAAGTTTGGCTTTTGTCTGTGCGACGAAGTTAGGCGCCCATGTGTCCTTAATTCCCAATGCTTTTTTTGACGGGGCTTGTACATACCTTCAAATTTGAAGGCGCAACTATGTCCACAGTAAATAAAATCTCGCTGCGACAAGATTACGACCAGCATGGATTCGTCATTGCCCGCAACGTGATCGACGCCGGCTTGGCCGTCGAGATGGTCGACCATATCGCCTGGCTATCAGAAAAATACCCGGACGTCCGTCCGGAGATGTATCACCATAACATGCTGGTCCACGATCCGTTCATTCATCGCCTTGTGGGCGACAACCGGCTCCTGGACATAGCCGAACAGTTCATCGGATCCGACATCGCTCTCTTCGCCGCCCACTACATTGCCAAGGACCCGAAAAAGGGCCGCGCCGTAGATTGGCATCAAGACGGATCGTACTGGCCGTTGAAGCCGATGGAAGTCACCACGCTATGGGTGGCGGGGACGCCCTCCTCCGTCGAGAACGGCTGCATGCGAGTGCTACCCGGGACCCAGAACAACAAACTGTTTAAACGAAGTGAGATGGTGGATGTGGATCGAAAAAAATATGTGCTGGAGAAAGGGATCCACCCCAACCAGATCGACGAATCAACAGCCGTCGATATAGAACTCGGGGCAGGAGATGTCTCGATTCATAACCCGGTGATCATTCACGGCTCCAACGCCAACCTTTCAGACCAATGGCGTGTCGGGCTCACGTTGCGCTACATCCCCACAAGTACCCGGGTCTTGAAGGAAGATCACATGAACATTTTGCTGAGGGGCAAAGCCGACGTCGAAAATATCTATGCGGAGCGACCGTCGTACATAGCCGGCGAGCACATGCCGTTTACCGGTTGCGAGGCTTGGGTATGACCAAAATGGAAGATTCAACAATCAAAGAGGCGTTCCAGGAAAATGGCTACATCGTTGCAGAAGACATCATCGACGATGGAGACCTCGAGCCCATCCGTTCCTTCATCAAGGAAAAGGTCGACGAATACGCCCACGAGAAACACGCACAGGGCCGGCTGGCATCACTCCACGATGAAGCTTCCTTTGGCCGGCGTTACGCTGCCATATGCAAAGAGCTCGACATCTCACCTCGCAACTGGGCTTTCGGCTCATTTGGGCGCTTGTTCTACGATCTTTTCAACCAGCCCGGCATCATCAGCGTTGTTCGCGCCCTGCTCGGCCCCGAAGTTTCCAACGATGGCATCCCCGTGATCAGAACCAAATTGCCCGGAAGTTTGATCACCTCGTTTCCCTGGCATCAGGACAGCCAGTACTTTGACCAAAAGAAGATCGGCCAACAGGAGAAACGCACCGAACACCTCACCATGGTTACGGTTTGGGTCCCGCTAATCGATGCGACGGTAGAAAACGGCTGCTGCTGGGTGATTCCGGGCAGTCATCACTGGGGTCTGCTGGATGGCTCCCGCGGTGAGGACAAGAACGTCCGCATGGACGAAGATATCGAAGCCAGGGGTGTGGATCCCGTTCCGATCCCGCTCAAACCGGGCGGCGCCCTGTTCATGTCGAACCTTTGCGCTCACACGAGCAAGGTAAATCAGACAAACGAATGCCGTTGGAGCGTCGACTTCCGCTACTTCCCTACCCCCGATCGCGCCGATCTCACCCCCGCTCAACGATCAGCGGCCGACTTCGCCCAGACCAAGCTTCTAAAAGACGGTTCGGAGCCTCTATCCGTCCTCTCCAGGAACACAAAGACTACCTGGGAACAATGGGAAGCAGCGGTCCTCGACCATTCAGTCAAAGAGGACAATTAGTGAGCTGCAGCCAGTTGCTGAAGCCCCGTTTTCCTTGACAATCTGTCACCTACCACAACCTTGGCCTCGAGTTGCCGAACTTGTACACACATGAATCGCAGTGATCTGCAATGCACCTTCAGTGACCTTGGACTGCTTCGCGGCGACGTAATTTTCATTCACAGTTCGTTAAGTAGTTTGGGGAATGTGGAGGGCGGAGCCGATACTGTAGTCGAAGCGCTGTTGGGGGCCCTGGGGCCTGAAGGAACTCTCGTAGCCCCGACTTTTACCTTCAACACGAAGAAGCGTGTGTTCGACCCAGCAGCAGACCCCTCCGGAATGGGACACATCTCTGAGACGGTCCGTACACACCCTCGAGCCGTTCGCAGTGTGCATAGATACCACTCCGTAGCCGCCGTAGGCCGCCTGGCAAAAGAAATTACAGCAACACACGGTCCTTCCGCCTGGGCCGGCGACAGTCCTTTTTGGCAGCTTTATACACTAGACGCCCGCATTTTCCTCCTCGGAGTCACCTACCAGACCTGTACTTTCTTCCACGTCATCGAACAACTCGTCCACGTACCCTACCGCGAGTGGAAGATAGAAGAATGGCAACTACGCAGTCACGATGGAAGTGTCCATACATTGCCGACCCATTTCTTCATGCAAACGGCGGACTCCCCGGGTAATGACTTCAACAAGTTCGGCTGTGCACTTGAAGATCGGGGTCTGGTCACTGTCCAGCGTGTTGGCAACGCCGTGACACGTCACTTCAAAGCCAGAAACGCAGTAGCCGTTGGTATCGAGCTTTACCGCCAGGATTCGATGATTTTCGCTCAGACAGGGACGAGAACCCCTCTACGAGACGGTATCGAGATCGAAGCCGACGAGCGCTGCGTCGTCGATCCGAACTCCATGTTCAGCCGCAAGGCACGCTGACCTCAATGCAATCAAGAGGGTAACGATGGACACAGCGTATAACCGTGGCCCAGAGCGCTCCTTCCTCTTCATCTGAAACCTCAGTCGCACCTGTTCACCCGCCAGCGCCCTGAGATTCTTTTCAGGCCTAATACCGGACAATCGAGACCGCCCGCATCTACCCCCTGGCCACTTTGCGCGTCCGAGTAATCCGGGAGCAAGCCTGAAATTTCGGTCGGCGATCTCGACGCGCATCTGATCCGCATGTTCCGCATTTAGTAGAACCTCAGGCTGTCCTGCTGGTAGCATTACCGGAGCGGACCAGACGGAGCCCTCAGTTCGGTCGGGGAAAAGTCCGAGAGCACCCCATCGATCGCGGGGCAGGGTTGATAGCGCTATCTCGGAGTAATAATCCTCGGTTGCCTGTCCTTCATCAAAAGGATGACCATAATAGAGATTGCCCCTGCGTCCGTGGTAAATCAGGCTCTCATCGCCGACATTCAAAATCCCATTGCATTGATATAAAAGGGTGGGATATGATTTCCCCTCGATCGGTGTAGAGGGCGATTTATCCTGGCCAAGAAAGATATGACCTTTGACCGGCTCCCTGAAGTGAATGCCATCATTACTTACAACGAGTCCCAGATCGCACAAAAAGTCCAGATTCTCCTCGCTGTAATCCGGGTTTTGCCATATGCCATACAATCCCACAAGGACATTGCCGAAGCTGGCCGCAGCAACGCCCGAATGAACCTGATCGTACGGCATACGAGGCCCACGATCGGCTAGATGTAGAGGCTCTATCAACAGAAAAGAAGGCACCGACCCCTGCAACCAGCAGTGGAAGTCCGGCGATACCCAAGCGTAACCCTGACGTCCCATCGCTGCTCCCCCCTCACCCACTTGAAGAGGAGAAACAGTCCGTGCGGTGATTATTTAGAGACTGTTATGTTTGTAAAACGAACCTGGCTCGAGGAACTCGTCGATCGGTAGCTCAGGACCAGCATTCCAGTGCAGACCATCAAGGCTAGTTGCTGTGCGTATAGTGTGGAAGTCTCTGTCTTCGGGATGGTGGTTGTACACTAGCTTGTAACGCCGGGCGGGGTCCTCATAGTCCTTGATCAGCGTGACGATTTCGGTTTGGGGATTGGGCAGCCGCATCTCGGGGAGAGCGAATAATCATCTATAGCAGGCAAGATCATCGGCTTCATCTTGAGTATTCATTCCACTCGGTACGCTTGCAGGCACTCAGGTGCTCTCAGACTCCCTGCCGCTATGTGAAGGCAGGAGGTCCATCCCCCCGTCCACCGTAATCACCTGTCCGGTCACCAGGTCGGACAGATCAGTTGCCAAAAATTCGACGACCTTGGCGCAGTCACCTGGTTGCACGATGCGCCCCATGGGGACCTGTCCGACCAGTTCGTCCTGGATCTGCCCCAGTCCCTTTGTCCAATGCACCGTAGCAACGTAACCTGGCGCTACGGTATTGACGTTGACACCGAAGGGTGCCAACTCCAGCGCCAGCGAGCGCGTAAGTGCCATGACCCCCGCCTTCGCCGCACTGTATGGGGCCAACCACGGCATCAACGGCCGTAGGCCTGCAATGGAGGCCACGTTGATGATCTTGCCCCGTTTCCGCTCACGCATGTGCGGCGCGAAAGCCCGGCAGCAGAGAAACGTCGACCGAAGGTTCTTGGCCATCACCGTCTCCCAGACTTCTGGAGAGCATTCGGTGATGCTCTCGCTTCCAGAACCACCGCCGGCATTGTTGATCAAGATGTCTACCTGTGGAAAAACTCCGAGAATCTTTTCCAACATTCCTTGCACAGCTTGTTCGGAAGTCACATCGGCTTCGATGCTCAGGCTGCGTCGCCCCAATTGCCGGATCTCGTCGGCAACCGTGGCCGCAGTCAACGGTTCGTCGACCTTAGCAGCAGAGCATAGGTCAATGTCGTTGACCACCACCTCGGCGCCGAGTTTTGCGAGACGGTGCGCATAAGCTCTACCCAAACCCCGTGCCGCCCCGGTAACTACGGCGACTTGACCCTTTAATCGGGGGGGGAAATACTCAGTTGGGTCTGCCATACATTCCTCTTCAAGCGCCCAGGTTATATGGGGCGGCCATACTCGGTAAATCCGATCAGTGTCCGCACAAACAAGGATATGCTATCGAGATTGCGCACGTCTTGAAAATTGGTGTCGAAATCCAGTCGGTCTTTGTGGAGGCCGAGGATCGTGACCAGGTCGTAACCGAAATATCTGGTGCGGTTGGTTACGGTCGCAAAGGCGGAGCGCTGTTCAAAACTCTCCCTTGCCGCCGTCTCATCCCGGCGGCGATAAGGAACCGGCCCGAAACCTTGAAAACCGACCCGCAGCGAAGTGCGTTGCAGAAATTTGTACTCCAGTCTCAGGATGGGGATAGAACGATACTCAGAGATCAGGTTCACATCGCGCTCCCGGTCTGATAAACGCATTATCATGAACTTGTATTGGGGGGTAATACTGAACATGCCCCATCGCTTAGTAAACTCCAGCCGGGTAACCGAAGCATAGAAGTCAAGCCGGCGCTTCACCTGAAAAGTATCGTTGTAAAGCCAACCGCCCTGCTGCCAGTTGAACCGTGCTCGCAACTTTTGACGGAACTTCAGCACCGACCACGGGTTGAAACTTAGATCAACGTGACTCTCGTTGACGTAGCTATCTTGGTAACGCAGCACGTCAGTCACGAACTCACTGGTGTAAAAGGGCTGATACTCGCGCGGCGTGGGTATCGGGTTTACACCACGAAACCCAAAGACCCATTGCCGGATGGGTGTTTCGTCCAACACCCGATATTCGTCTGCGATGTCATCCTGTACTCGCCGGAAGCTGTTCTCGGCGGACAACAGACGACGGCCGCCCGAACCGTGGATATCCGCCGTCAACAGCGCGTAAGTCGCACGATTTCGTCCCGACCCGGCGATCTCGTTCACCGAGTAGTGGCCCACACCGAATGAAAGGCTTGGGGTCAGATCATACTGGGCGAAAAGGTGGAAACCGCCCTGATCGGGATCATACGGGTAGTCCACCCGGCCGTCGTTTTCGCGCAGGTCGGGTTCGTCATTATTATTGCGATCGAGACCATAGACGTAGGCGTTGGGCTCCACGTCGTACATCAAGAAAGGTTCGTTGTAATCGGGAATGCTGTCGCCATCCCGATTGATTTCAGGGAAGCCGTCTTTGTCTTCGTCCTGATTTAGAAACACCCCATCCAGATCCCAGGCCTTACCGTCGTTGTTGAAGCCCACCAGGTTGCCGTAACGTCTATCGGGGAAGCGATCGCCGTCGTCGTTATCTTCCACCAGGTCCCAGTACATGGTCTCGTTGATCATGCCGTGGAAATTGGTGTGCTTGAAAGTCTGCTTGGCCAAGAAGGTCCTGTAGGTAGTAGTAAATTGCGGATTCATAGAGAACGCCTCGACCCCCAGACGACCACGCCCAAACCAGTGCGTTGCGTTGATGAAAAAAGCAGCATCCTTCTGGGAAAAACGCGGACTTATACCGAAGTCAGGAGCGCCATCCAGCTGCGCGGGATACCGCGAATACACGGCTGAACGAGCATATTCGCCATTGATCTCCAGACCGGGCAATGTGAGGTTGAGATCGACACTGTAAATGAAGATGCCCGTGTCCTCACCCACATGAAAGCGCACGCGATTCAGATTAGTCATATCCTGCACATTGTCACGGGCGCGACTCACGGTCTCGTAGAAAGTGGCGGAATATTGCGAATGGTAGGTCTTGCCACGTGGATTCACCTCGTAGAGTGTAGCCGTGTCCACCCGGTAATCGTTTCCCAGCAGCGCCTCGATCTCCACCGACTCTACCATCGGTTCATCCGACAGATCGTAGAGAAAGACAATCTCTTTGCCACCATCGGCCGCCATCGCGTTACTGGCGGACTCGATCTTGAAGTTGGCCAGCAGTCCTTCTAGATTGGCAATACCGCGGACATCCTCCCCATTCTCGTGGTCTCGACGCACGAGGTAGTCGGAAAACAGGGGTATGTCATCCCGCCCCCGGTAGTAAAGCCGGTGCCCTTGAAAAGCCGTGTAGTCCGTGGGCCGAAAGCTCCCCGTGGCCGTGGAAACCGTGCCCACTTGAGGCCGCATCCCAGCCGGATTGCTCACAACCAAAGGCTCGACATCGAGGCGCGACACGCCGTTTACGATGAGCCTCACTTCCTGAATATGCGCGCCGGCGATCCCATCCCTTGGAGAATCGTCGGAAAAACGGATTACTACCCAGTCCATCAGCGGTTGATGCGGATGCAGACGTCCCTTCAAACTGTTTCGCGGCTTCGTGCTCTGATACACGTGTGAATTGGAGAGGTTAAAGCCAAGGGAGGCCACACCTACATCCGCCTGCAACCGCCCTCCTATCAACAGGGTCGAGTCATCGGCGAAGTGGGTGTATTCCACGGCCCAGACGTTTGCCACCTCCTGATAGGTGTGGGGGCGCTCGATCCTCGAAGCCAGTGCCGTCGCTTTGAGATAGGGGGTAGATAGATCGAGTCGCAGACCGTTGAAGTCGGTCATCGAGAGGACCAGTGGCGATAGGCGGGCAATTAAGTGGTCTCCCGCAATGAAACTGAAACCCCAGTCGCCGTAGCCATCCCGAAAAACTGCCACCGCATGGTAGACTTTTTCCCATTGCAGACTGTACATGATGTTAGGCTTGAAAATGCCGCTGCCGTATTCTTGTCCCGGTGTACGCACCTCCTCCCATTTATAAAGATCATAGCCTGCGTTCAGATAGTTTCCCATGGGCCCGTAGTAGGTCCGCCGTGAATCTTCGTATGGCAAGGTGTGATCAGGGTAATTGCTGAAGTTCTCGAAAGCAAAGTTCCGATACTGCAGTCGGTCCCATCGCAGATACGGCCGGGATGAGTGGACGCTGAGGGAGGGCTCGACACGCTGTTCTTGCGCCGACAGCGTTGATGTCCAGGACAGGAAAGCGACAACAGTAATCCGAGCCGCAATCCTAGTACAAGCGTGGCATCCCATTTCACCTGTAGAGAGGGATCTTTTAAGGAGTACTCTGGCCGTTTTTTTCTGCCTTACGTATCGCTCGCTTGACCGGATCATCTGGATGCAACTGCTACCCTGCGCACCGACCACCCATGGTCAAACACTGTCACGACCTTGAACGCGAGTTCTTCAGGATACTGAAGAGGACCGGCAGTACCAATGCTCGTGATCAGGCTGATGCCGTGCCATCGAGCATCGATGTCTTGGTGCCAATGACCGCTGAGCACACAGGAAATCTCCTGCTTTCTGAATAGATCGATAAGCGCCCGTCTGTTGGGCATGTTCCAGTATGTGTCCTCTTCATCGGAGTAATAGTTGAAGAGAGGCCAGTGCATCACCACAAAACGGTGTTGGCAATTGGGAAAAGACCGAGACAGCTCGGTTTCCAAGTAATCCAGTTCTTTCTGTACGCACACATCGCCGAACTCCCCTCGCAGCCACCAGGCGTTTACACCAACAAGGAATGCGGTCTTGTGGACGAGCGCGAAGCGCACCGGAAACCCGCGCTCGATGTATTTCCAGCCACGCTTGGGATCGCCTTGCTCGTGATTCCCAACGACCCCATAATGAGGAACGGTGAGCATAGACAGTGATTCCTGTAGCGCACCCAGTTGTGAATCTGTATGCTCATCACCCGGATTCTCAATCTGATCGCCGCCGAACACCACAAAGTCCACATCGCTCTTGTTCACCCAGTCGATGGCCCGGTCCAGTCGCTTTTTGTCAGTGCCAGGTTCATACAATCCAGAGGCGCGGTCCATGCCAATTTGGGCATCGGTAATGAACGCGAAGCTGAAGACACTCATAATGCTCTACTCACTACTCGCACGCGATTGTGTCTTTCCACCCATGTCCACCTGCATTGCATAATTTTTATTATTATCAACTCGCTTGAGGAACATACAGAGAAAATACACAGGCACCAAAACAGCAAACGGAAACTTATTCTATTTTTTCAGATCGATGTTTAACGCGGTATTAACCTTACCTGCAGGAGGGTCCAATTGGAGCTCAGCGTAGTTGCCATCCGCAAGCAAGACCCCTGGTATCGTGATCCGTTCGAGGCGATACGGGTGTCCACATGGACTGAGGCGCCCCGTGGTGAGCTGACTCACTACGAACACCCTGTCGTCGGGGATAATGAACTCACGAAGGAAAGAAGCCTGCCGGTCAGCGTCGTGGCCGGCGCCGAGGAAGGACCGGTATTGCTGCTGATCGCCGGTGAGCACGGAAACGAGTATGAGTCGATCGTCGCCTTGCAGGAAGTGATCAGAGATCTCGACCCCGCCGACCTCAAAGGCACAGTAGTTGGGGTGAACTGTTGTTCGGTTGACAGCTACCTCAATCACATTCGCGAGGGTAAGGCTGACGGACAGAACCTTGCCCGGGTCTATCCGGGCAAAGTGGATGGCACGCTTACCGAACGCGTGGCATACACCTTACAGAATGACTTCCTGGGCCAGCCTGCACCGCACAAGCCAGCACTTATGGTGCCACTACACACCTACGGGCCCAGTCTTTTGGGGACGTCGCTCGCAGGCTACAGCATCTACCCCGGTGAACCCGAACTTACGGAGCGACAGCGAAGAGCCGCCAAACAAACGGGCATACCGTTGGTGTGGGGTCATGAATTCGACGCCACTCATGCCGCTTCCGCCGAGATGGGCCACGAGGCAAGCGGTCGCACAGCCCTCTATGCCGGTTTCCTGGCAGAGGTTCCTGCGATTTACTTCGAGACCGCATGGGGGATGGGCGGCGAAAACGAATATGTCCGCGGTTTGCGTCGACTTCTGGTCCATCTAGGTATGGTGGTTGGCAAGAACGAGCCACTCGAGCCGCGTAGGTTAGTCGAATCCACGGCCCATCAGGCATGGTTGATGGGATCGCACAATCAAACCCCTACAGCTGGATTGTGGAGACCTGAAAGAAAAATTTGGGAGCACGTTGCCGAAGGCGACGTGCTGGGCACGATATACGACCTGCATGGCAAACCCGTGCACGAACTACTCGCCAGACAGGATGGAATTGTGATTTCCACTGCAAGAGCTCAGTATATGGAAGCCCACACACACTGCGGCCTGGTGCTTTGATCGCGACACGACTGTCGACTGGGAAAGTAGGAATCAAGTGCTCATAGCGACCACCTATAAGGACTCCGAAGTCGCCGTCGACATAAATGAAGCGAAAAATGGGGCCACCGTTTCCGCCATGTTCTATACTGTCAATATCTCAAAAGAGCCTGTTTCTATTCTCCTGAGCGGCGGAAGTTATCAGATCCAAGACCTGTAATGGTAGTATCCTGTATAGTATTGGTCACGAGTGTCCTTCTCCAGTGCTTTAAACTCTGGGCAGGGTTTGCACCACAAGGACGTGACGGCAGCTGATACTATATGGAACAGGTAATGCCTACAAGAAATCGGAGAGGCGAGGGAATGATTCGCCCAATGATCGATAAGCTTGCAAGACGAAAAATCGATATCCTCGTAGAGGTCGGTCCGCTCGTACGTTGCAACGAGCAAGACGACTAGTTCGTAATCACCTTCTCGATACGTGCAGTTATGGCATCGAGAAGTTTCTCCAAACACCCCGCAGCCAGGAGTGAGGACTCCTCCTGGTACAAGCCTTTTCCATACTGCTCGCGGGGAAGTAAGTACGCCACCTCGATGCCGCTGTCGAGTGGGGAAACGATAATAATCCATAGTGGAAAACGGTCGCGCAATTTAGTCTGTAGCTTATTGTACGGTTCGCCCCCACAGGTTACCCAGACGGCATCGCCCAGTCGGTAAACCGAAAACGGCATGCCGTAGATGTCCCCATTGGAAAAACCATCTAAGCGGCCTAGCCATCGCCGCGTCCGCTCGGCGCGGGCACCGTAGTCACGTGCAGCTATCGTATTGCCGCTTTTGTCTGCTTCGAACTGTCGGGTTTCCCAAGTGGCGAGCTCTGCCGTCAAGCTTTGCCGGTCCGGTCTGGACTTCAGCGGCAATGTCACCTTATGCCTACCTCCGCGAAACACCCCCTGGGCAGCCAATCGCTCTTCAGTTGCGGGCTCATATGCCCAACTTCCAAGGGTAGCACCGGAGATCACTGGCCCGCTGTACCGGAAATCGTGGCCAACCGGACCCATCGACTCCAGCATCGCCAATGCCACCCATGCCAGTTGCCTGCCGTTGGAATCCGCTACCGACGTGTCACCCTGATGGCCATGACGCGGCCCGATATCACCGGAAGGCGCTTGCAGATAGGAACAGTTCCCGCCTGTTTGTTGTTCTACAGTTGCTCGCATAGCGCCCACAAAGTCTGGGCTCAGCAAAGTGTTCTCCCAGGCGAGCGTGGTGGGATGGCAGGCGTAGTGGACAAATGAGTGTATGATGGTACCGTTGGCATCAGTGACCCGGCCGACGGTAACCTGGTTGTCTGTCGCGGCGTCTGGATTGTAGCCAGTGACGTAGCCGTTAATCTCCTCATCCCAACAATCACGCTCCGCGGCCATTCCACACCAACCATATTCATAAGTGATGACAACCTCCTGCAGACACCCAACGGTTTCGCGGCACGTCTTCTGTAGTTTGTCACCCAGCTGCTCCAGGTAAGCGAGCATTAGCTCTCCACCTGGAAGCTCGAAGCGATCCGGAGTGTACCAACCAGCCGAATGCGTATGCGAGTAGGTGAGCACCACTCTTTCTAGAGGCACTCCCCCGGCCTGTCCCACCACAGTCTTCAAGGCCCGGTGTCTCTCCTCCCCAAACCCCACATGGTCCAACTGCACGCGAATCATGCGCTGGTCCGAACCGGCCAGATCGAGTGGCTCAAAAACTAAAACATCTCCGTACAATGGACGGTGTATCCCTGTCGCCCTATCGTGTCGCGCTGCGCCCCACATGCGGTGGTAGATACCTACGGGCGGGGTGATATCTACCCGCCCATGGGCGAATCGTAACCTCGATGATGGGCTGCGGATACATCTATTTCGCATTGGGATTCTCCCTCTGATCGTATTGGTACGCTACTGGACTAGTCTGGTTGGGAATTCTACTTCATCCATGAACCTGTTTGCCAGTCAGGGCACATAAAGATACGTATCTTAACGAGGGGCAAGGTTTGATATTTTCGGGTTACGCCTTCGAGTGGCACACCAGACCGATAACAAAGTATGCGCATTACCCATATCGAGCTCGACGCCGTCCACGTGAACCACCGAGGTGAGTGGATCTTCGTCCACGTCTTCACAGACGCAGGAGTTCGGGGTATTGGAGAAATGTTCGCGGGCACAAATTACCAACCGCAGGTGGCGTCGCTGCGGAAACTCGGTGAATGGCTTGTGGGCAGGGATCCCACGCGTATCGACTCGTTTGACGCGGAGTGGCCTGGAAACCGCAACCATCGCCCTGATGTTCACGCCCGCAGCGCCGTCGAACAAGCCATGTGGGACATATCTGGAAAATCGGCAGGCGTGCCAGTTCACACGCTGCTCGGCGGCAAGGTACGGGACGAGCTCCGGCTCTATGCCAATATCAACCGGGCGACGACAGACCGTACGCCCGAGGGTTTTTCCGCCAGCGCGCGAATGGCCGTCAGCGAGAGTTTCGATGCCATCAAGCTGGCCCCTTTCGACAGTATGCCCGGTAACCTTAATTCGGCCGCGGAAGCAGCGAAGGGAATCGACTGCATAATCGCGGTGAGGGAGGCTATCGGCCCTGAAATCGATCTGCTCGTCGACTGCCACAGCCATTTCACCATCAAAGGATCGCTGGAATTAGCCGATGCCCTGCGCCACCTCGGACTCTATTGGTTCGAGCAGCCGACGCCGGAAGCAAACACCGACGCCTGCCTCGAGGTCAAGGAGCGATGCGGGATGCGCATCGCCGGTGGCGAGCAGCGCATGTTCGAGGAAGATTGGACCGAAGTAATGGAACGGAAAACCCTGGACGTGATCATGCCCGACGTAAACGTTGTGGGGGGTATGGGCAAGTTACGCAAGGTGGCGAATATGGCCGCGGCGGTAGGGATTCCGACCGCGCCTCACGGACCGTATGGGCCGGTAACGATTGCGGCCCACGCACACGCCATGGCCGGTTTCGGCCAGTTCGAAATCCTCGAGTTCGGCTGGGGTGAAGTCCCTTGGCGTGCAGAGCTGACAGACCCGCCGGAAGGAATCATCGGTGGACATATAATGTTAAATGATCGCCCCGGACTTGGTATCACCCTGAATCCCTATGTGGCCGATGCGCACCGGGTGAACCTGACCTGATGAATGACCTACTTGACCCGCGTACCGACGGCACCCTTATTCCTCTAAATGCAGCCAAGTTGGGACAACCGTAAACAAAAAACAAACGATGAAAACTGTTCAATCTATCGAATTGGCACTCCTTGTGGTTGCTGTACTGACCACGGAAATACGAGCGGAAAACGAGGTTGCGATGAAAGAACTGTCATCAAACGATATGCCACGCCATCCGTCCTGGATCAACGCCTTGGAACCGTCGGGCCAACCCGGCCCCCCCATGGCTTTGGCAACGGACGGGCACACCGAAATCTGCATTGTCTACGGTCACCAGCCAATCACACAGGAAATCAAAGCGACACAGGACCTGGCATACTGGCTGCGCGAAATGACCGGGGCAACGTTCCCCATAATCCAGGAAGATCCGGCAGACGAAAGCAGTTACGTGGAACCCGACACCGGTTACCAGGCAGAAGTGCTCACCGGAAGGTTCATCAGCGTCGGGCAGACTCGACTGGCATCCAAGGCCCAGATCGGGCTCGGAAAACTGGCTCGGCGGCAAGACGCCTACCGAATCGCCCAGCGAGATGACAACCTCTACCTTCTTGGAGGAATGGGTCGCGGCATTATCAACGCGGTCTACGCCCTGCTGGAAGAAGACCTGGGCTGTAGGTGGTACACCCCCAGCGCCACTTCGATTCCATCCCAACCGACGCTGCAGTTTCGCCCCGTATCCCGAACCTACGCACCGGCCTTGGTAGACCGCCGGGATCCCTACTACACTGAGGTGCAAGACCTGGATTGGTCATTGCGCAATCGCACCTTTGGCATCGGCGTGGCGGTGCCCGAAGAATGGGGGGGGCATCCCAAGCCGTTAGCACGATTCGTCCACTCCTTCAACGAGCTTATTCACCCATCCAACTTCGAGCAGCACCCCGAATACTTCATGATGGAGGATGGTCATCGAAACCCACACCAGCTGTGCCTGACCAATCCGGAAGTGCGCCGGATCATCATCGAAACTACCCTCGGACGCCTCGAGAAAAAACCAGACAGCAAGATCGTGGACATCTCCCCAAACGACGGCGGCCGTACCTGCACGTGCAAAGTCTGCAAGGCGATCAGCGACACCGAGGGATCCAACATGGGTCCGCTGCTGGACCTGGTGAATGCGGTGGCGGATGCCGTGGCGGAAGACTATCCCGATCTGATGGTCACAACCCTCGCTTATCTGGACACGAAAACGCCCCCGAAGAAGCTCCGGCCACGTGACAACGTGCTGATCTGGCTAGCTACCGACGATCATAACTGGTCATATCTGCTGCTCAATATCTGGGAGACCGAAAAGTTTTCCACCGCGCTGAAGGCTTGGTCGGAAACTGGAGCGCGAGTAATTATCTGGGACTACACAATAGACTTCCATAACTACATTCTACCGTTACCGAACATGCCCGTGGTAGCACCCAACCTGCGCTACTACATTGAGCACGGCGTTACTGGTGTATTCCTTCAGGCGCAGCACCATCCGACCAACGGCGTTGACCGCAGTCTGCTACGCAGCTGGGTCTGGGCCAAGCAGCTGTGGGATCCTTCCCGCTCTACTCGAGCGTTGATCCGCGATTTCAACTACGGCTTCTATGGTGTGGCGGCGGTGCCGATGCAGGAGTATTGCGACATGCTTTGGGAGATCTGGGAGCGGCTGCATGCCGATCCCGGGAAGCTGTTGCAGCTGCACAAAGAGCACGGACCTGGCGCCAGCGCTGCCTATCTCACTTCTGAGTTCGTCGAACAAGCCAGGGAAATCTTTGCCCGCGCAGAAGGGCTGGCCGGAGCTGACACCCAACTTCAAGACAGGATTGCGCTGGCCAAGCTGCCTATCCTGTATCTCGAGATCGAAGCAGGCCCACGTGACGATGCAACAGGCTACCGGAAGCTCATCGACGAATTCGAATACACCGCCAAGAAGAACAATGTCAAAGCCATCAAGAGCGGCGTGCGCGCTCCGTTCCGCGATGACATCATCCAATCTTGGCGTCAACAGGTCGTGCATCCAGATTGACCATCTAACCTACTTAGCACGTAGCAAGCCGGCGTTGGCCCCATCGAGATTTCTCTATTGAGCGGTGCGATAGTAATAATCATTTCCACGCTGTTTGTGGCCACGGCTGACGGACAGAGACTTGTCGAAGAGTTCTCCCCGCCGCGAACCTTCCTTCGCTGGGAGCGTCCCGCTTACCAAAACTATGCTCTGAACAACTTCACCAACTACCCGAACCATGCCTTTCCGCACCACGATGCTCCCCGTACTCTCTTCGGTCCGCTTGGATCCGAACTGATCACGGGATACGACCTCTTCTTCTGGACCGAATCACGTAGCCCTGAACAAGAGTACGGAAGCTCTATATTCAAGCCGAACGAGATGCTCCAACTGGTTTGGAACAAGGTGTACGATGCCACCGTCGTCGGTCGCGATGGCTACGGCGACTGGGGATACAGCCTGATCGTTGGCGACAATCTCATTGCCCGTCTGTCGCCGTTAACCCTTTCTATGACCGATTTCAACGGCTTCCGACTGGATGTTTCAGTACCACACCTGAACCTCACCGGCATGGCTTCGCGCATCGAGCGCCCTCACGTCTATCAGCGCAGTCCCGCCGCCTGGACCCGCGGCCCGGAACAGATCGCCTTCGATTCCACCTTGCTTTTTGGAGGACGAATGGAGGCGGACCTTGGCACCGCCAAGCTGGGACTCAATGCCGCCAACTCCCACGTCTACGACAGCAATCGGGAGAACAACAGTCTGAAAGGAATATTGCGACCGGATCATCCACTGATGGATTGGGTGATCGTGCGGTTTTCTGACGACTCTCCCCGGGACGAAAGAGGTGGCGCCCATGTGCACAACGTTATACTACACGTCAACGGTAAATCCCGTCCTGATCTGTCGTCCGCGATTATCCGCCACAACGCCGGCGCCGTAGCCCAAGTCGGCTCCCGATCCTCCGCCACCGGTCGCTTCCGCGCCGTCAATTACACGTTGTTCAGGGGCCATCGACGCTTCTACCGAGGACGCGACGAGATACCCTTGTACGCAGATTATCTCTACCGGATGGACCACGAAGCCGGTTTGGATATAAGCGACGCGGTAGAGCTCGAGGGTTTACTGGCGAGCTTCCGCTTGGAATCTGCCGACCGAATTCTAACCGCTGATGGTCAGGAACAGCTGGTGTTTCTCTTCGATCTACGCCAGGAAAAAGACGTTAAATCGTTGGAAGTCGAGGCTCTCGTTGCCAACGACTATCACGTGGATGTTTCGTGGTTGACAACGATCAATGCCAGGTCCCGCAACTACCACGGGCGTTACCGCTCCACCTTCTATCGCACCCTCGCCCGCGCTCGCGGGAACAACCGCGATGGTACCAATGCGCGTCTCCTGCTACTTCCGATAGGTGAAAACACGGGCATTTTCGCCTACAGCGCCGATGCCGCGCTGTCACTTCCTGGGCTCGACCTGGTTGCCGAGTACGCTCGCTCCGCACAGTACTCCCGCTATCCGGCGCACGTCGATCGAGTTCCTGCATTCGACCAGGGGCCAAGGATAGCCCAGAAAGGAAGCGCCTATTATGCCAACGCCACCCGATGGTTCGAACGCGGCCGGCTAGGTGCCGAGCTGTTTTCTATCAATCCACGTTTCGCGACTACCTACCGAACCTACCTGGATGCGCCGCCCGCCCACGGCACGCTGGAAGGCATGTTTAACGAAACCGTCTATTGGGACCTGGTGGAAGACAATGACGATGGCGACCGCTTTCCCGATCGTCGCGTTGGCAACCTAGAGGGTTTTGCTCCGGATGCTCAGGCGTTCGACCTCGATGGGGTATTTCTCTCGCAGGACGAAGACAACGACGGATTTCCCGAGATCAACCGGGATGGCGATCTCGTCCCTGACTATAATGAACCTTTCCTGATGTTCGACGTGGAACCGAATCGATACGTTTACGGGCTCGATCGCAACAACAACGATGAGCCGGACAAACGCGAAGATGATGGTCAGGTAGATTACCCCTACGATCCAGATCAAAGGGGTTACCACCTTTTTGCCCAGCTCGACCCTCTGCCACAATTCTCCATTGCCGCGGGCAGATACAGCGTGGGGGAAATCGCGGGAAGCGGCCTAACGCGAGCCACTTACCTATTATTGACGCTGAACCTATACACCCGAAACGGCAAAAACCGGCTTTTTGTCGAGAACAACTTCCGTCGTGTCCAGGACGACATCGCCGACGAATTTCTGGTGATGGACGAAAGCGCTTACCGCAACGCTGTGTTCCACTCCGACGGACTCGAATCGCACAACACCCCCGGCTTTGCCCTGATCGACAAGCCACCGATCACTGCGAGCACCTTCGTGAACGACAATCTGGCCTATCAAGACAGCTATGTGAACGAGTCTTATCTCGATGCCCGTGCAACGGCATGGAACACCCTCACATTCTGGCAGCAACTGCGGGCCCGCATCAATTGGCAGCGAGGCGGCCAATTGTACAACGGCGTTTTCCAGCGTCAACGCCGACTCTACTTCTGGACCTCGGTGAGTCGGGCAGAATACAGCAAGAAGATCGGCGCGGTAACCGTGACGGCTCAGTACAAACTCATGCTGCTGCGTCTCGTCGACCAGGAGCGCGATATCCGATTGTTATCCGAACTGCGCTCCATTCCAATCTTGCGCGTGGAATATGCCATGTTGCCCCGGACCACGTTGCGTGCCGGCTTTCAGGGTATCGGGCCCCTGCCCTATCGGCTGCGGGACGAAACGGCAAAACGAAACAGCTTCGAACAGCGCACCGCTTTCGTGACCTTGACCAACTTCTCCAGATACTTCGGCTACGAGCTAGTCACCATCGCCGGGGTCAGCCGCGACAGCAGGGCCTTCAACACCCGATTTCAGGATGCCCGCAACTTCGACGCTTTGAGTTTTTTTGTGCGGACGTTGATCGGTTTCACCGATTTTGGGCGGCCGATCTGAACCTGGGGCCGCCTTACTCTCGGGCATAGAGATTAGAGAGATTAGTCGGTCGCAACGTCAGAGACAATCCTTCTGCGTTGGCCAAAATTTCGAAAATCGAACCTAGCACGTCTGCGCATCCCGCTTCGGCAGTTAGGTTACGGATGGCAACTTACCGGTCGGCCAATAGGGCAGCCCACTGAAGTACGTCGCCGTGCTGCAGGATGCACGGCACGACGCCCAGTTCATTACCGTCGCATTCTTCATAAAATCTACGGTAATTGCGATGCGAAACAGGTATGGTCCTTGAGCACGGGCAGATGTTTCCGGGCAATGTTGCCGCCGCCGATGACGGCGACTTTCAGTGCGTCCTTCCCGGCCATTAGAGCCATTCCTGTGGTATGGCGAGAACGTCTCGAGGTTTAAGGGCAACCTCTTCGCGGAATTGCCGATAAACTTGCAGGTGTCGGGATGATTCGTTGCCGAAAGCGTCAATCACCATGCGCGCCTGTGTCTGCCAGCCAGTTCCTGGACGCAAGGTCTTTCCGAACAGGGGAAGGTAGATGCCGCGATGTGCCGCAACCCTGTCTTGTGCCTCATCGCCGGAGTAGCTGACTCCCACTGCCTGCACATCTTCGCGACGGCCCATCAGCAGAACATCCACTGTCCCATCCGAGAAGCAAGCCATGGGACAGGCATACATGCGCCCCAACGCGACCCACCATTTATGGCGGCCGCTCTGTCCTCGGCCATCGTAAAGCACCTTGGCAGCATCCATGTCGCGTGGAAACAGATTGTACATGCCACGATAAACCGGATTGTACTCTACCTGAACCTGCTCTGCCTCCTCATCTTCGTCTTCCATGTAAACCGCTGGCTTGAAGCCGTGGGCCAGGTACGAATTGAGGTAAACCTGATAGTCTGCGTAGTCGGCATACCCTTCTACCTTCAAGCTCACGTCTATAATATTTGGTTCTTTGATTTCGACAGTACTTTCCACGTACGCCTGGTGATGCATAGTGGGTTGCCAACGAAAACAAAGTCCAGATTCCAGTGGCTGCACCTGAGGTCGCTGGACACGGAGTTCGGTCAGATAACTGGAGCGAGCGAGAATCTTGTATAGACTGAGGAGTCCCGCTTCACGCTCATTATCCGGACTGACGAGTTTTCCCGTGGGTTTGTGCACCACTTGATACAAGCGGTGGCAATGACTGTCCGTGCCTTGGAAACGGGCCGCTACGATGCCCTCGATGCGATCCGTACTGAATCTGAAGATTGAGCTGTCCTCATCCCACGAAACGTTCATATCTGACCCCCCGATTTTCGACGCGAAATATGTGGATTTCCCATCTCACTCATTGTGAAACAGTATGGGACGATGAAAACGTTTGCACTTCGGTTATTCTCTATTGCGGCCCGCAAAATTGAATCAAACACTCCGGGTCAGCCGAACACCCGACAGACTTACGTCTCCTATTGGAGCACCATGCACCCCGTCGCACAGAGACTATCGTACCCCCGAAACGGCTGACTCTTCTCTTTTCCAGTGGAACAGGCGGAGAACGTCGGTGTCCGACATCTCGCCCGGTGTGGGCCACGGATGATAATCTAGCTCTCATCGAAATTCGATCTTCACGAACCAGAACTTTTCGCTGTTTTGCACTTACGTCAATGCCACCTTGAACAGCGAATCGACCTCCGACAGGTTGGCGGGAAGCACAGATTTCCGCGACTAGCCGACGACTAATTCCTCCACCAGATACGAAGCGAATTCGCGAACCTGTAGATCTTCTGCATAGGCGTTCTCTTTGGCGAGCTGGCGCAACCTCCGAGTCTGCTCTTCGTTGAGCACGGCAGCGAGCTTATCGATGCTGTCCTCTATCGAATGGCTGCAACCGCTCAGCACCAGTATCGACGTCGAAATGAGAACCATGCCCACGCGGCACAAATTTTTCTCATATCCGCGTTACACTGGAGGTGAATGTTGTTGAGAGCCAGGTGCGGAAACAAAATTTGTCAATCAAACTGTATTTTCGTAACTCATACTATACCAAACCAAGAAGGTCTCGGGGGAAGAGTTCGGACTCGGAGTCAAAGATCGATTGCAATATTTGACTGATTGTCGACGCCTGCTGCTGTTGATGACGCTTTCGTGGAGCGTTACAGAAGGAGGCCAGGAAGAAAATTTGGATCTGGCCTTGAGCAAGGTAGAGCCCGCCTATCCCTTCTTCCAGCGCCAGCTCCCTGCCTATCGCAACTTCGCCTTCAACAACTTCACCAACTACCCCAATCACAGTCACCCATATACCGACCAACCGCGGAGCTTCTACGGCTCTTTGGGCAACCACCTGATCACCGGGTACGAAATCTACAACTGGCGCGAGACACGAATGCCGAACCAGGAGTTCGGCAGCGACATGTTCAAACACATGCACACTTTTCGTCCGGTCTTCGATCAAGTTATGGTGGGACGCGATGGTTACGGCAAGTGGGGTTACAGCGCTATCCTCGGTGACGGAATGAAGGCCTATTTCACCCCGATGACGTTGGCCAAGGTCAATCTAAACGGCTTCCGCTTCGACTTCTACAGACCGAATCTCAAGATCACCACCATCATGTCGCGCCTCGAACGGCAGGCATCTACACTGTCGAAGGATTCTGCTCCCTGGATCATCGACGGTCACTTCATCGCCGACGACAACACGATGCTGCTGGGAACGCGGGCAGAAGCGCAGATCGGTGCCCTGCGCCTGGGTTTGAACGGGGTCAATATGCATCTTTACCAGAGCACGCAGCCGGGCAACAGCCTCAAAGGTAGAGTGCGGCCCAACAATCCGGTCTTCGACCTGATCGTGTTGCGCATTACCGACGATTCCCCCGGCGACGGCCCTAAGGGCCCTGTAGTGCAGGAAATGCAGCTCATCGTCAACGGCCAAACACGCCCGGAACTGCAGCCGCAGGTACTGCGACACCGCGATGGCGCGGGCCATTATGTGGGGAAAGCCTCTCGCAGCACCGGTGAGTTCAATCCGGTCTTGTACAATCGCCCGAGGCCCCTTAACGATTTCAATGGTGGGGTCTTCTATCGCGACCGGGAGATGCCGCTGTTTGCCGATTACATCTACCGTGTAAAACACGAAAATGGAGAAGACGTCAGTGGCGATACCAATCTAGAGGAATTGCTGGCGAACATAGTGTTGGAATCACCTGACGAAATTTTGCGTACTGACAGCGATGAAGTACTAATCTACCTGTTCGACATTTCGCAGGAACCATTCGTCGAATCGGTAGCAGTGGAAGCCCTTATGGGCAACGACTACCGCGTCGATGTAGCCACCCTGTGGTTGGCCAATTCCCGTGCCCGCAACGTACAAACCCAGTTCAAGTCTACCTTCTACCGAACCACCGTTCGAGCCAAGGGAAATATTCAGGACCTGTCGAACCTTAAGCGAGTGCGTTTCAAGATCGGTGAAGATACAGCCCTGTTCGTCTACGGCACCGATGCTCAGTTCGCCATTGCGGGGTTCGAGGTCAACGGAGAATATGCGCGTTCGTCGCTCTACTCTCGTTACCCCTCGCACGTGCAGGGGGAGCGCCGTTTCGTCGACGCCCCCAGGTTCGCCAAGCACGATGCCGCTTACAACCTCAGCATCCTTCGCTGGTTCGGTCGTGGTCGTGTGGGCGCGGAGTATTTCTCAATGAATCCGGGCTATACCACAGAGATCCGCAGCTATCTGAAGCGGGATATGGCCTTCAGCTACGGAGATCTGGCGGGTCTCACCAATCAGACGGTCTACTGGCGGTTAGTGCAGGACAACGACGATCGCGACCGCTTCGTCGATGCCCCGCTGGGTGAAAACCTCTCCGCTGGCCGCGATCAGGAAAGCGTCGACCCCAACGGTACCTTCCCCGGGCACGACGAGGACAACGACGGCATCCCGGATACCAATCGCAACTTCAACGATCTTCCCGACTACGAAGAGCCGTTTCTGATGTACGATGTAGAACCCAATAAGTACGTCTACGGACTCGACCGCAACAACAACGATGAAGTGGATCTGCGCGAAGACGACTGGGACATAGATCTGCCTTACGATCTTGACCAACGCGGGGCCCACGTTTTCGGACAGCTCGACCTGAGCAAAAACTGGTCGGTTAGTGTGGGCCGACACGATGTCAATCAGGTGGCCGGTGCGGGGCGCAACAAATCCACTTATGCTTTGTTAAACTACCAGCGCACAGGAGTAGGTCGCATACAACGTATCTTTTTTGAGAACCACCTTCGTCGTGTTCAAGATGATATCCCGGATGCGTTCAACGAACTCGTGGAAAAACCTCGGACGGCACAAGTAGGAGCCGGCGACGGAGGACTCGAGATCAATAGCATCGGTTTCTTCAACCAATCGCGCAAAGATCTTTTGGCCTACCGCAATAGCTACGTCAACGAGACCTATCTAGAAAGCATGCTAACTCCCTGGCCAGCACTGCACCTGGTAAACAAACTACGACTGCGCCTCAACTGGCAGCAGGGAGGGGCACTCCCTGGCGACGACAAACAGCGCGCCCGGCGCTTGGATCTGTGGACCGCAGTCAGCCGCGCCGAGTACATTTGGCACTGGGGCACGCTCAAGGTGCAGCCTCAGTTCAAGTTCATGCTCTTTCGCTTGGTGGACCTGGAGGCTGACCGGCAGACGGATGGGACCTACAAGAGCCGAGCGCTCACTTCCGAGATCAGCACAATTCCTATTCTACGCTTGGAATATCCACTTATGAGCCGGACATTATTGCAATTGGGATTCCAGGGCCTCGGACCTCTCCCCTACCGTTTCAAGGACAAAGTACACGAGCGACAAAGTTTCAAGCGCCGTACCGCCTTCGTCAACCTGATTAATCGCTCATCCTATTTCGGCTACAATCTGTATACCATCGTCGGCCTGACCCGCGACAGAAAGCAATTCGACGATATCTTCCAGCGCGACGGAACCTCGCTGGGCGGAGTTATATCGGATCGCTACGGGGTGCTGGGCTTGCAGGTTCCTCGACCAGTTGGCGAATTCAACTCCTGGACGATCTTCGTACGGGCGCTGGTGGGATTCACGGAATTCGGACGGGCCCTCTGAGGCGCTTCACAAAACACATTCTCTATAAACTACCGAAATTGTCCGCCGTTCGGAACTTTCGCGTGATAAGTGGTCGCTTCAGGTGTGCACCCCCAGCCAATAAATTTAGTTACATGCATCTCCGGACCTAGTTTGCTCAAATGATAAAGCTGACCAAAAGTGCCTCAGGACACAGGTGCAAAAGCTGAACAACTTCGGATTAACCATCAGCCTCGCGTTAGGTTACAAGCTATCGGAACGCGGCGTCGTTTTTCGCGAATCTTGAAATAAATAAACCTGAGATAGTTGAAAAAAGGGAATCATATGCGTTTGGGTATTGTCGGATATGGAAGTCGTATGCACAGTCTCGTCAGCACTGTGTTCCGTGAGGTCGAACCCGGCATTCGGGTAGTGAGTGTGGTGGATCCAGCCGAAGAGGAAGTACGCAGACGAATGGATTCATTGGATACCGGCGACGTTACTTTCCACCCCAGCCTGGACCACATGATGCACAACGCCCACCTCGACGCGCTGGCAATTGGCACCCGATGCAATCTTCACGCTCCGCTTGCTATCAAAGCGGCGAACTACAATTTGCCACTTTACCTGGAGAAGCCCGTTGCCATCACCATGCGCCAGGCTACGGGTTTGGAACGTGCTTTCGAAAACTCGAAGTGTCAGGTCGTGGTAAGCTTCCCACTTCGCGTTTCTCCGCTGTGCAATCTGGCCAAAAATCAACTGCAGAAAGGCGCAGTGGGCACACCGATCCACATAGAGGCCAACAACTACGTACCGTACGGACGCGTCTACTGGGAGGAACCGTATCGGGACTTCGACATCACTCAGGGCTTATTCCTGCAAAAAGCCACTCATGACTTCGACTACATGGCTTACCTGATGAACTCCCCCATTACCAGAGTCAGCGCTATGGCTACCCGCGGCAAGATCTTCGGCGGCAACAAACCCTCTGGGTTGGTCTGTTCAAAATGCGATGAGCAAGAAACTTGCTTGGAGTCTCCCCAGAATCGTATGCGTCGGGGCCTCGATCGTGCTCGTGATCATCTTTGCGTCTTCGGCATCGACTGTGGTGAAGGTCATCGGCTTAACGAAGATTGTTCCAGTGCCCTCCTCGAATTCGCATCTGGTGGGCACGGAACCTACACCCAAGTCTTCTTTGCGCGCCGGGGAGCTGCAACCCGCGGCGCAAGTATCAGTGGATACAATGGCAAGATCGCATTCGACTGGTACACCAACGAGCTGCAGTACTCGCGCCACCACGATCCGTTCGCCGCCACCGAGCGCGCTGGCGAAGGTGCCAGTCACTTTGGTGGCGATATTTCCCTGGCGCACGACTTCATTGACGTTGTGCGCGGTACCTCCCGCTCACGGACGCCGATCGAAGTGGGAATCCAGTCGGTTTACGCCTGCCTGGCCGCAAAGGAGTCAGTCGAAAAAGGACGTTTCGTGAAAGTAAGGCAGGTTGGACAGGTCACTTAAAGAGGACTGATATGATCGATTTCTTTCGTTCCACTTTCACTTGGAAATCACACCCGTGGGCCCCGGATCCGTATTACAAGTGGGCCGGCGGTTTCGTCGGCGAAACCGGACAAGTCTATCACGTCCGTTTCAACCTCGAAGCCCGTTGTTTGGTCCGCGATCCAGCCGAAGGCGGCGACGGCACTGAACTCTTTCTCGGTGCACCCTGTCGGACGGAGTACACCATTGCAAACCGCAATCTTTTCCAGGTACCTAACAACGAGTGGCGTATGGCGTTCTCCAGGGAACGGGAGATACCAATCGCCAGACGTCCCAGTTGGGAGGCTGAAAAAGGTAGTGGCAAATCCCTAGCCAAGAACTTCGAAAAGTATCACATAGACATAAGGCAACGCTCTGAATACGGAGTGCTGGAGAACGCCAGCCAAATTGTTGACGCGACCTTAGCCAACGATCTGCTAGGAGCCCAAAGTGTCTACGAAGACCGCGGATTGGAAATAACGGTCGATTACCCGATAAATCTCATCAACATCAATGAAGCCGATAGCGAGTTCCAAGTATGCACCGGTCCGGTGTTACTACCCGATCTCCTGACCTGGGATGGCAGCAACGTCAGCCGCGTTTTTCTTGCTCATGTGGCCATCACTCAGTTCGACCACGTCGAGTTTATCCTGCAACGGGAGCTGGCCGCTGCACCCGAAGAGCGGGAATGGCTGGACCAACCGCGCGGTCGTGACCGCTTGGAACTTCTCGATCGCAACAACAAACCTCCTGGAAAAACACCATCTCGACCACATCCCACCGTCTACAACGAGGTGTGGGAGTTTGCGGCGCGCAACCAGGTCTGGAGCACCAACAACGCGTGATGAGACGTCCAGCGCCTCAGGATCCGTACCATCGCGCGAAGATGGCTCCTGATGTTGGCCTTGTATCACAACATGATAAATTTCAGCGCGGTCTTAATAGAGAGGTTGTTCGAAAATGGCACGGTTCAAGTACTGTTTGAACACCAGCACGATTCGCGCTGAAGGCGCGACTGTTCTCGACGCCATCGACACCGCCGCGAATGCCGGATACGAGGGCCTCGAACCCTGGATCAAGGAACTCGACCAATGGGTACAGACTGGTGGAGATCTTCAAGCGGTCAAAAAAAAAGCCGCCTCTCGCGAAATTCAGATCGTCAATTTGATCGCCTTTCCCGAGTGGGCGGTGCCGGAAGACGACCGCCGCAAAGCAGGTCTGAAGGAAATGGAGCGCTACCTTCAGATGGCACAAGAACTCGATTGTCCGTTCCTCGCGGCGCCGCCATTCGGCATCCACCATCGTGTGGTGGATCTGGAAAAGGTACCAGCTCGATACGCAGCCGTCCTTGACCTCGCGGCGAAATATGACGTAACCCCCGTGCTCGAATATTGGGGCATATCGAAAACCCTCGGTACTACCGGCGAGGCTCTCTTCGTCGCTTCCGAGTGTGGCCGGCCTGGGGTCAAAATTCTCGCGGACGTGTTCCACATGTGGAAAGGCAGCGGTCACCATTACGGTTTCGAGCATTTCGGTCCAGGTATTTTGGGTCTGGTGCACGTCAACGATTATCCAGAATCACCCGGCCGAGCCACGGTGACCGATGCCGACCGCATCTATCCCGGCGACGGCATCGCCGCTTGGAAGCAGATCGCGTGCAACTTGACCGCCATCGGATACGACGGCTACTTGTCACTGGAGCTTTTCAATGAGAGCTACTGGGCGCTGGAGCCGGAATTGGTAGCCAAGGAGGGTTTGGCGAAGCTGAAGTCGTGTTTTGAGAGGTGAGTCCAGATCGGCGGCCAAGATCTTGCCGAGCATCCATCGATAGGATCGCGACGGCGCTTTTTTCCAAGAGCCGAATCATGCACGCTAGACCAATCGAAATCCCGGAAACGGTAGCGATCAAAGCGACAAAGGTCTCGGCTGCGCCGGCAGTGTGGGCGCGACTACTCTTCGGAAAACGTGGAAAAAAGAGGCCATATATGAACTGATTCTGGTCGATTTATCTCCATTCGAGCAGACGCGTTCTATAACCGAAATCGGCGACATCTGTGATCTGGTTTTACTTGAGTCCCATGGCTTGAAAGAAATAGTAAGATCATGTACGAAGGAGGAAAAAGATGATAATCGACGCCCACCTTCATGTTTGGAGCGACAACTTCGAACGCTATCCCTTTGCCAAAGGGGTCGACAGGAAAGAAGGAGCACCGGTGGAGTTGTTGAATGAGACCATGGAGGCGGCGGGAGTGGACAAAGCAGTCATCGTCCAGCCAGCTTACTACCTCTACGACAACCGCTATGTGGCGGAGTGCCTGCGGCGGTTCCCGGGAAAATTCGCGGCTATCGGATTGGTGGATCGTCATGCGCCGGATGCGCCCGATCAGCTACAACATCTGATCGAGAAGGACGGCTTCGGCGGCCTGCGAATTCACCTATCGCGGCCTGACGATCCCGCCGAATGGGCTGCTCCCGACCAGGATCCAATTTGGCGGCGCGCCGAGGAGTTGGGGGCCTGCTTCATCGTCTACGGGCCAGCAACTCTTCTTCCGGCGGTCGAGCCGATCATTGCACGATTTCCCGGAGTCAAGGTGGTTCTCGATCATATGGGCCGCGCACCCACGGACGAGGACCCACCCTATCCGCTCCAGACCATCGTGCTGAATATGGCGAAATATCCCAATGTATATGTTAAGTTTACTCCACAATTGCCCACAACGAACCTGCCCTATCCACACCGGGATACCTTCCCCACCTTTCGACGGATCCACGAGGCTTTCGGTCCCCAGCGCGTGATGTGGGGGACCGACTTCCCCCATGTACTCAAAGCACCAGGATACGGTCCTGCGCTGGAATTGTTTCGAACCCACATGGACTTCCTCACCGACGCAGACAAGGAGTGGCTGTTATACAAGACAGCTCTCGCCGTGTGGTCATTCGCAGACTGAAGTCCTCTCCATCCGAGGTGGGTCGCGCTGGGACCAATTGATTCGCGGGCATCTCCCACCTCCTTTTCCTCCTATACAGATTTCCCTGCAGAACTTGATGTAAGGCAACTTCGATTCAAGGTAGAGAAGCAGATTGGCGAGGCCGACCAGAGGACAGACCGCATGAATGCCGCACTTAGGTGTGAGATCACGGTTTTTTCGTTGTAACTCTGGACCAGATCCGGTAGGATGCCCAGTCACCTGGACCCATCTGGATTGGCTTGACGCTCCGGCGACCACCTCAAAAGAAGGACAACAATGCTGGATATTCCACCAAGCGAACCGCCAATATGCGTAAGGCGAATCTCCAATTCGCTGCGCCGTACGGGAGTATTTTTGGGGTGGACTGAGCGGCTACGCTCAGCGGACTTCGTATTTTGTATGGTTACCCGAGAAGCCGCGGAAATTCAGCCGACGATGGACCTCGCGCTTAATAACCAGCTTGATGAGGTACCGGCTTCCGGGTAGCAATGCGACCAAACCGATAACATCGGTCAAGAAACCGGGCGTGAGAAGCAGGAGACCACCGGCAAGGATGATAAAACCATCAAATATTTCCTCAGTCGGAAATCTGGCAGCCGACAGCTCTCTCTGCAATCGCCGAAGCGCTAGTAAACCCTGCGAACGTGCCAACCAGGCGCCAGATATTCCAGTGGCAAGCACTACAAAAACGGTGGGGAACACTCCGAAATAGCTGCCTATCTGAATGAGCAAAGCAAGCTCGACGACGGGGACGACAGTGAACAACAAGAGAAGTTTTATAAACATAAAATCGAATATATACGGGCATACCGCGGACGGCAAAGTGGTTGACGAGTCATGACGACACCCCTGTAGAAGACGTCTTCGGCAATCCGGTTTGGCATGTGCATAGAGCGCTATGGCATGACCCGAGGATCGAATAGTAGAAGACTGATTGACTCGCTATTTAGCCGAGATTGCTTTGGCAATCACCACTTCCATCTGCTCCGCCTGAGCTTCCATGCTCTCCACCAGCTTGAATTGCGTCCGTGCCCGATCGAGGTTGTGATTCTCCCGCGTAGTGCGGAAATAATGATCATCCTCCAGATGGTCAGTGAGGAAGCGCACCCCCTGCTGGAGCGTTATCAACAGGCCTGAGAAAGCGAGTTGCGCCAACTCCGCCGGCACTAGGAACCCTCCGGCCGAACTCAAATAACCTTTCACCAACGCCTCGAAGAGTGGCAGCTGCATGTTCACGAGGTCCAGGTTCGTCTCGTCTTCGGCCGCTGGATTGGTCCCCGCGCGAACCATGTCGCCGAAATCGTAGAGAGCCACTCCCGGCATCACCGTATCCAGATCGACCACGCAAATGCCTTCGCCAGTTGTATCATCGATGAGCACGTTGCTCGCCTTGGTATCGTTGTGAACGACACGCTCAGGAATCTCCCCACGTGATTGTGCATCCACTAGGCGTGTGCTCAGCTCCTTGCGAGCGAGGGCAAAATCGATTTCTCTCCTTACTGAAGATGCTCTCCCCGCCAAATCCTTGGCTATTGCTTCCTCGAATGTTCGGTAACGGCTCGGGGTATGGTGGAATTCCAGAATGGTTTCGATCAACCGCGGTCCCGGAAGGTCGTCCAGCAAACACTGGAAGTGGCCGTAGGCACGGGCGCAGGCTTCTGCATGGTCCGGCGAGCGCACCACCTCGTAAGACTGCGCCCCTTCGATGAACTCATAAACCCGCCAGTATTCGTCGTCCCCGTCGTGCCAGTAGGTGTTTCCTTCCCGCGTGGGTACCAGAGTCAAATTACGGCGTCCCACTTCTCCACTTCCTTGGGCCTCCACTTTGCTCCGCAAGTGGGCGGTCACTCGCGAAACGTTGGACATAACAGCCGCCGGATCTTTGAAGACGTGCTGGTTGATCCACTGGAACAGAAAACGTCGTTGCTGTCCATGTATGTTGTAAGTAGCGGCATAGCTGTCATGTATGTGGCCAGTCCCATACATGACAGCGCTGACGAATTCTCCTTCAATGGAAAAACGCCTTCCTATGTTTTCGATATCAGGACTCTGGTCGGTTGCCATCGGTAACCCCATACCCAAGGGATCTATGCAAGTTGGTTGTGAATCGTCCCGATTAATTACGGGAAGCGCCCTACAGTTTCTTTAGCGGCATGTCATTGGTGACACTTGGTTCCGTTTATTGCGAAATTGCGTTTCCCACTCGTGTACGAAGATCGGCGATCGCTTTGAGGACTGTGTCGGCGTGTGCGCGTGCATAACGGGCATGTTGACCGCTCAGGATTTCGACACCTATGACGGCCAGATTCAGTTTTCGCGAAGCCATCTTTTGGCTTTATGTATAGAGTTGCGCTACGGGTTCGAACGACACCCCGTCATCCAGTGGAAACATCGGCCGTTGACAGTATCGATGGCCGAGAGTTTTCAGATCGGCGCTGGTAGACCCCGGCGTGTTGACGTTGAAATACCCCGCCGCCCATGACTCGTAGAATTGCTCCTGACAGTGAGGTGATTTCACCACGACGAGATCGAATCGTCGCGGATCGCAACCGTGGGATAGGAACAGCGAACGGTCGAACAGATTGACAGCACGTGTTGTCAACACGATAGTGATTTGGTCGGCAACCAAGACGGCTGTGTCGCCACCGTCCTCTTCGTTTTTCCAAGACTCGAAAAAATACGGACCTGTCGCCAGCATCTTCACCGATGCCTCCAGCTCCAGGGGCTTGTAACGCGGGTCGATGGTACCACCCAGCCTGAATCTCGCCGAATTTCCTACTCCGACGACAAACGCTTGCTCGACGGCTGGTCCATCCACCAACGGCACGAGCACCTTGCCATTGTACCCGCTTTCTAATACGAACCCCAGCACCGCATTGCTATCACCACTAGCTCCCGAGCTGGTGGCATCGGCAGCATCCGCAACGATAACCGTACCGTCGACGGTTCGCGCTCCTTCGATGGCTGTGGGCAGCTCTACCAATTGTGCCTGCATTTGTGCCCGCTGTTCCCAGAATTCGCGCGCCATTTCCAGCGCAGCGCGCTCCGCTGCCTTGGGATCGTTGTTGGTCACCACGACAGCCTGCGAACAGAGCTCTGGGACATCGGTGAAGGGGTTGCCGATCATCATGGCCGCTGCCA
>CAYNZV010000018.1:16218-55270 GCA_964401715.1 uncultured Gemmatimonadaceae bacterium | reverse complement strand
CTGGCCTACCTTTATTACTCATAATCCACAGAATGTTTAGACAATCGACAATGGCTTCTTCGCCAACGTTGCTGGCAGTGCCTCGCAATCCAAAGGTAGGGCTCTGGCTGTACGGGATGGGTGGGCTAATCGTGATGATGATCGTCTACGGGGGCTGGGTCCGCCTGACCCGTTCCGGACTTGCGATCGTCGAATGGAACGTCGTCACTGGAGTGGTGCCGCCGCTCTCCGAGGCATCATGGCAAGAGAAACTCGCCAGCTACCGAGACACTCCGGAATATAAAAAAGTCAACCACGGTATCGCGTTAGCGGCGTTCAAAGATCTTTACATCCGCGAGTACACCCATCGTTTGCTGGGACGTATCACCGGACTCGCATTCGTTATCCCGTTGATCATATTTCTCGTGCGAGGAACGCTGCCCAGAAATCGCATTCTAGCCTATCTGGGCATCGGCATTCTATTTGCCGTGCAAGGCTTGGTAGGATGGTTGATGGTCAAGAGCGGCCTGGTGGATAACCCCCAGGTAAGTCATTACCGCCTCGTGATCCATCTCGGCTGTGCCTTAGCGCTACTGGCAGCGGTTCTATGGTTGGCGTTTGAAAACTCCATCACACCAACTGGCGACAACACGACAACTGGACGCAACCTTGCTCTGGGTCTTTTTGTCGCTTTGATAGTTCAAATTGGTGCTGGCGGTTTGATGGCGGGACTCAAGGCCGGATACGTGTCTGCAACCTTTCCTGAGATGATGGGGTCATGGGTTCCCTCCGGCTTGGCCACACTTACGCCAGCAATGCTTAATCTTTTAGAGAATCCAGTGATGGTGCATTTCCAACATCGCTGGTTCGCATTGGTACCTTTGGGATTGGCGGTGGCTCTCTCGGCCTTTCTTCGTAAGACACGTGCGGCTTCCGGTCTCCGCTTGTGCAGTGATCTATGCTTACTGTTGTTGTTAGCTCAGTTCGGACTCGGTATCGCTGTGGTGGTCAAACATGTTCATCCCCCAATCGCCTCGTTACACCAAGCCACCGCAGCAATCGTTTTCATTGTATCATTACTCACGGTTTTTCTGAGCCGGCCGACCCCGACGTTGCCCTCACCCCGCGCGGAAGGTGCAAAATGAACCCGATCGCACGCCACGTCATTCTTTCGCTAACCGTGCTGGTCCGCCCCGAGGTTTTCGCCGCAAGCATTGGCGGTACTGTTACCGTAGATGGTCCACTCGATGCTCTTTCGACAACAATCGATATGACTGCAGACGACGTCTGTGTCGGAATGCACGCCGTTGAGATTCCATCCGAGGACATAACAATGGATGGGAACCGCAGGATGGCGAATGCATTCATCTGTATCAGCGACAGCAGCAAATACGTGCCCCCGAGGTATCGGTGATTCTCGGTCAGAAGGGACGCATGTATGTGCCGCACTTGGTCGGATTAATGATCGGCAGCCCTTGCACCTTCTCAACGGCGATGACATCCTCCACAACGTCAATGCCAAATCGACCATCAACAAGGAATTCGACGGCGTCATGTCCGCTTCTAAAAATCAGATGATGGTACCGGGCAAGGTCTTCGCAAAACCGGAGGTCATGATTCCGTTTGCCTGCAATGTTCATCGCTGGATGTTATCATACCTCGGCGTGGGAGGTCACCCGTTCTTCGCGGTTTCATCTGCAGAGGATAGCTATGAGATAGCCAGCCTGTCCGCTGGAACCTGTGAGCTGACGGTCTGGCATGCAATGCTTGCCGGCGACACGCAGAAGGTGAAGGTCCACGATGGGGTCTACACGATCGACTTGGTGCTTAACAATAAACTACGGACGAACAAGTGATTGCGACGCTTTTCCTGTTTGTAATGATTTGTGTTTACGTTCCTGCAGCAAACGCGTCTGCGGTGACGAAGGTTGATCGGCAGCACCTGCAGCGCACCGAAGACCTCTCCGAGGCACTGGCGAATCAGCTCCATCGGCTGTCGGTATTTGTCCTCAAACGCCAACTGGACAGCCTGGGCACGCATTTCGACGAGAAGCTCAGCGCCACAAACATTCCCCCCACAGGCGCGCTCAAGCAACAGATCAAATGGATCTACGAGCGGCCGACCTCGATTCCTCTGGAGAAAGGTCTTGGCAAACGGGCGTTCATAGACGAATGGCGCCGGTTTCTAGATCAGTTCAGTGCCATCGAGGATGTCCGCTTCAAGGTCAAACAAGCCCAATTCGAATCAGAGAGTAGGCCGACCCGCGACCGCGCACTGGCACAAATTTACTTCTTTGTCATCGGTCGTGACGCCGCGGGACTGCAGTCATGGGTAGAAGCAAAAGCCAAGCTCGAAGCAGCTGCCGATACCAGCGGGTTCTGGAAGATTGATCTGTTTCACATCAAGGAGCTACACCTCCACTCGGCGCGTGCTGACCTCTTCAGCGAAGTCAGCGCACCTGCCGGCGTGTACCATTCCGTGCCTCGCTTCGGCCAACCTGGAAATCAAGTATTCGTTGCTCATGGCGTTGCTGTTGCCGACGTCGACCGAGACGACCTGCTGGATGTGTTCACAACCGGCGTAGGACGGAACTTCCTATACCTCAACAACGGCGACGGTTCGTTCCGCGAGTGGGCAGAACCGGCGGCTGTGGAAATCACGCCCACAGCAACTGCTCCTCTTTTTCTAGACTTCGACAATGACGGAGACAGCGATCTGTTTCTGGCTGCCACCGGCTTTCAGATGTTGTTCGAAAACAGGATCGTTCCGAACGGCAAGCTTGAGTTCGTCGATATTTCCATCGAAGCTGGCGTTGACCACGCGGCGCAGGGGTTCGGCGCCGTCAGCGGCGACGTGAATGCCGACGGCCTCCCGGACATCTACGTAAGTTCTTACAACCGTTACGGAGTCATCATGCCCAACTCGTGGGGACGCGCCACCAACGGCACCCCGAACCTGCTGTTCATCAATCAGGGGAACGGCAGGTTTCGGGAGCAAAGCGCGAGTTGGGGTGTAGCCGACGGACGCTGGAGCTACGCCGCCCACTTTGGCGACCTGAATGATGACGGCCGCGCTGATTTGTACGTGGCCAATGACTTTGGCGAGAACGGGTTATACCTGAATGAAGGCGATCGTTTCGTCGATGCGGCCTTGGAGCGGGCGATGTTGGATCCTGGAAACGGAATGGGTGTGTCCCTGGGCGACTACAATAACGACGGCCGCCTCGACCTTCACGTCACCAACATGTCCTCTACGGCCGGCACACGGATACTCAAGCGTTTGTTTCCAGAGCGCGTCGAGCGACTCGGTAAGGGGAATCTGCTATACAAGCTGGCTTCTGGAAACACGCTGTTCAAAAATCTGGGTGACGGCAGCTTCGAAGACGTCAGCAAGGAGATAGGAGGATTGGGAGCTGGCTGGGCGTTTGGAGGCGGGTTTATCGATGTGGACAATGATGGCTGGGAGGACCTGCATGCCCCCAACGGCTTCATCTCCGGCGAATCGCTAAAGGATACATGAAGTCTCTTCTGGCGTCACGTGCTGACGTCCACCGTGGGTATGGAAGCGGCAGGCAACGATTTGTACCAGAACGACCACATGGGCAAGATCTTTGAGGAAGGGTTTTCTTTCAGCGGGTTCGAGCGCGACAAGCTCTACCTGAACGACGGCGGCAAACGCTTCGTCGACATCTCGGGGTTGTCGGGATTGGACTCGGTAACCGATGGTCGCGGCGCGGCTTATGCCGACTTCGACAACGACGGCGATTACGACATATTTCTTACCACGTTGCAGGGGCAAGCCCACCATTTGTTTAGGAACAACGTCGGCCAGGAAAACGGGTTTTTGCGCGTTACGCTCGAAGGTAGAGAGAGCGGACGCGACGCATTTGGCGCCGAGGTCCGGGTCAAGACGACCCAAGGTGTGCTCACCAAAGTCAAAGCCGGGGGTAGCGGGTTCGTGTCCCAAAGTGATCCACGGCTCTTGTTCGGTCTCGGGGCCGACAGCGAAGCTGCTTGGGTCCAGGTCAGATGGCCGGCAGGTAACGTCCAGCGCTTCGAAGCGGTTGCGGCGCCTGCATCTATCAAGCTGGTGGAGGGCGAAGCCACCTACCAAAGACTATACGAACGGCGATTTGCACTTCCCGATCCAGCACCGGCACGAGATCCCATTCTGCAGGCACTCAGATTTGGTCCGGGGGATTCCTTTCCGGCGATCCCTTTGGTGGATCTTGTTGGCAACGTAAGCGATTTCGAAAAGCGCCGGCGCCCAGACCGCAAATACTTAGTCAACATGTGGGCAACTTACTGTGCGCCGTGTCGGCGCGAGATGCCCGAGCTGGAAAAACTGGCTCCGGCGTTGCGGGCGGCGGGGGTCGATCTCATAGGTGTCAGTCTAGATATGGACAAGCAGCGAGATCGAATTCCTGGATTCCTGCAGCGGCTGAAGATCACCTATCCGATCTATACTACCGAAGAAAGCGTGTTCGAGCAGCTGTTCTCCGGCGCAGAGATTTTCATCCCGCTCTCTTACATCATCGACCAATCCGGCGACATCGTCGAGGTACATTCCGGTTGGTCCTCGGAAACCGAAGCAAGCATCCGCGCCTTGATTCAGGAATGAGATTGTGCCGTTGCCGCTGCAGAGATTGGATTCATCAGGATGAGAGTTATAGCTTCCGATGAAGTGACGGCTCCGGTGGGCGAGGTGTTAACGCTGCACCATTTGAACGACGACATCCCCGAGTTCGTAGTCAATAAGACGGTGGCTGAGGAAAAGGCAGGGATGGTCACCAACCTTACATTTAGTCCGGACAAAGTTTGAGCGCACACACCGCACCGTTCCATGCACTGATTCAGATTCGGGAATAGAGAGCCCAAATAACCATCGCCGAAGAGACCCACGTCGTCGAAACGGGCGGGTCGATCATCTGCCCCGCGAACGTGCAGCACGCACTGCCACCCGGACAAACGTATCAAGATGCTGCTGATCATGAACTAAGGTTGAGCTGCATGAGGACTCAACGCGACCTTCATGGCTAGCGCGCCTGATCAAGGAGTACTACCATGACTACAGCCAAACCTCCGAAATCGTACAACCAGTTTGTCTCGCGCTATCCGAAGCTAGAAGACGCCTGGAACTCGATCGCCGCCGCAGGACGCGACGGTCCCCTGGACGAACGCACCTGCCGCTTGATCAAATTGGGTATCGCCATCGGTGCCCAGCGGGAAGGGGCAGTACACTCGAGCGTGCGCAAGTCGTTGGGCTTAGGCATCTCTCCAGAAGAGGTCGAGCAGGTGGTAGCACTGGCTGCAGGGACCCTTGGTCTCCCCTCAACGGTGGCGGCGTTTTGTTGGACCCGCGACGTCATCGAAACGCAAAAAACGTAGTGTCGACGGTCGATCCTCCCGGTCTGCCATGCGGAACTTCCTGTACCTGTCAGACGTTGAGAATATTGAAGATCGGCCCGCACGTGGTCGATGCTCGCTCAATCATTTTCCACAGGACGGTATTCTTTGGCAGGGTATTCCAAGAACGACGCAGACTCACTCCGACTCTACTTCGACGACCTCGTCGATTCCACTCCTCTGACGCGCGAGCGCGAGGTCGAGCTATCGGCACGAATCCAAAAAAGTGACCGCTCAGCGCGCGACGAGCTGGTCAATGCCAACCTACGTTTTGTGGTCGACGTGGCCAAGAGCTATCAGGGCCGTGGACTCAGTCTGGCGGAGCTGATCAGTGCCGGAAACCTCGGTCTCCTTACCGCCGCCGATCGGTTCGACGGATCGCGGGGGTTCAAGTTTATCTCCTATGCCGTCTGGTGGATCCGCCAGTCCATTCTTCAAACCCTGGCGGAACAGACACGCACCGTGCGTCTACCCACCAACCGCATTTCGTTGTTGAACGAGATCACCAAGGTGTCTAATCGTCTGGGGCACGGCAGAGAGAGCGGCCCTGACATCGAGGCTATCGCGGTGGAACTGGACATGCCTGCCGAAGATGTACTGGATGCGATTCGCAAAGGACGCGATGCTTGTTCGCTGGACGAGATGTTCGAGGAAGATGATGAACGCAATCTGTTGGACGTCATAGCCGACGATACCCAAGCGTCGCCGGATACTTTTGTCACTACCTTCGAGGTGCGTAGGAAGATCGAGTCTACCTTGAAATGCCTCGATGAGCGCGAGCACTACATCATCTGCTCGTACTACGGGCTCAACGGCGAGGAACCAATGACCTTGGAGCAGATCGGGGTTTTTTTCAACCTCACGCGCGAACGGGTGCGCCAGCTTAAGGAACGAGCTCTGAGTAAACTCCGAAGTCCCTCTAACGTCACAGTTCCGGAGCTCGAGTTGGCAGAGTGAACTGTTGAGGACGCTATGCTACCGTTGGCGATTTCGACTCCTCTTCGCGTTGTCTTATATAGGGCTTTTTTCCTTGCGCAATGACGGAGGTCAGCAGTATTAGTAAGACACCGAATGCGAAGATGGGTCCGAGTACAATGAACAGGCCAAACAGAAAGATGATAATCAGCTTTGATGCGCCTTCTGGCTTGGCTGCGTTGCTGTTCTTGCATACGCGAGCAGTACGGATGTCAACTTTCCTGGCGTCATCTTGGGTCTGATGGACGTAAATTTGCCCTCTGAAAATGGTGGTTGTTCTTGGTTACTAATGCCCAACTGGCTACGATGAAACTGTTGTCGTAAAGGCCCGTTCAATTGCCGTCCGTGGAGATCGAACATCGGAAGGCGAAAAAGGTGGCCTGACATTGGGACCCGAATTCCACATGAGCTGATCGACGGGGGGCAACAATTGTTACCTTTGGCAGGAGCACGGGCATGAGTTGAAAGGTCATTACAGGCAATCCAAAAAGGAAGGCGACAATGTCGCCGGACAACTGCCTGCCGCTGTGACGGTATCTAGTGAATCGGGTATTGCCGTGGCCGAATTTTTGTTCAATCAGGGGCTCGAGTTTTTGTCGTGAAACACCTTTGCTATTTCGCGGAGGTGTTTTTTTAACCTAAGCGTAAACGTGCAGTTGGATATGAAACCCTCTCAGGGTGGTCTTGCGCAGCTGCTTGGCCTATCTTGTAGGCTTGGTTTCCCAACCATCTGTTACCCCCTAAAAGACCGCGAATCATATGATTGCAGGTATTCCCGCCGAAACCTTTGCGGGTGAACTCCGGGTTGCCCTCGTTCCTGAGGCGCTGCCGCCGTTGATCAAAGCAGGCGTTGAAGTGATTCTGGAACCGGGTGCCGGGTCGCCAGCGGGGTTTCCAGATGCGGCCTACAAGGACAAGGGGGCAACCCTGGCTGCATCCCGACAAGATTTGTTCGCCGCCGCCGACCTGCTACTGCAGGTGCGCACCTATGGTGCTAATCCGAATGCCGGGCGCGCGGATTTGCACCTCTTACGTGGGGAACAGTTCCTCATCGGTATGTGCGATCCGCTGACCGCCGTGGAAGAGAATCGGGAACTTGCCGGAATGGGCGTCACGTTGCTGGCATTGGAGCTCGTGCCGCGTATCACCCGAGCGCAAAGCATGGACGTGCTGTCAGCAATGGCTACCCTGGCTGGTTACAAGGCGGTATTGATGGCAGCCGCAGAGCTGCCGCGTATTTTCCCGTTAATGATGACGGCTGCGGGCACGTTGACTCCGGCCCGAGTTTTGGTCATTGGTGCCGGCGTTGCAGGCTTGCAAGCAATTGCCACAGCCCGGCGGCTCGGTGCTGTGGTCCAGGCATACGATCTGCGTCCGGCGGTGAAGGAACAAGTAGAAAGCCTCGGTGCCCGTTTTGTAGATCTCGGGCTCGAATCAGGGGACAGCGAAGATGCAGGAGGTTACGCCGTCGCCCAAGGTGAGGATTTCTACCGTCGTCAGCGGGAGGCACTGGGAAAGTTGGTTGCCGACAGCGATGTGGTAATCGCCACGGCGGCGGTTCCGGGCAAACCGGCGCCATTGCTGATCACCGCCGAAGCGACGAACAATATGGTGCCCGGTTCCGTCGTTGTAGACCTGGCGGCAGAACGTGGCGGCAACTGCGAAGCGACCCGCCCAGGAGAGCGCTTCGTGCACAATGGGGTCGTCATCCAGGGTCCGACCAATCTGCCCGCTACGGTTCCGTATCACGCCAGCCAAATGTTTGCCCATAATCTCTCCGCTTTCGTGCAGCATCTGTTAAAAGAAGGTCAGCTAAGCGTCGATGAAGAAGACGAGATCACCGCGGGCACGCTGGTGGCACGTGATGGCAAGCTGGTGCACCCGCTGGTCATCCAATTGGCCAAGGACGAATAAGTAAATGGAAACATTTGTAACGACACTAACGATTTTTGTGTTGGCCGTCTTTGTAGGTTTCGAGGTCATAACAAAAATTCCGCCGACCTTGCACACGCCGCTGATGTCTGGCTCTAATGCTATATCTGGCATCACCCTCATCGGCGCTTTGTTGGCAGCAGGTGTCGATAACCCTGAACTAACAACCTGGTTGGGTTTGGCCGCAGTAATATTTGCAACTATCAACGTGGTGGGAGGATTTCTAGTGACCCACCGGATGTTGGGCATGTTCAGGAAGCGAGACTGAGCAGCCAATGAACCTGACGTTGATCAACGCCGCTTACCTCGTGGCATCCGCTTTATTCATCTTCGGATTGAAAGGCCTAACACACCCCCGAACCGCGGTGCGGGGAAACCTATTGGGGGCACTCGGTATGCTCCTAGCGGTGGTCGCTACCCTGTTCAACGCGCGAATCCTCGATTTCGAGCTCATTATCGTCGGCTTGATCGCGGGCGCCGCAATCGGTGGTCTGTTGGCTCTCAAGATTCAAATGACGGCGATGCCCCAATTGGTGGCTTTGTTCAACAGTTTCGGGGGGGTTGCCTCGGTGCTAGTTGCAGGCGCCGCGTTGGTGGAGAACATCTCATCGGGAACGACGATTACGACCCAGGTTTCCGTCGCTACGGCCGCCTCTGGCATCATAGGAGCGATCACCTTCTGGGGCAGCTTGGTCGCCTTCATCAAATTGCAGGAGTTGATATCAGGTACTCCGCTGGTATTTCCGGGTCGTCACGTTTTGAACCTGTTACTGACCGCCGGCAGCATTGTCATGGCAGCGTTGCTGGTCGACAGCCCCAGCAACAGCGATTGGTTCTGGATCATGGTAGCAGTTGCTTCGGTGCTGGGGATATTTCTGGTGACGCCTATTGGTGGCGCGGACATGCCGGTGGTGATCGCGTTGTTGAATTCCTGTTCCGGGTTAGCTGCGGCGTCCACCGGCTTCGTACTCGACAACAATGTCCTGATCATCTCCGGTTCACTGGTCGGAGCTTCCGGTTTGATCCTAACCCAGATCATGTGTTGGGCGATGAACCGCCATATAGGCAACGTCTTTTTCTCGGCGGTCGGTGCTGCTACCAGTGGCCCGGGAGAAGACATTTATGCCGGCAAGGTGAAGTCCACGTCAGCCGACCAAGTAGCTATGCTCTTCGAGGCCGCACGACGGGTCGTGGTTGTTCCGGGCTACGGTATGGCTGTGGCACAAGCTCAGCATGCCGTCCGCGATCTTGCCAATCTGTTGGAGGACCGCGGTACCGAAGTGGTATTTGCTGTTCACCCGGTTGCCGGGCGTATGCCGGGTCACATGAACGTGCTGTTGGCCGAAGCCGAGGTGCCGTACGACAAATTGAAAGAGATGGGCGAGGTCAATGCCACCTTCGAACAGACGGACCTCGCTCTGGTGATCGGCGCCAACGACGTGGTCAATCCGATCGCACGCGCAAACGACGGCGGCCCCATCGCCGGAATGCCCATTCTAGACGTAGACAAGGCGCGCACGGTGGTGGTAATCAAACGCAGTTTGAGTCCGGGGTTTGCCGGTATCCCTAATCCACTGTTTTCAGGTGAAAATACTTTGATGTATTTCGGCAGCGGCAAAGAGGCTGTCGTGGATCTCATTGCTGCATTGAAAGAGACATGATCGCCCGACCTACACTACTCCCAATTTTTTCAACCTTCGATAACTTGAAGTAGCTGGGCACTCTAGAAAGATCCGTACTCCAAGCAAGTCTCTAAAAGCATCTCGACGCAATAGACCAATCGTTGTATTTCGACAACCGGATGGGCTACACGCTTACACTCAATCGACGACAGGACCAAGATGCACGACAGTGTGCGAGACTAGTCGCTCCTAGCTAGCACATCTTCAGTGACTTGCGGTAAGCTTCGATGTGATCGGGGCCGGTACCGCAGCATCCGCCAACAACAAACGCACCTTCCCGCACCAGCTTGGGGGCATGTTCCGCCATCTCTTCGGGACTCTGATCGTAATAGGTCCGCCGGGTCACTTTGTCTAGACGCGCGACGCCGGCGTTGGGGTAGGCCATTAGCCTCTTGCCGCTGACGCCCTTGCTTTCCAGTGCATCTCGTAGCTGAACCGTCGCCAAGATCGCGTAGGGCATTCCGGTGTGCTCCACGAGGGAGGATTCGGCACCGCAATTGGTGCCCAAGATCTGCACGTGCTCGAGCAGGTTGACACCTCCGGCACATGCGCCCTGCCCGAGAATCTCGACGAGATCGGCCGGGCAGTGTCCCCAATCGGTTTTGTAGACGATTTCACCACTATTGCGGTCTTTGGTGTACTTGTAGGTGAGGTTGACCGCAATCGGCAAGTTGAACTGTCGCAGCACATCGACGATGAGGGCGGCCTCGTTGGCAGAGAATTGAGTCTCGACGCAGAAAAAGTCGACCCCGGCGTCCGCGAGCGCCTTAGCCATTTTCTCGTGCGCAGCCCGCGCCTTGTCGTTGGCGATGCCGAACACGGTATCCCCAGAGTCGGTTTCGATCGCCCCGGGTGACGGCCCTATGGAGCCGGCGATGTAGATTTCCTTCTTGCTCTGTTTCACTGCTAAGCGGGCGTTTTCGACGGCTTTGACTACAATAGGAGCGACGTCGCGTTCGTTCTTGCCCGCCATCTCTAGGTGGAGCCCTGAGGCCACGAAGGTGTTGGTGCCAATTGCCTCGGCGCCAGCCTCAATGTAGTCCCGATGTATCTGCACGACCGTCCGTGGATGTAGATGATTGGCAAGGGCACTGTTGGTCAGCTCCACACCGTGATTGAACAGTCCGGCACCGAAACCCCCGTCATAGATGATCGGAGTGGATTCTCGCAGTCTTTCCAACAAAGGTTTCAAGTTGCGAACTCCCAAGTAAGGAGGATCGGTCCAGACCGTGGATAGAACTTAGAAGCGGATCCGAGTCCCAAATTAGAACAAAAAAGAAAATATCAAGATATCATGATATTGACATTTGTCAATCCGCCACGTAGTTTGCCAACTCATGGCCGGTTCTCTTCGGATCTATAAAGCCCTCGCCGATGAAAGTCGTCTGCGGCTCATGCGCCTGCTGTCGCGCACGGCCCTCAACGTGAACGAACTTCAAGATATTCTACAAATGGGTCAGAGCCGCGTCTCTCGCCACCTCAAGATCCTCGCCGATGTACAGCTGATCAGCAATCGGCGCGAGGGGACATGGATCTACTACCAATGGGAAGAGCGGGCCACGGATACCATTATCGGTGACACCTTGGCTTTCCTTCAACGTCACGAACGTTCGGTACCGAACTTCGAGATTGACCTCCAGAGGATGGAGGGGACAATCGAACGCCGGAAAATGCAGACCCGCCAATTCTTCGACAACATAAGCGAGCTGAACGAGCTTGAACATCGCAGTTTGAACGGCCACTACTACCGTGGCATAGCGCTTTCGCTACTTCCCGAGCGGAACCGCCAGATTCTGGACATGGGCACCGGTGCCGGTCTTTTGCTGCCGGCCTTGGTGTCCAGAGCCCAGCACGTGATTGCGGTGGATGCGTCTCCCACCATGATGGACTTGGCGCGGCGCACTCTGGGACCCCAGGAGGAGCACTGCGAGTTTCGCCAGGGAGATTTGGAGCAGCTGCCGGTGGCCGACGCTGAAGTCGACACGGTGGTTCTGTGTATGGTGCTCCACCATCTTTCGCACCCAGCGGCGGCCCTTGCTGAAGCCCATCGAGTGCTGAAACCGGGAGGGTGGATCATAATCGTCGACCTGCACCACCATACCGATGAAAGCCTGAGGGAAAAGCTGGCTGACCTGTGGTTAGGTTTCAAGCCGAACGAGGTCTTCAGCTGGCTCAAACGACTTCAATTCATCATTGCCGAGAGTGATATCGTCGGAGAGACGTCTACACTCAAACTCATAACCTTCAAAGGACAAAAAAGATGGCAACAAAAACAGCCTCTTCCATCTCTAATAGAACCCGAGTCGGCAGAAATGGTAAAACCGACTACAAGGTAGCCGACATCGCCCAAGCGCGATGGGGTCGCGAGGAGATTCTGCTGGCGGAAAAGGAGATGCCTGGCCTTATGGCTTTGCGACGGGACTACGGCAAGAAACAGCCGCTCAAGGGAGCGCGCATTGCCGGCTCGCTGCACATGACGATCCAGACAGCAGTGCTGATCGAAACTCTCATCGCGCTCGGCGCCAAGGTGCGATGGGCTTCCTGCAACATCTTTTCGACGCAGGATCACGCCGCCGCGGCGATCGCCAAGGCAGGTATACCGGTTTTTGCTTGGAAGGAGGAAACGGAAAAGGAATACTGGTGGTGCACCGACCAAACCCTGTTGTGGCCGGACGGCCAGGAGCCCAACATGATTTTGGATGATGGTGGTGATCTAACCAGTTGGGCACATCGGAAACGGCCGGGATTGCTGAGGATGATCCGCGGAGTATCAGAAGAAACCACTACCGGCGTACACAATCTGTATAGAATGCTCGACGACGGCTCCCTGAAGATTCCGGCCATCAATGTCAACGACAGCGTCACCAAATCGAAGTTTGACAATCTCTACGGCTGCCGGGAATCGTTGTTGGACGGCATCAAACGAGCTACAGACATCATGACGGCAGGCAAGGTCGTAGTTGTGGCCGGCTACGGTGATGTAGGCAAAGGGTGCGTGCAATCGATGAAAGGTTTTGGCGCCCGCGTGATCGTTACCGAGGTGGATCCGATTTGTGCTTTACAGGCAGCCATGGAAGGGATTGAGGTAATGCCGATGAACCAAGCGGCACGAGAGGGAGACATCTTCGTCACAACTACCGGTTGCAGCGATGTCATCAGTGTCGACCATATGAAGAAGATGAAAGATGGCGCCATCGTCTGTAACATCGGCCACTTCGACGTGGAGATTCAGGTGGATGCTTTGGGCAAGCTGCCAGGAATCAAAAAATCACAGATCAAACCACAGGTAGACAAATACACCTTTGCCGACGGACGCTGTTTGATAATACTCGCCGAAGGCCGGTTGGTAAATCTGGGTTGCGCCACCGGGCATCCGTCGTTTGTCATGTCCATGTCGTTTTGCAATCAGGTTTTGGCGCAGATAGAGCTGTTCAACAATAAATACGATGTCGGAGTCTATCGTCTGTCGAAGAAGCTCGACGAGCAAGTTGCTCGCCTGCACCTACAGAAACTGGGGATCAAGTTGGACCGGTTGGATAAGGACCAGGCAAGTTATCTAGGAGTCTCTTCGAAGGGTCCGTTCAAGCCGGACCATTACAAGTACTAACGTTCGAAGTCGTGTTGAGCCGAGCCCGTCGCCGATTCCGGTGGCGGGCTTTTTTGTTCGTCGCTCACTGCTGAATCTCGGCGCGAATCTCGCGTATCCATGCCAGCAGCTGTTTGATCTTCTCCGTAAGAGCGGCGAAGTCGCCGGCTTTGATGAGCTCCGCGGTAATCAGTTTCGAGCCGAGGCCGACGCAGGATACGCCGGCTTTGAACCAGGCCTCCATGCTCTCACGCGTCGCGTCGACTCCTCCGGTGGGCATTATGCGCGTCCACGGGCACGGTCCTTGTATTGACTTCACAAACGCGGGGCCTCCGACTTCGGAACCGGGGAACAGCTTCACGATCTCCACCCCGAGCTCCTCCGCTTCGCCGACTTCGCTAACGCTCCCGCATCCCGGCGAGTAAGGTACCTTGCGACGGTTGCACAGGCGTGCCACCTCTGGATTAAGCAACGGGCCCACCACGAAGTTGGCGCCGTTGGCGATGTAGAGCGCCGCTGTCGGAGCGTCTACCACTGAACCGATGCCTAGGATCACATCGGTATCGCTGTTGAGAAAATGTTCCATCGTGGCGGTGAATACTTGATGGGCGAGGTCGCCGCGATTGGTGAACTCCACCGCCCGCATACCGCCGGCCACACAAGCTTCAACGATGGCGATGCTGGTTGCAACATCCTTGTTATAAAATACCGGTATAGCACCAATCTCAACCATGGCATTGAGTACTGTGAGTCGATCGAACTGGGCCATTTAAATGGTTCCTCCTCGCTTCCTTGAGTCAGAGCTGATGCTAGAAACCTATCCCATAGACCAATCGCCGACAAACTGAATAGCTTCTAAGCTTTACTAGTATTGGCTCGCTCTGTCATTATGAGTACCTTGTCTATCCACTCGACCAAAAACTGTATTTTAACAAGGCTTCTGTGCAAACAAACCAAGAGATCTTCCAGGGTGTGGAGTATTTATCCGACCCGAACCGGATGGCAGAGCTGGTGGATTTTTTTCAGCTTCACTCGCGCCGGGTTCTATTCGGCGATGGGGCTCTGGCCGAACTTGGGGAAGAATGCGCGCACTTGAAGGCCAAGAAGATCGTGCTCATAAGGGATGCGGACATAGAAACATTGGAGGAGCGGGTGAGGGGCGTTCTGGACGATGCGGGCATCGAGTTGCTGGATGTCTACACGGATGTGGTGCCCAACCCCACTATCGAAAGCGTCGACCGTTTTGCCGCCTATGCAAATCGCACCGATTGTGACGCCTATGTCGCGTTGGGGGGTGGCAGCACCATGGACACCGCCAAAACTGGACTATGCGTGGCTACCAATGGTGGCTCCGTCGTTGATTACTTCGGCTTTGAGCTTTTCTCCGAGCCGGCGCGGTGGCCATTGATCGGCGTCCCGACCACAGCGGGTACTGGAGCTGAGGTCAGCCGCGGCGCGGTGTTCGTCGGAAAAGACGGCAAGAAAGGGGTGATGAGCGAGAAACAGTGGCCGCGGGTAGCCATTATCGATCCGCAGCTGTCTGCTTCCATGCCGCCGTTGCTCACTGCTATAACTGGCCTAGACGCCATCGGTCACGCCTTGGAATGCACGGCATCGAAGAAAACCAACCCCCTCGGTGATGCCGTCGCCAGGGAAGCTCTGCAAGTCGGGTGTCCCTTCTTTGAGCGCGCCATCGAAAATGGTGCGGCCGATCTGGAAGCGCGCCATCAAATGGCTCTCTGTAGCCTGCTAGCCGGCTTCCTTCTCAGCCACATCAATACCGGAGCGGGACATGCGTTGGGATACGGAATCGAGAACGTGTCGAAGGAGAAGGGCAAACCGGTACCACATGGCGCGGCGGTGGCGATGCTGCTTCCCGGCGTGATGCGACACAATCTGCCCGAAGTTTTAGACAAGTATTACTTCGGTGCCGGGGTATCGGGACTCGATTTGCACGGCAAAAGCCTCGAAGAAGGAGCGCGTGCCATGGCCAATTGGATTAACCAACTGCGAACAAAACACACGCCGTACAGATCGTTGGTGGCCTCGGGGTTGGCAGAGGAAGATATCCCTTTAATGGTGGAGATCGGCATGAGTGTCGACCGGCTGCTCGATCAGAACCCCGTCAAACTCGAAACCGAGCATGCCGTCGCGATCTATCGTGAGATCCTGAACTGAGAGGAGCCAAACATGTCCGATTTTCCAGACGTATCCAAATCGATCGCCCTATACGAACGGGCGGGCGAAATTATCCCCGGGTGGACCCAGCTTATAAGCCGGAGAGCAAGTCAGTTCGCCAACGGAGTGAATCCGGTCTATGCTCAAAGCGCCAAGGGTTCGAGATTCGTCGACGTGGACGGCAACGAATATATCGACTGGGTCAACTGTGTCGGCGCCGTGATTCTCGGTCACGCCGATCCGGTTGTTGATGCCGCCGTCATCGAGCAGATTGATCGCGGAAGCCTGTACTCAGTGAATCATCCTCTCGAAATAGAACTGGCAGAGGAACTCATCGCTACCATACCCAGCGCCGAGATGGTTCGCTACACCAAGGGCGGTGGCGATTCCTGTGCCGTAGCGATTCGCATCGCCAGAGGGGCGGCCAACAAAGACAAAATCCTGTTTTGCGGCTACCACGGCTGGCACGACTGGTATCAGTCGGCTAACTATCTGGTCGATCCAGAGAGCGGTGAGTACCCGTTTGCGGGCATCGAACCTATCGGCGTGCCCAAGGTACTTGCCGGAACCGCGATTCCCTTTACGTATGGTGATCTGGATATGCTGGAACGGTTGTTCGAGGAGAACAAGGGCGAGGTAGCGGCGGTGATGATGGAGCCGGCACGTTCCGAGCTGCCAGAGCCGGGTTACCTGGAAGCAGTCAAGAAGATTGCTCACAATAACGACGCCTTTCTGATCTTCGACGAGGTCTCCTGTGGCTGGCGCTACCGCATCGGCGGTATTCAGGAAGCGGTCGGCGTAACTCCTGATATGACAGCGTTAGCCAAGGCAATGGGTAACGGTTATGCCATGGGTGTAGTGGTTGGCTCCAGAGAGGTGATGGAACCGGCCGCGCGTATGTTCATATCCAGCTCTTATTGGAGCGACAATGTCGGTTTGGCCGCGGCCATAACTACGATCCGCGAGCTCAAAAGGAGGGAGTCGGAGAAGTTCTTTGAGGAGTATGGCGAGAAAATGCGTGCGGCAATGAACGACGCGATCGCAACTGCCGGCCTTTCGGGGAGCGCTACCGGCCTGCATGTGAACGTTAATATATCCTTGGACCTTCCCGATCACGGCCTTGGTCCGACGGTTTCGACCTTGTTCATTCAGGAGATGGCGCGCCGTGGGATCCACTGTTACATGGGACTAAAAGCGAATATGGCACACACTGACGAGGACCTGCAGATCACTGCCCGCGCGGCCACCGAAGCTCTTCAAGTCATAAAAGCGGGATTGGACAATGGGGACATTGCGAGCCTCTTGGTCTGTGATACCAAAGAAGATCCGTTCCGCCGTCAGGTCACCTGAAACGAAACTCGAAGCCTTAGGAGTAAGTCGTGACAAAGCACAAAGGGGTTGCGCGTTCGCAGCAGATCTACAAGGAAGCCGGAAAGCTCATACCGGGCCACACCCAGCTCATCGGCCGCCGCGCATCCATGTACGCCAACGGGGTCAGTCCTTCCTACGCCGAACGCGCCAAGGGCTCCCGCTTCATCGATGTGGACGGCAACGAGTATATCGACTGGCTCAACTGTTTCACCGCGGTTATCCTGGGGCACGCCGATGACGTAGTCAACACTGCAGTGAAGGAGCAGATCGACCGCGGGTCTCTCTTCTCCGTGAACAATCCGCTCGAGGTGGAGCTCGCGCGAGAGCTCGTGGAAACCATTCCCAGCGCTGAGATGTGTCGCTACACCCGTAGTGGCGGCGAGGCATGCGCAGTGGCAGCGCGTATAGCACGCGGAACCAAGAACCGGGACAAGATCCTCTTCTGTGGCTACCACGGCTGGCACGACTGGTATCAGTCGGCTAACTATCTGGTCGATCCGGAGAGCGGCGAGTTCCCCTTTTCCGGCATCGAGCCGATCGGAGTGCCGCGGGTATTGGCGGGTACAGCGCTTCCATTCACCTACGGCGATCTGGCGATGCTGGAAAAGCTGCTGAAGGAAAACCACGGTGAAGTGGCAGCGATCATGATGGAACCGGCGCGCTCTAAACTACCAGAGCCGGGTTATCTGGAAGGGGTGCAGGATTTGGCTCGCGAGCACGATGTACTGCTGATCTTCGACGAGGTGTCCTGCGGTTGGCGGATTTCGCTAGGTGGGATCCAGGAGGTGGTGGGCGTGACCCCCGATATGACGGTATTGGCAAAAGCTATATCGAACGGTTACCCAATGGGCGCTGTAGTCGGCTCTGTGGAGGCGATGGAGCCGGCATCGCGCATGTTCCTTTCCAGTTCCTACTGGAGCGACAATGTCGGTTTGGCCGCCTCTGTTACTACCATTCGCGAGCTCAAACGACGAAATTCTAAAGCTCGCTTTGAAGAGCTCAACAAAAAGGTGATCGATGCGCTCAATGGTGCGATCGAGGAAGTGGGAATTTCCGGTCGTTGTGCCGGCCTGCATCCAGCGATCACCTTCGACGTGCCCGATTCCTCTCTGGCGCCGAAGGTATCGACCCTATTCATTCAGGAGATGTGCAAGCGCGGCTGTTTCGGCCTTAGCTTTATCTCGACCCTGGCGCACACCGACGACGACATTCAGGAAACTGTGGCGGCGGCCAAGGAATCGATGGCAGTGGTCAAAGCCGGCTTGGAAGGTGGTGACTTGGACAAGTTGCTGGAGTGTGACACCAAGCAAGATGTCTTCCGTCGCCTGGTGAGTTGAACAATAGAGAATGGGCGAGAAAATCGAAAAGAGCGACGCGGAATGGCGCGCGCAGTTGACTGAAGAGCAGTACTACGTCACCAGACAAAAGGGAACGGAACAGGCGTTTACCGGGGATTACCACAACTCCAAAAAGGAAGGCACCTACAACTGTGTTTGCTGCGGTCAACCGCTCTTCACTTCCGACACCAAGTTCGATTCCGGCACCGGGTGGCCCAGCTTCTGGGAGCCGATCGCTGACGATCGCGTTTCTGAGGAATCGGATCGCAGCCATGGCATGGTGCGCACGGAAGTATTGTGCTGCAAGTGCGACTCGCACCTCGGACACCTCTTCCCCGATGGTCCCGCACCCACGGGTCAGCGCTACTGCATGAACTCTGCTGCTTTAGACTTCGACGAAGCTTCTAGCGACTAGTCCCGAAGTTCCCCAAAGTGAGTTCGGCCGCCGGTTGAATCGCAATCTGTCGATCACGATTCTGACAGCGGCGAAGGGTTGAACTGTAGCGGCGGGGATTACTCGGTCCCGCAGGTTTTTGTCAACGAAGAACATATCGAAGGCGACGACATTCTATTCGATTTGTAACGCACTGGCAAACTGGGCGCCTAGTTAGGTGTCGTTTCCTAGAACATCAGCCTACTTCGTTCCTCAATTCTCCGAGAAAATGATCAATGTCTTGCATGGTATTGTAGCCATGTATGGCCACACGCAAACGCCCGGCGTGGCTCATGATGTGGATGTTCTGGGCGTGCAGATGTTGGTTGATTCGTTCCGCATCCGGATGGCGGAAGGAGATGATGCCCGCCAAGGCATCCGGCTGGCGAGGCGTCAAAAGCTCGACCGGAAGCTTGCGAATTCCCTCCAAGCAGGCTTCGACCAGCGGTTTGCAGTACGTATCGATCGCCGCGCTACCTACGGATTGGATATAGCCTAAGGCAGCATTGGCGGCATAGATCGCGGCGTAGTTCGGCATGCCCACCGAAAAACTATCGGCGCCGGGTCTGCTGACCGCCCGTTGTAGGCGATCGGAGCGCAAGAACGGGTCATCCAAGTTGAACCATCCTCCCGCTGGTACTGTCCATTCCAAGGTACGGGCTTTCGGAACGCCAACCAGACCACCCCCATGAGTGGAAAGGATCCACTTGTGCGTAGAGCTGACTATCAGGTCGGCTCCGTTTAGCTCCAAGGGAATCCGACCCAATGCCTGGGTGACATCGACGGCCAGCAACGCTTGCGCCTGCGAGTGGATCAGCGCGGCAATCTGGGGAATGGATACTCGATAGCCATTGAAGAAACTAACCAACGAGACAGTCAGTAGGCGGGTTTTAGGTCCCATCAGTTGTTCCAAGTCTTCCAGAAGCAGAGCTCCGTCGCGAGCGTGCCATACCTTCACATCCGCCGGGCAGTTGGGTTGAAGCCAGGAAGTGGCCGTGGCGGGGAAGTCGAGGTCGGTGATGATGACCTCGTCTCCCTTTCGCAAACCCAACGCCAGATTGGCCAGATTGAAGGCCTCCGAGGTGCACGAGCAGATCCCGATTTCGTCAGGTGTCAACCCGAAGGCAACAGCGATCTGTTCTCTGGCTTGTTGTCGTTGGTCTTCGTGCAGCTGACGTCCGTCCATGCCCAAGAGCTTGTCGTTTCCGTACTGAGCGATTGCGTCTACGACAACCTGCGGTGGTATGCCTTCAGCTGCCGTGTTCAGATATGATTTTGTCCGCAAGCTCGGAAAATCGGTGTAGCGGGTCGTTTCGGTAAGCAATGGAAAATCCTTCGTAATTAAGACTGCTTGTGGCGGCAAAAAATTGAGCGGCAGCGATATCAGATATAATGAAGAATGGCCCTGAAGTCTTCCTTTCCGCTCTCCTGGTTGATCGAGTGAGACGAGGCCTCCTGCAGTTCCGCGGCGGCATTGAACGCAATACTGAGGCCGACCGCCTTGGCGAAATTTATATCGTTGCGGCCGTCTCCTACAAACGCGCATTCGCCTGCGGTCAGTCCGTGCTCCTTGATGATCAGCTGCATGAAATCCAGCTTGCCTTCGTAGTCGCATGGCAGAAGGTTCCAGTGCAACAGTTTCCCACTTTCGTTCCAGAAATATTCACATGCGGCAAAGGCGTGGTCGATCTTGAGATCCACGAGAGCGCGGTCGGCTTGGGCTTTGAAACCTCCCGATATCAGCGCTGTGCGGATTCCACGGCGGCGAAGCTCAACGAAAACTTCTTCTACGCCGGGGTGGTAATCTATTGTCGCCATCACCGAGTCGAAGAGCTCCTTGTCGATGCCGTACTTTTGATGGATGCGAATGGTTTCCTCCATCCACTCGACGTAACCTGAGTACAAGCCAGCGTTCCACTTGTCGACGGTTTCCGATTCTTCCCGCTCGCCTTCGGGACCTAGGTGTTTGGCGAGTATGCCCCAAGCACTTGGCGCCACGTTACCGCGCACATCGTGCACTGCCTTGCGGAAGAGGGTGCCTTCCATGTCGAAGAAGACGAGCTTGAGGTTCATAAGTTGAACTTCAATAGTGGCATAGCTTGCGCGATAGAACGATTTTCAAACCACTGCAGATTTTGGGTTGGTATTTTTCCGTGCTGCCAGCTCTTCGAGATTCCAATTCACCTGTATACGCATGCGCCCTTCCTCCTTGCGATCGAAAAGGAGGAAGCCGTGCTTGATGCCAAACCAAAACAGCTCTCGTGTAACTTTCACGTCCTGCCGGCAATACTTTTCTATTAAGTCCATGCGCCCTTCCTTGAACCATTGCAACGCCTGGAGGCCGTCGGCGCTCTTCGGGGTGTTCAACGTGGCTGTTGCCAACGCGTCCAGACTCACCCGATATCTCAGGTAGTCGTGCACCTCCTTGATGATATCGAGAGTATTGAGCTCGCGGAAGTCTAGGTTGGTGTAGCCACGCAAGACGCTGTAGTCGAAGCCAACGATGTTGAAACCGACGATTAGATCGGCTTGCCGCAGGTGTCCGACAAGCTGATCCACATCCTTTTCGTGATAAATCACGAAATCGTTTTGCCGACTGTCCCAGACAATACCAACTGACATCCGCATCAGAAAAGCTTTGTTCCAGCCTCCGACCTCCGCGGCGCTTCTCTGGGTTTCCAGATCGAAAACAACCAGATGTGGGCTCGTATCCTCGAGGACAGTATGAGTGTCCTCTTCTTTTTCCCAGGAAGCGAAGATGGGGGGCTCCTGTTCAAGCTCGACCAGGTCAATGGCCGGCGATTCCAGCGTCCGGCGTCCGCTGAGAATCTCCAGCAAGTGCGCGCTTCCGGCTTTGTCTAACGGAACGTTGCCAGCGCCACACGATGGGAAGTGAATACAGGAGGGGCAACCGAGTTCACAGTCGCAGCTGGACACGAGTTCCAACGTCATCTCCAGCAGGCGATCCAGCATGCCGAACCCTTTTTCGGCTAAACCGATACCTCCGGGATGAAAGTCGTAGATAAAAATTGCGCCCAACCGCAACTGGGGATGGAGGGGGTAACAGATCCCGCCGACGTCGGTGCGCTCGCTTAGCGCGAAAAACGGAAACAGGGATTTCATGGCATGTTCGATGGCGTGCATAGAGCCCATGTGGTGATACCCGTAGCGTTTGAGCTCTTTCGTGAAACGCTCATCGAGCTCGACCCAGAAACCGACCGTTTCGAAATGCTCCACAGGAGCGTCGATCTCGTGCTTGCTGATGATGACTTGATCACCTACGCGGACCTTCTCGAAACCGACCACTTGCGAGCTGACCATGAGACGACCCATCTTCGTCAGGTAGCCGTGCATCGGCTTGGATTTCAGCTCCTCGAGGATTTCCGTCTCCTTGTTTGTTCGTGCACGGGTGTAATACGGGACGTCAACTTCTTTGGCGTGGATCTGCCGTTTCTTGACATTCTTGCCGCTGATCTGGTACTGACGGCCGCGGTGGAGATAGATAGCACCCTCGTAGCATTCGGAGTAGACCTGACCACCACTGACGGTGCCGATGATGTTGCGATTACCGGCCTGATAAATGGTCCACGATTCGCCGACGGTCCGCATGTTGACCAGCCGGTGCGGCTGCTTGCGGGCAGCGTGCCAGATATTGCCCTCCGCCCCCTCCAAGAGGGCGCCCTCTTCGACCATTTCTTCTATGGCCTCGCGCCAACCTGGCATTTCATATTCGGGCTCGTTCGAGGTCAGGGGTAGCTCGTTCGCGGCGCACGCAAGGTGGCCTTTCAACACATACTTGTTGGATGGGTCCACCACGGCATCCTCGAAAGATCTACCGAAAAAATGCTCCGGATGGCGCATGAAGAACTGGTCCAGAGCGTCGCGACTGGCGATCAGCACGATCAGGGACTCGTTGGCGGAGCGTCCGACGCGACCGGCTCGCTGCCAGCTGTTAACGATCGATCCAGGGTAGCCTACCAGAATGCAGACGTCTAAACCGCCGATATCGATACCCAGCTCCAAGGCGGAGGTGGAGATCACCCCCTTGAGTCGGCCGTCGAAAAGTGACGCCTCGATCTGGCGCCGTTCTTCCGGCAGGTAGCCAGCTCGGTAGGAGCTTATCACATCCCGCAGGTCATTGCGGGTTTGGGTAACCCAGCGATAGATGAGCTCGGTGATAACACGGGCGCGCGTGAAGACGATGGTACGCAGGTCGCGGCTAACGCTCAATTGCAGTAGGCTGGCAGCAAGGGTGTTGGCGCTTTCCAGAGGGTTGAGAAACAGGAAGTGCCGCTGGGCGCTGGGCGCACCGTTCTCCACGACGGCATGGAACCTACGATTGAACAGGTTGGAAGCCAGTTCGCTGGGGTTGCCGATGGTGGCCGAGCTGGTAATCACCAGCGGTTGACTGCCGTAGGAACTGCAAATGCGATTGAGTCTGCGGAACAGGTGGAGTACATGGGAGCCAAAGATGCCGCTGTAAGTGTGCAGCTCGTCAATGACAACGAATTTGAGTGCCTTGAAAAAGTCAGCCCACTGCTCATGGAAAGCGAGCAAGCCGGCGTGCAGCATGTCTGGTGTGGTGATCAATAGATGGGGCGGGTCGGCTTTGATCTTCCGGCGCAAGTGAGCAGGGGTGTCGCCGTCGAAGATGTCCACGCTCAGGGAAGCGCCTAGGCGTTGCAGCAGCAATTTCAACTCATCGAACTGATCTTGCTCGAGCGCTTTGAGCGGAAATATATAGAGGGCTCGCTGTCTGGGGTTTTTCAGCAGCGAAGCGACAATCGGTGCATTATAGACGAGGGTCTTGCCACTTGCAGTCGGCGTGGATATAACAACATTTTTGCCGGCCAGCACCTTTTCGATGCCTTCGACTTGGTGGCAGTAAAGGGTGCTTACCCCGGCAGCTTCGACGATTCGGTTCACCGCCGCGGGCAATCGATTTGGGTCCGTGGACATGCGTCCCTGGCGCGGCGAAATCGTCTCTTCGTGAACCAGAGTGTCGCCGAGGACGCGTCGTTTCAGGAAGCTTAGATAATCTGGGACTGATACGGGAGTGGGCGATTCCTTATGCACCACAGAGCGGAATTGACCTCGTTTGGAAAGGGTGGAGCAAGGATAGGGGTTCCATGTGACCTTTTCAAGTGGTTTTCAGCCGAGGTCGGAAGCTTGAGGATCAACTTACTTTCGCAACCCGTGTCACGCAGGTTTTGTCGCCGGCAGCCGGTGCCGTACCTTTGGAGCTTCATCGGTGCGAGCATCGTTATTGGCTGAATACGGGCTTCTCACAAAGGAGGCGATTTGACGTGAACGAAACAACGGAAAGTGACGTAGAAAGGGGCTGGATGCATCTTTCAATCCGACCATTTGATCTCGAGCCACGTATCATTTAACAACTACTGTTAGACGATGGAGATGTTGAAGAAATACGGCAGCTATAACTGAGCATTGGATGAAAATAAAACCACCTCGCCGTTGGAATATAAGTCCCAAGGTAGCGATCAAACTCCAAGAGGAGCTCCGCGGGCAAGTGACGGTTGCACCTTTGACAATGACGGTCGCGCGGGTCGCCGGTGTCGACGTCTCCATGAAGGCTGGCAAAGCAACCTCTGCGGTGGTTGTTTTGCGTTTTCCTCAGCTGGACTTGGAAGAGGTCCGCGTGGATGAACGCCCCATTAGCTTTCCGTACGTGCCCGGATTGCTCTCTTTTCGGGAATGTCCGGGTGTGCTTGGAGCCTTTGACAAACTCAAACAAAGCCCCGATCTAGTGCTGGTGGATGGTCAAGGTATTGCCCATCCTCGCCGTCTCGGCATTGCCGCCCACCTGGGACTAATGCTCGATCTCGCGACCATCGGCTGTGCCAAGTCGCGTCTGTGCGGTGCGCACGCAGAGCCCGGCGTCAAACAGGGTTGCCGCACGTCCCTCGTGGACAACGACGAAATTGTAGGCGCAGTGGTCCGCACCCGCACCAACGTCAAGCCACTTTACATATCGGTGGGACACCGAATTACCTTGGATGAATCGGTGAAATACGTCCTGTCCTGCGGTGGTGGTTTCCGGCTGCCCGAGCCCACGCGTCTTGCGCATCATGCCGCCGCTCGCAAACTGAAAACCGGACTTCGATGATCGACTGGACCACCGTAGAAGCGGAGGTGACGAATCATCTCCAACAGCTGTTGCGCATCGATACCACTAATCCGCCCGGTAACGAAATAGAGGCGGCGAAGTATGTTTCTCAGGTGTTGAATCACGACGGATTCGAAACAGAAATAGTGGAATCACAACCCGGTAGAGGCAACGTGAGCACTCGACTCCAGGGTGGAGATCGCCCCCCACTGCTTCTGTTGGGACATCTCGACGTGGTTGCATGCGAACCTGACAAGTGGACGTTTCCTCCCTTCAGCGGCGCGCTCCACGGTGGTTTTGTCTGGGGACGGGGCGCACTGGACATGAAGAACATGGTGGCCACGGAACTCATGGTAATGCTGTTGCTTAAACGTGGCGGCATCAAACTCGACCGCGACGTGCTGTTTGCCGCCACCGCCGACGAGGAAGCCGGCAAAGGCGACCACGGACCTGGCTGGCTGCTCGACAACCGCCCGGAATTGATCGACGCGCCGTTCGTACTTACGGAGGGCGGTGGCAGCGATCTACGCATTGGCGAACGCCGATTCTACACCTGCCAAACGGGTCAAAAGGGAATCTGTCGCATGCGGATTCACGCCGGCGGCAATCCCGGGCACGGCTCGATCCCGCGCCACCAGAATGCCGTCTTGCGACTGTGCAAATCGATAGGTCAGTTAGATGGGGTGGACCTGCCGCTTCATCCGTCGGCCACCATGGCCAATTTCCTGCAAGAGGTTGCCGTCGGACAAGAGGAGCAGATGGCGACCAACCTGCGCGACTTGATCAATCCGGAACGCAGCGCTAATGCTCTCGCCCAGCTTCCCCTCAGTAACGAGTTCAAAGCGGAGCTGAGTGCCCTGCTACGCAACACCGCCTCAGTGACCATGTTGAACGCGGGAAGCAAGATCAACGTAATCCCGGCGACGGCTACCGCGTGGGTTGACGGCAGGCTCACACCGGGCCAAACCAAAAACGACTTTTTGTCCGAGCTGCGACCATACATCGGTGAAGACGTGGATATCGAGGTAGATCAGTACAGCCCGTCTTTGGAAGCGAGCTCGGACTCGCAGCTATTCAGGACCATCGTCGAGGTGATGGCGAAGCACGACCCCGAGGCGCCAGTAGTACCCTCGTTAATGGCAGGCGGAACAGATGCCAAACATATCTGTCCGCGACGGCCCGATACGCAGGTGTACGGATTCATGCCGTACCGCCAACAACCTGGTCTGGAGGAGATGAGGCTGGTTCACGGCCACAACGAGCGCACCTCGGTGGAGAATTTGGTGTGGGCAACGCGGATCATCTACGACATCGTCTGCCGTTTCGGGTCGGCCTAACGATGGGGCATCTGTGCTATGTGTCGAAACCGCTACGAGGTAACGAACTGGTGCGCGTTCTGAAACATCCGCAGCCAGGGGCTGAACTCCCCCGACCAATCCGCAGGTCGCCATGACAGCTGCACGTTGCGAAAGACGCGCTCAGGGTGGGGCATCATGATGGTCGCCCGGCCATCGGCCGAACTGATCGCCGCTACTCCGGAGGGAGAACCGTTCGGGTTGAGCGGATAGCGTTCGGTGAGTTTACCGTGATTATTTACGTATCGCAATGCGATCAAGCCATCGGTTTCGGCTTGCTGCAACGCGTCTGGACCTGCGAACTCAGCCCGGCCTTCGCCATGGGCGCATGGAATCCCCAAGCGCGCTCCCGCCATATCTGTCAAGAAAACTGAAGGACTTTCGGTTATCTCAACGGTGACGTAGCGTGCTTCGAACTGTTCTGATCGGTTGCGCAGAAAGCGGGGCCACAAATTGGCGCCCGGAATCAACTCCTTCAGATGGGACAGCATCTGACAACCGTTGCAGACCCCGAGGCTGAAGGTCTGCGGGTTATCGAAGAAGCTTTCGAATTGGGTGCGCAGATCATCGTTGTACAGAATGGTGCGGGCCCATCCCGCGCCGGCCCCCAGCACGTCGCCGTAGCTGAAACCACCACAGACTACCAACCCCTGGAAGTCCTCGAGGCTGGCGCGTCCCTGCAACAGGTCGGTCATGGTGACATCTACCGATTCGAATCCGGCGGCGTCAAAAGCCGCTGCCATCTCCACCTGCCCATTGACGCCTTGCTCGCGGAGCACGGCAATCCGCGGCCGCTTTTTGTCGGGATTGTCCGCGTAGATCTGAAAACCAACAGCGAAACTCATACCCGGGTCTGTAGAGTCCGCGATCGATTCGAACTCTTGCCGCACGCAGTCCGGGTTGTCTCTGAATACCTGCATCCGATAGCTGAGCTCCCACCAGGTTTGCTGCAAAGCACAAGTCGGCACGCACAGCAGCGAATCTCCGTTGTTTGTGATGCGAATCATCTTTTCGAGCGTGGGATATCCAATGTCGTAAGTGTTGGCGGTCAGACCGTGGCGTTCGATTGCCGCCATGACGGCAGCGTTGTCGCTGTCGCGGTACTGCATGACCACACCGATCTCTTCCGCAAATAAGGCGGCTTCGGAGTCGGTTCCCAAAGCAGATAGGTCGATATCCAGCCCGCAACCGCCGGCGAACGCCATCTCGGCGAGGGTCACCAACAGACCTCCATCGGAACGGTCGTGGTAGGCCAGCAAGAGGTCGGCCGTCAATAGCTCTTGGACGGCATCGAAAAGGTATCTGAGCGCGGTAGGCTTTACGTCGGGGCATTCATTCCCGATCTGGTTGGTCACTTGGGCGTAGGCCGAGCCCCCCAAGCGATTGCGTCCAGAACCGAGATCTACCAACAACAGCCGTGTTTCTCCTTGCGGGTCCAGCTGAGGGGTCAAGGTTTTGCGCACGTCCATTACCGGTGCGAAGGCGGAAATCACCAGACTCAAGGGTGCTGCCATTTCATGACTCGCACCGCAGCTATCCTGCCATACGGTGCGCATCGAAAGACTGTCCTTGCCGACGGGGATGGCAATGCCGAGCTCGGGGCAGTATTCCAAACCCACACTTTCCACCGTGTCGTAGAGCAGTGCGTCCTCTCCGTCCTCGCCGCAGGCGCACATCCAGTTGGCGGAAAGCTTGATGTTGCCAATGGCGCCGATGTCTGCCGCGGCGATGTTGGTGATGGCCTCGGCAATGGCGAGACGGCCGGACGCAGGCGCGTCGATCAACGCCACAGGGGTGCGTTCGCCCATGGCCATGGCTGAGCCAGTGTAGGTTTTGAACGAGGTGGTGGTGACGCCCACATCGGCAACGGGAACCTGATGCGGTCCCACCATCTGGTCGCGGGCAATAAGACCGGTGACGGTGCGGTCGGCAATAGTGATAAGGAAGGTCTTCGCTGCTACCGCGGGAAATCGCAACACGCGCGCGACTGTTTCCTGCAATGGCAGCCTGGGTCTGTGCAGGGCGACCAGCTCGGATTTCCGGTGGGACACATCGCGCACCATGCGTGGTGGCTTACCGATAATCACGCTCAGGTCGAGGTTGTCGATCGGCCGGTTGCCGAACTCCGAGTCTTCAAGATTTAATCTACCGTCACCACTGATCTCGCCGATAACCGCGAACGGACAGCGTTCTCTGGTTGCAAGCTCGCTGAAGCGACTCAGATGCGGACGGCCAATGACCAACACGTACCGTTCCTGAGCTTCGTTGCACCAAAGCTCCATCGGGCTCATTCCCGGATCGGCCTTATCGATTTTCCGCAACTGGAAGGCAGCGCCTGATTCGGCGACGAGTTCGGGGCAGGCATTGGAAAGCCCCCCGGCGCCCACGTCGTGGATGCTGCGGATCGGGTTTTCCTTGCCGAGAGAGATGCAGCGATTAAGCAGCTCCTGACAACGACGCTCCATCTCAGGATTGTCTCGTTGCACTGAGGCGAAATCCAGGTCTTCCATGTTCGTTCCGGTGTCCATGCTGGATGCGGCTCCGCCTCCGAGGCCAATGAGCATCGCCGGCCCGCCGATCTGGATGACCAGATTGCCTTTCTGCAATTGTTTCTTCTCGACATGTTCCGCATCGATCAGACCGACACCGCCGGCCACCATTATTGGTTTGTGATACCCGCGATAACGCGAGTTCGTCACTCCTTCCAAGGTTCGGAAGATGCCACAGATATTGGGTCGACCGAATTCATTGCCAAAAGCGGCGGCACCGATCGGGCCTTCGGTCATGATGGAGAGCGGTGACGCCAGCTGCGTGGGTAGCTCGGCATCGTTGCTTTCCCAAGGCTGTTCAAAACCCGGTATGCGCAGATGCGAGGTAAAAAAAGCACACAGACCTGCCTGTGAATGACCGCCCACGCCGGTAGCTCCCTCGTCGCGGATCTCGCCTCCCACACCTGTTGAAGCACCGGGATAGGGCGAAATGGCGGTGGGATGATTGTGGGTCTCCACCTTGAGCACGATATGAGTATCCTGCTGACGGTAGCGATAGGAAAAACCATCTGCCGGCTCGGGGCGAAACACAGGCGTAGGGAATCCCTCGATGATGCCGGCGTTATCCGCATACGCTTTCACGCATCCTCGGGGATGTTTCTCATGTGTGTTGCGAATCATATCGAAAAGGGTGTATTCGCAGACGATGCCGTCGACGATCCACTGGGCGTTGAAGATCTTGTGGCGGCAATGTTCCGAGTTGACCACCGAAAACATCATCAGCTCCACATCGGTAGGATCCCGTCCCATCGCTCGGAAGGCCTTGCTGAAGTATTCGATCTCTTCGCTAGTCAAGGCGAGTCCCATTTCCTTATTAGCGGAGGTCAACGCCGCATTTCCTTTTTGCAATAAGGGAATGAGTTCGAGCTTTGCTGGCTCGACCTTATGCGACAAGACGCTGGGGGTGTGGACGTGGGTCTCGGTCATGCGGTCAAAAAGGAGCGGCAGTATCGGATTGATGCTGGCCTCCAGATTGTCACCGTCGAGTGTGAACTGAAAAACAGTGCCGCGCTCGACGCGGGAAATCGCTTTCAGACCGCAGTTGTGAAGGATGTCCGTGGCTTTGCTCGACCAGGACGAGATCGTTCCCAATCGCGGCGTTATCAGCACATCGTTGGAGGATAGCGGTGCAGCGCGCCCTTCAACTTGAAGAACGCGCTCCAAGAGGTCTATCTCTTCGAGAGTCAGCTCCCTTTCGACCTCGACGAAGAGGATATGCGAAGCGTTAAAATCGCGGATAGTGTGACTTTTCGCACGGCACGCTGCCAACAAAGTAGATCGTCGAAACGTTGACAGGGCAGGGGGGCCGTTGTAGATGAGCATCGAAAAAAATGTAGAGGATGATCGTCAGACTCTCAAGCCGGGTGGCACAAACACCAACTGCCCGCATAATTTGGTCCTTGCCTTCCCTGTGCGTATCTTTCTGCACCCAAAATTAACTACGTGTGCCGCACGAAGTTAAAACTCACAAGTCGAGGTTTTGTAATGCCTTCCGTCGACGCAATTACTAACCGTTTGCCGGCTACGCATATCGTCGGGCCGCAGGTGTCTCCTCTGATTGCCGTGGGCGCGGTGGCAATGGAGTTCGCTTCAAGTGCCTAGGATCTAGCGATAGGAGCACATCCACCCCACCCTATCGCAAGTGACCAAAGGAGCAGCCGAAGGTTTCAGGAGTGACGCATGAGTGATCGCACCACTTTAGATAGCGAGCAATTGGAAGAAGGTACAACGCAGCTTCTCGATTTTGAGAAGCTGCGGCACGTGGCTGCCTGCGGACAGGACCTGCTGCCGGTGGCCGTTCAGGATGTTACCACCAAGGAAGTGCTGCTGGTGGCTTACGCCAACCGTGAAGCGCTGGATTACACCCTGGCGAGCCGTGTCGCTACGTTCTGGAGCACATCACGCAACGAGCTGTGGATCAAAGGGGCGACCTCGGGAGACTATCTCGATTTGGAGGAGGTTCGGGTGAACTGCGAGCAGAACTCATTGCTCTACGTGGTGCGCCGCCGCGGCTCGGGTGCTTGCCACACCAAAGACCGTGACGGCACCGCCCGTGCCGGGTGTTATTACCGCCGCCTTACCGACGGCAGACTCGAGCTTGCCACCTGAACATTCCGCTCGCCAAAACAAATCTTTAAAAACGTTCGTTTTTCAGCGATGGCGCCCGCAGTATGGGGTCACGACGTCGCGAGCTTGGGCGGTTCCTCACCTGCCAGATTCCAACAGCAGATCGTACGGATTTTCCCGGTTCTCCAAGGGAAAGACGACCCGCGATTTGAGTCGTTGGGATTCGTGCACGGCCATGATCATCTCGAGCGCCGCCCTGGCGTCGGCACCGCTGCAACACCTAGTAACCTCGCTATCGGTCTCAATTGCCTGAACCAGCTCCTCCATGATCATGAGGTTGCTCTGATGGGTGTGGTTTTCCAGGTCTTCCCATTCTTCGAGAATGATCCGCTTCCACTTGGGATCGTTCGGCCCCGGTGTCCAGAATGCATGCGGGTAGATGTACATCTCCGATTTGGGAGAGTTCCGCAACGCTATTATCCCTTCACTCCCGTGCACTTCGAAGCCGAACCAGCGGCCGCCGGGGTTGTCACCGGCATACGATTCGAAGCTGCCGGTAATACCGTTCTGGAACGCGTAGTATGCCCACACGCGATTGCCGGCGGTATGCCCGACGCCCTCCTCTTCTTCGTAGACGTCGTCGCCTGTTACCGCCTTGCCGTCCACGGTAACGTGCCCGGTGGCCCATTCCACGTCGGAGTCGGCAAAATAACGCATGCTATCCAGCATGTGCGTTCCCAACACCGCCAGATCCATAGCGCCAGCTCGATGATCGCATTTACCGTGTGATTTGATCATCTGCACCTGGCCGATCTCGCCGCGATCGATCAGTTTTTTGCCGTGTTGCTCGTAGGCACACGCCCGTCGGTGGGCAACGGCTACCTTGACATTGTTGCGCTGGCATGATTGCAGCATGGCATCGGCTTCGGACAGGGTCTTGGCCATCGGTTTTTCGCAGAATATCCCCTTGACACCTGCCTCGGCGCATGCGATCACCATATCACAATGACAATCGGCCCAGCGCGGCGCCACGCTGACAATATCGAGTTTCTCCTGATCGAGCATTTCGCGATAGTCGGAGTACAATGCCTTCAAGCCCAAACGTTCGCCGGCCAATTTCAACCCCTGCTCGTCGTCGTCCGCCACTGCCACACAATCGACGTTGGGGGTATCGGCATATACCGTGTCGAGAAGATGGCCATAGTCGCCTCTGCCGGTGCGACCGATAACGCCGGCCCTGAACTTTACGCTCATAATAGATCTCTCCAGAATCTTGTATTGTGGTCAGGGCATCTCGCCCGCTCGTGCCATCGCTTCCTCGCTGGAGCATCCCTCCTCCATCCAACGATGCACCTCGTCTTCCCAATCGCTGATCGCCTGCGCGCGCTCGAGTACTTCGTCCAGTTTGTCCGCGGCGATCGCTACCACACCGTCGTTATCCCCAAAGATGACTCCCCCAGGTTCGACGATGATGCCGCCGATCTCCACGGATTCGCCGATGCTCACTGCTTCCACCTTGCCGACGATGTATCCGGGTGACACGGTCCGACTGAAAACCGGGTAATCCATACGTTGTAGCTCGCTCGTGTCGCGTACCGCACCTTCTATCAATGCGCCGACGTAACCGCTTTTCCGGGCTGCGGTTGCTGCTCCTTCTCCAAAAACCCCGCGATGGTGGTGTTCCGGCGGCACCTGCACAGCGATGATGGGACAGTAGACTTGATGGCGGTTCTCCAACGCTTCCGAGTATAGTGACAGGCTGGCACGGGACCGTTCCGGTTGGGACTGCAACAAAACGGTGATCGCCGTGCCAACCATCCGTGAATTTGGCGCGAGCGGACGGATAACGGGATCAAGAACAGCTTCAGGAAAACCGAGACGATCCATGGCATCGACGGCCAGGGTCGTCGACAGTCCCAACAGCTGATCGCGTTTATTGCCACTCAACATCGCTTCATCTCACTGTTGCTGCAGTCGGCAACAAAACCCGACCAATCAAATGGAATGCCGGTCTTCGTATTCTCCGTAGCGAAACCTCTCCAAATCGAGCTCTGCCGGGATATAGTGCCATGCCGTGCTGAAACGAGATCGATCGCTGGTATTGGTGGTAGTCCCGTGCAAGATGTTTGCGGAAAACAGAACAACGGTGCCTGCGGGGCATTTAACATCGACCGCCCTTGATTCGTCAACTTCAGCCCACGATCCATGCGCGTAGTCCGACTGCCCGAAGCTGTGCTCGACCAGCTCTTTGGTGTGGTGGCTGCCCGGAATAACCCGCAGACAGCCGTTGGAGTGGTCCGCGTCTTCTAGGTAGATGCCGCAACTGACGATCTGGTCCGAATTGGTGCCGAAATAATGGTTGTCTTGGTGCCACCCAGTGGAAGTTCCTCCGCGTGCTAGCATTGGGAAGAACTTCGAACCAAACATGTGAAGTTGCGAACCGAGGAGTGTTCCTACGTGAGAAACGATCTGCGGATCGCGCGCCAGATCCAGAAGTCGCGGCTCGACGACACAAACCCCTTGCGTCTTGAACAGACGCCCGGGGATGAGGTTACCTTCTCCGTCGGGTTGCAGATGCAAACCATCTCGCGAGCTCTCTAAGGTTTGCGCACGAACTACCAGTTCTTGGAGAATGTTTCTGAAGCTTATCAGTTTCTGCCCCGCGACGAGCGCGGAGAAGACCACATATCCGTCATCCCGGTACTGTTGAATGTCGGCATCGTTCATTGTCTGTGCTGGCTCCGTGCCCTCGGTGATAAGCGCAAGAAGGGTGGCGCACCTACCTTCTGTTGTCGGTTCGAAAAGTTCAAAATGCAGGTGCCACAGTATACTGCAAACGATCACCGCACTCAAAACGTATAATTGATGGGTTTAGCTCTGAGTATCGACGCCGGGGGGACGACAAGGTGCGTCCCTCGCCGATCAGACCAACGGAAACCCGAAGGCGTTTACTAAGGCGCTGAAAACCCTCGGGTGCACCACCACGCTGGCTCCGGCAACGAGTGGCGCATTTAGATGAAGCTGCGCTGTGCACGGCCATCTGGCTGTTCACGAAGGGATCGGGGCCAGCTTCGCCTTTGGCGCTGTCTGCTCATTGGATGGCGCACACACTGCGTACGTGGTCGACGCATGAACGAATCTGGGAGTCCAGCAAGTCCTGCTTAGCGTAGTCGAACACCGAGCCCTCCAGTTCCATCACGTACGGTCCTTGGTAAACTGCCTCTTCGAGGACCGATTCCACCTCGGCGAAGTCCACGATACCTTCACCAAGAACCGGAAAGTTGCCGTTTTTAAAGCCTCCAAAGGTGTCTTTGAAGTGAACGCCGCGCACCTGAGGAGCAACTCGTCTCAAGTCGGCCAGCATATCCATCTCCCTGTTATAATAATAGAAATTGGCGGTGTCGAAGTTGATACCCACGAAAGGGTGATCGATGCCTGCCATTGTTTCCAACATCTGATCCGCGTTCTGGCAAAGATCTGGATGGGTTTCCATAGCCAAGAAGATGCCATGTTGCCCAACGGCATCTCCGACCCGGCGCAGTCGATCGTACGCTTCTCGTTTGGATAATTCGCCGGCTTTTACGCTGGCAAACAGGTAGGTCGCTCCCAACTTCTTGGCCAACGCCGCTTTTGAGGCCGCCACCGCCACGGTGCTATTGAGCTCATCGTCGCCGAGGCAGATTGATGTCTCTACACTTGCAACCGACAGACCTTGAGGCTCGAGGAGTTCGCGAACCTGATCTGCCGTCGTATCCGGCGGCAAAACGAGCTCCAGTCCCGACACGCCAAGCTCCGCCAGACGGTCGAGAGGCAAGCTCCGCAACTCTCTGTTGTTTTGTTCGACAAAACCGTCGCTACACAGGCCGCGATACCGCAGACCTAAAACATGGCTCATACAACGCTCTCTCTGCTTGGGGTTGATAGTGCGCCTGAGCCTCAGTTAGCCGACGCTCAGGCCCGGTAGTCGCTCTACTTCAGTTGCATCGGCAAAATCGCCATGAAGCTGGTAATCTTGCCGACTTCGCTCTCCGCCCGTATGTCCTCGCGGTAGGTCGCGAGGATCTGATAGCAGATAGACAGATCAAGTCCAGTGTCGACACCAACGCCTTAGGTGGGGAAACCGGGATCGAAATTCTTCTGCAGGTACTCCGGTGGGATGCCTACACCGGTGTGCCTAATACGAACGCAGGCAATGTTCTTTTCGGCAAATGTGCTAATGGAGAACGTGTCGTGGTCCTCTATAGCTTGGACGGTGTTGATGATCAGGTTGAGAAAGACTTGATTCAACTGCCGCGATTTACAGGAGAAGGGGGGCAGTAAACCGTAATGGCGCTCCACTACTGTTTTGTTTTTGAGTTCGTGCTGCACCAGCAGGAGGATATCCTCAATATCCTCCTGCATATCGAGGGTTTCGAATTCGGCTTCGTTGAGACGCGCAAAGCTGCTTAAGCGCTTGACGATGTCGGTGAGCCAGGATGTTCCCGAAGTTATTATCTTGTTGGCATCTGCGAAAACTTGGAACACGTGGGCGGCGCTTTGTTAATGGTCTGACTTTGAGGATCCGTCGTTGCCCACCTTCGACTGCAGCTTCTTTATCACTCGCTGCCTGTTGACCCCAAAGAAAGCGAGCGTTAGTTGTGCATCGTGAACACCTCTCCCAGACGAGTGAATGTAGTCAAAAATCTAGTGCTTTCGGTAACGGCGTTCGGATTTGCGCTGGCGGCTGCCGAGGGTCTGTTGCGTTTCGTGCTGGTAGCACCGCCGCGCCTCATCGGTATCGATACCAACAATAGCGATGAGGAAGTCGAGATAGCTTGGGACAACCTCACCCTGATCACTCCATCGGGGACCAGGCTTCGCCCCAATGCCCACGTCAAGATTCTAAACGAACGATTGACCGGTCGCGACATCGAGATCCACACCAACTCCCTCGGATACCGCAATCGCGAGCTGCAACAAAAAACCTTGACCCGCGTGTTGTTCTTGGGCGACTCCATCACATTTGAGGATTACGCCCATGAGCCGGAGACCTGGGTGCGCCAGATAGAAGTGCGCTCTTGGAAGACCGCATATCCGCTGGAAACGATAAACGCGGCCAAAGGGGGCCTCAGCATGAGTGACGAACTGGCCATCCTAGAAGAGACCGGCATCAGCACCCAACCCGATGTTGTCGTGCTCGGATTCTATCTCAACGATCTTCGCGAGTCGTATGGGTTTCACGTCGGCCAACTGCCGGGCTTGTTGGATCGCAGTTATCTGGCTTGGTTCCTATCCAAAAGCATCAATCTATTCCATGTCCACATGGAGATCAGGCGTTTCAGAAGCGATGAAATGCACGTATTTGCAGCAGAGATCGCGCATCGAGTTCCGCCTAATGAAGGAAATTCCCTCCGCGACCAAGGTGCTTTCTACCGTGAGGTAATTCAGCAGTTGCAAGATTGGGGAGGGAGCTTCAGCGATCTGCACTGGCAGTTCATGACGCCGCTTTTCGAACGTTTCCGTGCTCTAGCTGATCGTTACGGCTTTCTGCCGCTGATCGTCGTTTTCCCCGTCCATCTGCAGGTCCACGCCGAATTCCTCGAGGATTTCCCTCAACGGAAAATCGCGGCAATTGCCCGCAGGCTGGACATCCCGTTGTTGGATCTACTTCCCATCCTACGCCAGGTTCGTCTCCAAAACGAGCGTAACCTGTTCCACGACCACTGTCACTACACCCAATTCGGTGATGAAGTTATTTCCGAAGCGGTTCTAAATTTCATCAATGACAACACCAAAGTGCGTGCATTTGACCAGATCCCCAAACATCTGATGCCAACCACTCAAGTCTCGCCCGAATTTGACAACTACATTTTGCATTGAGCAGACACAGTTGCGCTCGAAAACGGCACAATTGGCGTCGAAATCAAAAACCGGCCAAGCTCTTTGTAAACTTGGGACCGCAGCAGATCCTGCATCAGGAAAAGGAGAACCTTCCATGAAACTCTCAGTTACCTCGGTGATGCTACCTAGCTGGGATCTGACTACCACCTTCGCCAAGCTGTCGGAACACGGATACGACGGCGTCGAGTTGCGTTGTCGCTACAATCCCGATGATCCCGCTGTGGAACCGTCTCCTTGGGGTCGTCACCTCACCGATATCAGTCCCGACAACTTGGTCGAGAAAGCTCCGACGATCCGCGAAGCCGCCCGGAGCAGTGGTGTTGCCGTGGCTGCTCTTGCGCCCAACTTTATCGTGGAAGAGACAGAAATCGTGGAGAAGATCTTTCAAGGCGCGCTCGCAATCGATGCCGACAACCCACCCCTCGTTCGCGTTGGTGCACAACGTCACGATCGCACCCAACCATATTTGCCACAGTTTCTGGAAGCCCGCTCCGGTTTTGCGCGCCTGGTTGAGTTGGCCCGCACGTTCGGCGTCAAGATCATCTACGAGATCCACGTCGGCACTGTGGCCGTTTCGTGCTCGCGCACCTTGGAACTTTTGAAGGACCTTGATCCAGCGTACATCGGAGCGATTTTCGATGTTCCCAATATGATCAAAGTAGGTATCGAGGATAGCCGGATGGGGCTTGAACTGCTAGGCCCCTACCTAGCTCACTGCCACATCGGTAACGCCAGGCCGGTCAAAACCGGGCGGGACAATACCGGCAAGATAAATTGGAAGTGGAACTTCTGTGATCTCCGCGAGGGTGTAGCCGATATTCCACAGATCATTCAGGATTTACACGACGTGGGTTACAAGGGGTACATGTCGTTGGAGGAATTCGGCCCCGGAGACGACGAAACGAAGATCGCGGAACAAGGCGCGTACCTGCGACAGTTGATCAAGAATTGAAAACGATCGAAGCGGGGCATGCCGAACATCGAAGCTCCATTACCACGAATGGTGCCGGTGGTTTTGCAGCTTCAAGGGTTGTCCACGAACTCCAGCAGGCCATCGGCGAATTCAGGATCACCATCGAACTTTACCTCCACCATCTTGCGATAACGGCTTACCAACTCGGTGGCATGTTCGTACTGGGACGTCACTTGGAATGCAAGCGATCCTGACTCCAGCCAAGATTTTGATGGCTCTATATGGAGAAACGTCGCTACGCCTCTGAGTATCCGAACCGGCTCGTCATAGGCAAAAAAGTGAAAGAAACGCTCTGGGAATTGCTTCTGTAAGTTTCTGAACCACTGAAATTCATCTAGAATTGCTGCCAGGGTGGTTTCCGCATTCGTGTTCTTGTTCAATCCCTCGAAATGCCGAACATGGCCCTTGTGGATATTGGAGACCGCGCAGTCCAACGGATTGCGGACCGGCATCATAAATCGCAAGGCGCCGTTCCTTGCCAACATATCGGCAAGATCCGAGCGGCATTGACGGATGTGATTGCTGGTACGCAGTGACTCCTTCCATAGTAGGCACGTCACTTGTTCCTTTGGTGCCACTCGCGCGACAGCATCGCGTATTTCCGTACGCTCCGCAACAGCGTGGGAATGTCTTATCGAACCTCCATAGCTACCACGTCTGCCTCGCTCACATGCTTGCAATGAGTACTGCAGAAACTGTTGAAAGCGATCCTCGTTGAAATCGGCTAGAAAGTCGATGCGATCGTCTCCGAATATTCGGAGACCGGCGTGATTGAGTACCTGACAACAGGGATGGAGGTAGAGAACGGAGGCTGTGAGAGTAGTCAGGTTGCGGTACGGTCCAAGCATGAGACAGACAGCCTGCACCGAGTCCGTACAGATATTGGCTGCCAAACGCATGTCGCGCTCTTTTTCAAGATGATCCCACAACAAGGACCGAACTGCTCTGGATATCTTTCTAAGGGATTGTTTCACGATTGCGCACTCCGTAGCTGAACGAGCGCTTGGCGGGTCCCACGGTATTCAGGTTTTTGCATCAAGGCCGCGTTCCATAACTCCATAACTCTCTCGAGGTCGCCGTTCTCTTGAAATCCACAGCCCAAGCAAAAGATCGCTTCCGTGCCCTTGGGCTCCTTGGTTGCGACGGTTCTCTCGAAAGTCTGTATCGTCTCGTCGACATCTTACTACAAAAAAGAGAAACCCAAAGCAAACTGGGATTGCTG
>CAYNZV010000018.1:0-16118 GCA_964401715.1 uncultured Gemmatimonadaceae bacterium | reverse complement strand
GCTTTGACGGTCCATGCGAGTCATCGTGTTCATGTTTTCCACATACAGTTCGATGTACTCAGTGCCGTGGTGCCGCTCTCGGGTTCTGCCGACCACTGGATCAGCCTTTCTGGCGTACCGTGGTTATTCACCGTAGACATACGTCACGTAATATTGCTATGGAATCGATATGATAGAAACAGGGCTTTTCTGCCTTCACGGGCTTCTTGCCAGTAATAAAAAAATGAAGTCGGGATTCTGGTAGATCGCGTAATCGACGTTGTACTTTCGTAACAGAGCACCTTCGTGCGATTTAATTCCAACAAAGACATATTGATTGTTGCGCGACGCTCTTGCCCGTAAACCCAAGTCTATCTGGTACTCGGGAAGTGGTGAATTATTTGGTTGCGCCGATGGTTGAATCCGCGGACACCAGCTATTCTATGTTTGAAAGAAACCAAATAAAGAACCGCCATGACCAAAGTCCACAGGTAATTGGTGCCCCCCTCTACTCTTTAGCCTTCGTTAAAGACAAACCGGATTCCCTCGATTAGATGCCTTGCATATTGAAAGATTATGTAAGCGTCGTCTTGTGTGTAGTCGTATTTCTCACATTGTAGAAAAAACGAAATGACCAGTACAACTATGGCGGTTCACTCAAGGTCGACACGAGTCCGAAGAAAACTGCATGTAGAATGGACGTTGGGATGAGATTTCATGCCAATTGCGTGCTGCGATTAGAAAAGAAAATAGCCTGAGGCGAGGAAGATCAGTGACTCAAAACTGCTCGAGAAGGCGCGCTGCCAAGTCTGGGTCCAGTGTCTTCAAGCGCTCGTACTCCGCCATTGCGTTTTCTGTATCGCCGAGAATCAAATAGGTAGTTGCTAGGTTGAAGCGAGCCCCCGAGTACTCCACCAAACTTAGCCCGCGCTGATACGCAGCGACAGCTTCCGAGTAATCGCGCAAGCGATTGTAGGTCGTGCCGAGTTGAAAGTAGGCCTCGGCCTGATCGGGATCGACGCCAAGTGCCTGCTGAAATTCCGCAGCGGAGAGCTCGAACCTCTCCAAATCGAAGTACGACAACCCCGTCTTGTAGTATGCCAGAAAGAGATTGGGCTGTAATTCGGCGGCTTCTTGAAAACGCTCAATAGCGGCGGCATGATCGCCCTCTTCCTGTAGCTTGGAGCCAACGTTCATCACAGCGATGGCCAAAACCCTACTGTACTGTTCGATGTTGCGTTTTTCATCGACTGGTACCGCCGCAAGAGCGTTTCGAAGGTAGCGCTCGCCCACTTCTTCGAAACCTTCCCGCAGGTTTGTGTAATAGTGCCCCAGAGTGAAATCTCGGTAATGTTGCGACTGATTCGGTGTGTGAAGCAGAAGGTTCCCCAGGCGTTCCAATCCGCGCTGCTGATCGCTGTTGATGACGATCCAGAGACCGGTATGGAGAGTCATCAGGGGAACGACAACCAGCCGTGCTTGCGAAAAATACCGCTCTCGTTGAGGCAGCCGTGCGAGCGTCAACAATCCCCACAGCGTATAAAAGAATCCGGGGAATGCCATGATGTCCCAGTCTCGACCGCCAAGCGGAACCAGATGTACGGCGATGAGGACAGTTGCACCCAAAGCAGCAAACCCGACAAAACGCCGGGAATTACTAGGTTGGACGTCAGGACGGATATTTGATAGTCCCCACAACAAGCCGAACGGAGATATCAACAAAACCTCGTTGAATAGGTTAAGTAAATGCGGTACTGAGAACACGGCGTACATCCCATCTTCAGGAGCACTGAAGATGGGCATGTGCAAGGGACGATAAAAGTGCCAATACAGCAGGAAACCAACGATCACACCGACAGCGATCAATGGTATGTAGACGCCAGATTGCCGCAATCTCGATCCAAATGGCGTGCGCCACAACAAGTAGAGGATCGAAGGGATCAAAGTGAGGGCCATTAGGTGCAGGGCAACGGCCCCAGAGAAACAGATGAAAGGAACGACAATAGATATCTTATCGCGAACACATCTAAGCCCGTAGTATACGTACAGCACGCTTACAAGAGTGAGAAGGGTGTAGCTTTCGCCATAACCAAAAAATAGCTGGGTATTGCCTAGTGTCAGTAACAATGCGAATGCCGTATGGCGCAACAAGCCGGCGGAAAATTCGAATTTACAGATTCTCCACACCGTCCACGCGTATGGGAAACCAGCTGCAAGGCTGATCCAGCTGTACGCATCCGCGGGAGTCCAGCCAAACAGCCACTTGCCGAAACGGTATGCCTGATAGTGGAGCGTAAAATCCAACGATTGATGCATTGGAATGTGCTGAAGCCCCTCTAGTGGTATTCCCACAACCCACGCAATGCTACCCGGGTTATCCTCCAACAGCATGATTTCCATGTTGTTGAACCACATGCTACTGTCGCCGAGGTAATGTGCCCTGACTTGGAACGCATACGCCAACGCGAAAAACCCCGCCAGCAACAACAGGCGGGGCACGATTGAATGAAACGCTGGCCGGTTGAAAAAACGGCTAAGGCCTTCGAGAGTGGAGTCACACTTTTGGAGATCGATAAGAGTGGCCGAGAACAACGCGATCATACCAACCACTGATATGGCGAGATATTGCGTGGGGAAATAATGGAACTGGTCTACACCCCAGAGCCATGAAGGTATGTGCCAGCCAACAACGTGAAGTGCTAGGTAGCAGACAGCTGGAACAAGTACCATGTGACAGGGCATGATCCGACCGAACGTACGATCAGAGGATTTGCAGTGGTCCCACCGGCACCATGCGGAAAGGGTTTATGTCGTCTTGGGTGTAGTATAAGTGCCGTAAGAAACCCGATCCCACGTGTTCGGTCGGAAAATCGGCTTCTTTGTACTCATGAATTACGTTGGTTCGAAGGCCAAGGTAACGGTGCCTCCTTTTGCGTTCCCTTCGCGCAGAAATTTCACTTTCAGGGGCAAACCCACTTCGATCGATTCCGGGTTCTTTGCGTCCAGTCCTTCAATGCGGGCATCGAGTCGACCACCTTCGTCTAGTTCCACCACTCCCGAACAGTAGGGATTATCGCGACCGTAACCCAACGCCGCCATGACGGGAGGGGCTACTGCTGTACAAGTGAATGCGACCAACTTGCCGTTTCCACTGAGCGGCGTCCATTCCATCCGGGAGCTATGACACTCGATGCAAATCGGTCGGGGAGGAGCGTAGATTTGGCCACATAAGGAGCACCTGGAACCCATTAACATCTCTTCTTCTAAATACTGGTGGAACGAGATGTCGCTGAACGCACGATTTTCAGATACCAAAGCCTATCTCCTTTCCAGCACCGTGACCGAGCTTGTGCCGCCGGTACCGCCTAGGTTGTGGGCGGCCCCCAAACGCAGATTACCGTTGGGGATCTGACGGTCTCCGGCTTGTCCGAGGAGCTGCGTCCAAACCTCAAAGAGCTGTGCGATTCCGGTGGCGCCAACCGGATGCCCCTTGCATTTAAGACCACCAGAGGTGTTAATCGGCTTCGGGCCGTCGAGTCTCGAAAACCCATCTGCGACCGCTTGAAATCCTTCTCCATGGCCGCAGAACCCCAGATCCTCCATGTGGAGAATCTCTGCCATGGAAAAACAGTCATGTACTTCCGCGAACTGAATGTCAAGGGCGGTTATCCCCGCCATCTCATACGCCTCATGAGCTGCATACTGGGTCGCTTCGAATGAGGTTAGACTCTCGCACGCGTGGAGTCCGCGACCGCTGCCCTGACCGATACCGGCGACGTAGATCGGGTTATCGGTGTAACTCCTGGCCAAATCTTCCGCCACCAACAGCATGCAGCTGGCGCCATCGCTAATCGGGCAGCAGTCGAACAGATGTATGGGCCAAGCTATCATCGGATTGGCGGCAGGATCTCTAAGAAACTCCTTCTCGTCGTTCCAAGAAGCAACGGGCTGCCCCTTCTCTTTCGCCCTTTTCGCTTTTGCTTCCATCATCTCGCGCACCGATTGGTTGAACTGTGCTTTGGGATTCAAACGGGCGTTGTTATGACTCTTGATGGTGACGTTCATGAGATGCTCGCGGTTGGCTCCGTACTGAGCAAAATACGCCGTGGCGATCGCTCCAAAAATCCCGGGGAAGGTGAAACCTGCGTCACCCTCATATGGAGTCCCGGCGAGCGCCAAGCCTTCAGCCACTTGCTCTGTGGAAAGCTTCGACATCTCTTCGAGGCCGCCAACAAGAACCACGTCGTAGATGCCTGAAGCAATGCTTAGCACACCTTCGCGCAGGGCTAGTGAACTGGAGGCACAGGCGCCCTCGATTCTAGTCACCGGTTTGGGGATCAGGCCGATCAAATCCGAAATGATCGGACCCCAGTGCGCCTGACGCACGAAAAAGTCGTTGGTAAAGTTGCCTATGTATAGGGCATCGATCTCACTGGGATCCACACCTTTGTCCACAGAGGCGAGCATTTCCCTGTAGGCGTCAACAAAAAGATCTTTGGAGTTTTTGTCTTTGAACATCCCGAAAGCAGACATGCCGGCGCCAACTACCGCGACTCCACGCGCGAGCTTCCTGTTATTTCCCCTGTTCATATCACTATCCTCATCGCGTCGCTTTCCAAAATCAAGATGTCATTTTCTGATTAGTTTCCAGCCGAAATAACCGCAGGCTATCACCAGGGCGACCACACCAACTTTCCAGATTATCGAAAATATGAAACTGAAAATGCTCAGAGCGATGAGTATCACCACCACTAAAAGCACGATCCCGAGAATCTTTTGCAACATTTCCTGAACTCCTCATATATTGCCGTTTCCGCATCATTTCCTGTAGTATGATCCTCTCGAATCTGCTGAATAGTTTCGGCTCTATCAAACCGCAAAGGTCTCAATAACTTGGTTAGGGCGCTGATTGGATGGCTTTGATGGCCAATCCTTGTCACTGTTCACCGAAAATCGACAACTTGGAAACACTTTCATTTAGAACATAATGTCCACATACTCTTGGCAAAGCTGTCGGCGATGCCGTCTCCACGGTAGCTCGGAAATGCCTTTGGAACTAAACAATCTCGAAACCCGGCTGGAGGAGCTAGACAGACACGGCTACACCGTGTTTCCTCGATATTTGGACCTCCGAACCACTGCCGAGATTCGCCGACATGTAGACGAGATTGCCGGCCCAATTGTGCGAACCGACGCACGCACTGCTCGCCGAGATTTACGACATCCCATCCCTGGAGAGAGCATGGCACGTCTGGCGGGCAACAGGACCACCCTTGCGCTGGCTGCTACCATCATCGGCTCCAGTGAACTGCGCATGCGCGAGCAAGTACTGGTGCGCACGGGCCCCTCGTTCCCACCATACGGTCCCTTGGGCTGGCATATCGATGCCGCTTTCTATCGAGATGAATTTGAAGCCCATCCGAAACAAGTCTACTACCAGATGCCCCACTACTGCAGCCCGGTAGTTCCCGGCGGCGCGGCATTCATGATCGTACCCGATTCGCACAGATGCTCCATGAAAGCCAGCGACGAACTCAATCGCAGGATTGGAAAGCAGCCGATCCAAAGCCAAACGGCTGCGGTGCACGTTGGCGACGATGCCGAAGGCGTGGAGATCTGCGGTGACGATGGAGATCTCATCCTTTTCAATTCTCTATGTTACCACACGGCATCACCCAATCGGACAACGGAGCCGCGCTACGTTTTTTTCACTTCTTTCTATCACCCATCCGCGGCACGGTTGAAGCAATTGATCCGTAGCACCGGATACCGGGACAACTTGCCAGACTCGTTACAAGTTGGGCTAGCACCAGACCTCCGCACCCTGCTTGATTAGCTGCCAAACACTAAGTACAAGGAAGAATCATCGATGAAGATTTGCGCATACGGAATGGACGGCCTCATCACTCCGATGGTCAAAAAATTCGCCACTGAAGGTTGTCTGCCCAATTTCGAGCGCATGCTTAATGAGGGCACGGTCAATCAGACGTTTCCCTCCTTTCCCGTATGGACTCCAACCAATTGGGCGACACTCTCCACTGGGGCCCACACCGGTACTCACGGAGCAACTCGGTGGAGAGTGCAGGTGTCATCCGGCGATCGCGTCAGCAGTTTCGACGGGCGCGCCTTGAGCGCGGAACGCATTTGGAATGCGTTGGAGCGTGCCGGAATGGCGAGTGTGGCGGTGCATTATCCGGCCGCGGAACCATCTGGAGTTGCCGCCGGGTTTGTGATTGATGGTTACGGTCACCCCGGGTATGCCAGCACCGATTTCGAAATCGCCGCCTGCCAGTCGTACACTACGGCCCAAGTAGCCCAGACCGCCATTGAGATGGACCACGACGGCACCGCGGTACGCAGGACTCAATATGCCGTTCAATCTATACCCGCACTGCGCCCCGCCGAGGGCTGGACCAATTTACCCGGAAGCCATTCGCCACCGTTGTCCGGCAGGATCGAGATCAAAGCGCGCCTAGGTGACGACATAACTACTTTTTTCCTCTTGGCGGTAGACAGCCGAGGTGAAGGGTATGACAAGGTGCAGGTGTGTCGCAAGGAGGACGTCAGCACCAGCTTCTCAGTAGCTGGAGTCGGCAACTGGAGCGAGTGGGCAATCGTGGATTTTGCCATCGACGGGCACCAGCAACGAGCCTCGGTGCGCTTCAAGTTGATGGAACTCGCGCCCGATGGATCACACCTGAAGCTATATCGCTCGCAGGTCACTTATGCCGATGGGTTCACCCGCCCGGATAACTTGGCCGCGGATCTCATCGAACGCTTCGGTCCGTATCAAGAGCATGCCTCCATGCAACCGTATACGGACGACATGGCCGATTTCGATACCGCCTTGGAAGAGTGCGAATACCAGGGAATCTGGTTCGCCAACGTGGCCAACTACATGCTGCACGAGAAGGGGTGCTCGTTCTTCATCTGCCACTGGCATCTCTATGACTATCTGAATCACATCCATTTGGCGGACGTGGATCCGGTCTGTCCGGCCTACGACGCTGCCGTCGCCGAGCAGTACGTAGACTATTTCCGCCGTGCTTATCAGGTGGGCGATCGGATCCTCGGCCGCATCTGGGAAAACGCCAACAAAGAGGTCTTCATCGGCGTGCTGGCAGACCATGGCTGTTCACCGGATGTGCGGGTCGCGAATATTCGTCAGTTCCTTTGTGATCAAGGCTTCACGGTCATCAATGAAAACAGTGGATCGTTGATAGAGGAGGATCGGGTACTGGAAGAGGACATCGACTGGGGAAAGACGCGGGCGTACTTGAGGGACGACAAAGGATTTGACATCTACATCAACGCCGAACCTGGAAGCGACGACTTCCACCACATCGAGCGGGACCTGCTGTTGGCACTGCGCACGTGGGTCGACGAGGACGTCGGTCGCACACCCATCGCCATGGCCCTGCCGCGACGCGACGCGTACATCTTGGGACAATGGGGCGACCAGTGCGGCGATGTGGTCTTTGCTTGGGAGCATGGTTACGTTAGCGGATATTACGGCCAATGGAAGGGAATCGTCGGTGGTGGCGCAGCCGGAGCGCCTAATCTGTTTGGCGCACATCATGGCGGGTTCATTCCGACGCAGAGCGAAATTTCTTCAAGTTTCGGAACATTGATGCTCGCCGGGCCAGGTCTCAAGAAAGGATACGAAAGACCCACAGACCTGCTTGGCTACATTCACGCCACTGATGTAGTGCCCACTTTTTGTAATCTCCTAGGTGTTGCGCCGCCGGTGCAGAGTCAAGGGGCAGTGGCTTACGATCTGTTTGCAGGTCACGAAATGTTGGGACGGCGCCCAGAATAACACCGCTACCCTATGGGCAGTTAATGTCACGACTCATCTGTTTGGGGATTTTCTTGGTGTTATGTGGACCCGCGGAGGCTAGCGGCCCCACCTTGAAGCTGGCAGAAACTTCAGAACCACGGTTTTTGCTAAAGCGAGAGCTGCCGCCGTACCGCAACTTTGCTTTCGACCTGTACAAAAACTACCCCAACCACACTTATCCATACGAAGATGCACCGCGCGTCTTGTACGGCTCTCTGGGACACGAGCAGATCGTAGGTTACCCTTGGTACGACTGGAGAGAGATCCGCATGCCGGGCCAGACCTGTGATGGCCAGCGAGGTGAGCAATGTGGTAGTGTCATCGATTGGCCCTGCACCACCTGCCAGATGACCGGTAGTGACTACTCGGGCAACTGGGGTTACAGCGGCATAATCGGTTTGACCGGTGCACTGCGTTTCACACCGCTGATCCTTTCGCGCACATATTCCCGAGGTTTCCGACTCGATTTCGCATCGCCGCTTGTGCAGGCAACGGCGCACGCCGCTCGTGGCGAACACGTACATGGAATAAAAGTCGAAAATTCCACCTTCTTTCTGGCAAACCGGGTGCAATTCCAACTTGGCATTGTGCAGTTAGGATTGAACTGGATCAACCTACACCAGTTCCAGAGCACCCGTCCCGGGAACAGCATACACGGTCGGTTGCGCTCCTTCCAACCCCTTGTCGACTGGATCGTGGTACAGTTCAAAGACGATTCGCCGGAGGACGGCCGCGGTGGCGCCACGATTCAGAAAGTCACCCTCTACTTAGACGGGGAACCTCGTCCCGACATCGAACCGATCATCATTAGACACAGGGCGGACGTAAACACGCAGGTGGGCCGAACACTTCGTACTGATAACAGCTTCAGGCCAACGAATTACGCACAGGTCACCGGCCAGTTTTACGGAGATGATGAGATGCCGCTCTTCGCTGACTACCTCTATCGCATCGATCACGAAAGGGGTATGGATGTCAGCGGTTTTACCAACCTCAAGGGTTTGCTGAGCAATTTCACCATCGAGTCGGCAGGCCAAGTTCTGAACGCCGACGGCGATTCCAGGCTGGTATACCTTTACGAGGTGAGAAACGAACCGTCGATCAAGACAGCATCGGTGGAGGCGCTGGTGGCGAACGATTACCACATCGCCGCAACCACCATCTCCGAGGTTTCACCGAAATCCCGGGATTATTTTAGTCGTTATTGGGCGACTTTTTTCCGCGACGTATTGCGGGCTCGCGGCAACGTTCGTGATGGCACTAACGTTGGGACGGTGCGTTTCCGTATCGGTGAGCAGACGGCGCATTTCTCCTACGGCGCGGACGCGAGTTTTCGTCTCCCGGGACTCGAGATCAATGCCGAATACGCACGCAGTGCCCGTCATTTTCGGTACCCCACCCACGCAAATCGGAAGCCGGCGTTTGATAAGGCTCCCCGCTTCGCCGAACGTGGCGGTGCCTATTTTGTCAATGGCATTCACTGGTTTGAGGGCGGATTGGTGGGTGGTGAATATTTCGCCATTAACCCAGATTATGTTACCGAGATGCGGCAATACATGGATCCGGTCATCAGTACCTACTCGCCACAGCACCGCCTGTGGAAATGGCTATTGGTAGAGGACAACGAGGAAGCTGATATCTGGCCCGACATCTTACTGGTCGGTTACGATCTGGACGGGGTGTTTCCGAACCAGGATCAGGACCAGAACGGTATTCCAGATATAGATCGAGACTTTGACGGTATACCCGATTTTGAAGAGCCCTTTCTCATGTTTGACGTCGTGCCGAATGAGTTCACTTACGGTCTCGATCGGAACCACAATGACGAGCCGGACCTTAGAGAAGACGACTGGAAGGAAGATTACCCGTATGACTACGACCATCGAGGGTACCATTTTTTTGGTCAATTGGAACTCACCAAACACTGGACGCTGGCAGCAGGTCGTTTTTCCGCTCGCCAGATCGCCGGGCATCGAAGCAACCGATCCACCTATACCATTCTCGGCTACCGGCGGGACGGATTCGGAGTCCTCCGGCATCTTTTTTTCGAAAACAACGCGCGGATAGTACGGGACGACGTTCCAGATCTATACCTATCAATCGTCGATCCACCTCAACGTAGCAGGCTTTCGGGTTTCAGCAGGCGCACCAATATCAGCGAACCGCGTCAAGATCCGCTTAGATACAAGAACAGTTACGTCAACGAGTCGTATATAGAGGCCGAAATTAAGCTGTGGGAATCCGTGAAGCTGACCGAGCAGTTGCGATTGCGCCTGAACTGGCAGCGCGGCGACAATTTTGCATCCGGCTTCGCCGAACCCAAGCGCCTGCTTAATCTGTGGACCGTGGTGAGCAGTGTCGAATACACGCATTACTGGCGGAGATTGACGATTACTCCCCAGTTCAAGTTTCTGCTCTTGCGGGAAACCGACCGCACCTTTGATCGATCCATTAACTCAGAATATCGCGTGGTGCCGATCGTGCGCGCCGAACTGCCACTCATGCGTCGGACCCGACTGCAGGGAGGTGTGCAAGGGTTTGGGCGGTTCCCGTATCGTTTAAAGGATGAGGCCGAGAAACGAAACAGCTTGAAGCGATATACCAGCTTCGTGAACATAGTCAACACTGCCTCCTATTTCGGGTACGATCTCAACATTATCATGGGTGTCTACAAGGATCACCTGGAGTTTGACGATCCACTTCTTGAGAATGCTGAATTCGACCGTCTAGATTTTTCAATACGGGCGTACGTGGGGTTCCCGGCCTACGGTCGTACGGTCCAGTAAGAGACTTCAGCAATAATTCCACAGGAGCATAAAAATGAGCGACGCAAAGCTGGTAGTGGATGCCCATGCCACCGTGGGCGAAGGCCCTATTTGGGATCAGAAGAATAAGGTGCTGTACTGGGTCGACATCATGGGCAACAAGCTGCACGTCTACGATCCGACCTCGGGTGATGACGAGGCGTACGACGTGGGACAATCGGTGGGAACCGTGGTTCCTCGGGCTTCGGGCGGATTGATGTTAGCCATGCACCATGGTTTCGCCGCTTACGATATGCCGTCTAAGACGCTGGATTTCATAATCGACCCGGAAGCAGAAAAACCGGACAACCGCTTCAATGAGGGCAAATGTGATCCCGCCGGGAGGTTTTGGGCAGGCACCATGACCATCAATCCGACGCCCAGAACGGGAGGGTTGTACTGCATGGACACCGATTTGGCAGTACATCAGGTGTTTGCCGATATCACGATTTCCAACGGCATATGCTGGAGCCTGGATCACGCCACCATGTATTACATCGATTCTCCTCGTTACGACGTGCGAGCGTACGACTACGACGTCGATACTGGGCATGTAAAAAACGAACGAGTCCTGTTCGAAATTCCCAAAGAAACCGGTATGCCCGACGGTATGGTGATTGACACCGAAGGAAAGCTCTGGATTGCACACTATGGCGGTTCCAAGGTGTGTCGGTGGAATCCCGACGAGGGAACGGTGCTACAACAGATCGACCTGCCGGTGTCGAACGTTACGGCGTGTGCGTTCGCCGGTGACCACTTCGAAGAGCTTTACATCACCAGCGCAAGCTCAGGCATGAGTGAGAAGGAGTTGGAAAGAGAGCCCCACGCTGGCGGCCTCTTTGTTGCCATTCCCGGAGCTCGGGGCATCGAGCCGTTCACATTCGCTGGTTGAATGGACTGCGAGCCTCCCGGCTTAAATCGACCTAAATCCTGCCATTTGCAACCAATGGAGCTCTGAACAAGCTCGTGTGCGGATGAGGTTTTCGCTACACGCGGGGAAAGGAGGGCAGCTCCAAGTTCGAGATGTGCTGGAGTATACGCACTACTTGGACGCTGTAACCGAACTCGTTGTCATACCAGACATAGATGTTGCAGCGTCGCCCTTGAACGATGGTGGCCAGCGAGTCGACCACGCCGGCTTTCATGTTACCGATGAAATCGCTGGAGACCACCTCAGGAGAGCTCACGTAGTCGATCTGGCCTTGTAATGGCGACTCGAGCGAGATATCGCGCAGATAGCTATTCACTTGGTCGACGGTTACCTCACTGCTCAGATTGAGACTCAGAATCGCCAGCGATACGTTCGGAGTGGGGACCCTGATGGCGTTCGCCGTCAACCTGCCGTCCAAGTCTGGCAACACCTTGCCCACCGCTTCCGCTGCACCCGTTTCGGTGATGACCATGTTCAGCGGCGCCGCCCTTCCGCGGCGGCTGTACCGGTGGAAATTATCGGTCAAGTTCTGGTCGTTGGTATAGGAGTGGCAGGTCTCTATATGGCCGCTTTCAACACCAAAACGATCATTTAAAGCTTTCAGAACCGGAACTATTGCGTTGGTAGTGCAGCTGCCCGCCGAGAAGAGATTCTCGTCTTCCCGGATGCTGCCATTGTTGACACCGTAGACAATATTCGGAATATCGCCCTTTCCGGGAGCAGTGAGAATCACCTTGGCCACGCCATTACCAAGCAGGTGACGGCTCAACCCCTTGCGGTCGCGCCAGCCGCCGGTATTATCGATGATTATGGCTTCGGAAATGTCGTATCTAGTGTAATCGACATTCTCCGGTCCATCCGCATAAATCACGCGAATCATATTGCCATTGGCGATGATGGCATTTTCCGCCGTGTCCACAGTGATCGTACCGTAGAACTGACCATGAACTGAATCCCGTCGCAACAGACTCGCTCTTTTCAATAAGCTGTCGTCCTTCCGTGATTGCACCACGATGGCTCGCAACCGCCACTTGTCACCGCCGCCGCTGCGCTCAATCAGGACCCTAGCGATCATACGACCGATGCGGCCGAAACCGTATAGCACTACATCCTGTGGTCGCTCCCCGGCCGACTGCGCGAGGGTCTTCATCGCTGCGAGCTCACGATTGATGAAGGCATCCACGTCGACGCCGTTACTGTTAAGTTCGAATTTGGCTGTTAACTTGCCAAGGTCGATACGAGCCGGTGTCAGATCGGCTCTGAAGATTGCTTCAAGGACAGATTTTGTTGATGCAATCGAAAGCTCTTGGGATAGGATCTTGCGGGTGAAACGATGGGCCTTGAGGATGCCGATCGTCGACTTATTGATCAACGAACGGCCATAGATCGTGGTGACAACGCCATGGTCTCGGTACAATCCACCGACCAGTGGAATCATCGATTCGGCAAGCTCCTCTCGCCGACGCCAATCCTCGAAATAGGAGTGCATTTTGTCTTCGATCATTTCGATACTCTCTTCCTAAATCCAGCTGAGGGTGTTGGAAGTCTCCAACTTTGCGAGCAAAACCACCGCCTTAGAGAAGAGGCCCGCAAAAGCGTTCGGCTAGAGTCAACGGCCAAATGATTGACCGGTCGCCGCTAGTTTCTCCGTGCCCTTTCCGCTGCACTTCATTCCAGCTCTTCGGATTCCTTTTCGGCTTCCGCCCGTTCTTTTTCACGTGCTGCATCCAAGCGCTCTAGCACAATCTCGGTAAGATCGTAATTCCCCTCTGCAGCGTAGACAATACCACTGTTTCCACCTACATCGAAGATGAAATCGTAGGAACCCTCTTTGCCGACCTCTTGCAGTACTTCGTTCACCCACTCGAAAATGGGAGCCGACAGTTCGAAGTTCTTTTGTACCAGCTCGCCTTCTGGGCCAAACTTCCGTACTCGGAATTCTTCCAACTGCATCATCTGCTGTTCGAATTCTGCCTGTAGCTCAGTTTTTCTGGCTTCGCTCATAAGTAGTTCCTGTTTCCGGAAGTCTTCCTGCATCTTGATGAGCTTGCTCTGCTTATCACCCATCTCCCGCTCGTATTGCTCTCGCAAACTATCCATTTCTCGTTGTGCATTTTTGAACTCGGGCAGGCTCTTTTTGATCATCTCCGAGTCGATGTATGCCAGTTTCAACTCGCCGAAAGCCGACCCGGGTTTGAGCAATAAACTAGCAAGGCAAAGCGCAACAATATGCGGTATCATGAATCTTTCCTCGTCTGTTGATGTGTCGGGGGGCGACCTCGCTCTAAGGCGTTTAACATAATACCAGGTCGCATTCGACTCCACTGGCACTTTCCCCGATTTGACGGCCAATTACCTATATTCTCTTGTGTTTGGAGATGGACATCCAAGGACATCATTGCCGTCGGAACGGAATAACTTAGGACTCTCGAAGAAATGGGGATTGAGGATCTACCAAAAATCGTTTTGGTGCAGATGGAGGTCGTAGCCGGACTACCAGATCGTAACGTCGCGAAGATGATCAGATATATAGGGCGGGCCCGAGACAACGAGGCGGAAGTGGTCGTCTTTTCCGAGCTATGTGTCTCTGGATACATCCTTGGGGATCTTTGGGAAGTCGACGCCTTAGTAGAGGACTTCGCTACCTACAGCGACGAGATTTGTGCGGCTAGCGATGGGCTGACGGTATTATTCGGGAATGTGGCGGTAGATAAAAGCACAATCGGCGAAGACGGGCGCATGCGCAAATACAATGCGGTATACGTCTGCCATAATCGACGGTTCGTTGACCGACCACACCTTACTCCGGGGTTGCCGATCGGCGTCCAACCAAAGACACTCCACCCCAACTACCGTTTTTTCGACGACGATCGCCATTTTTACTCGGTGCGCAAGCTGGCAAACGAAAACTCAAAGAATGTAGATGCGTGGATGGTTCCGTTCGAAATACCGCGCGCCAACGGTCAGATGTTCAGATTTGGAGTGCAGCTATGTGAAGATATATGGTGCCAAGACTACAACGCAGACGGAGAGGTGCTGGATACCCTTAAGATCTATTACGATAAGGGAGCCCAGGCGTTATTTAATCTTTCTTCCTCGCCGTGGACATGGAAAAAGAACGACAAACGAAACCGAGTGGTATCGGAAGTACTGAGTCGATCGCCCATACCCTTCTTCTACGTCAACCAGGTAGGCGCTCAGAACAACGGAAAGAATGTCCTCGTCTTCGACGGAGACACGACGGTGTATGAAGGGGATGGCACCGTGGTTTGTCGAGCATCGCCTTGGAGGGAGGAACTCATCCCGGTCGCCAAAGCACCATCGCCGGTGAGCCAAAGCGAAATAGAGGAGATCTATTGCGGAATCCTTACCGGTCTCCATCACCTAGATCAGATTCGTGGTGGCGGACAATATCTTGTAGCCGTAAGCGGCGGAGTGGATTCGAGCACGGTAGCAGCTCTGTTAGTACAGGCATACGGACCAGAGCGAGTTCACGCTGTAAACATGCCCAGTAAATTCAACGCATCTGTGACGCAAGAAAATGCTCGCCTTCTTTGCGCTGACTTGAACGTGGAGTATCTGTCGTTTCCGATTCACGAGCTGTATGAAGGATTGGCAGCATCTATTCGCAAAGGAGAATTCCCAAACTGTACCGGTGAATACACACGTTTGGTCGACGAGAATTTGCAGGCCCGGATACGGGGAGCAGATGTCTTATCCGGCCTAGCAGCCAAGTTTGGTTTCGTTTACACCAACAACGGCAACAAGACTGAGACCGCCCTTGGATACGCTACGCTTTACGGAGACGTCAACGGCGCCATCGCGCCTATCGCAGATCTCTACAAGACTCAAGTGTACGAGCTGGCAAGGTTCTTAAACCAGGAGGTCTTTTCCAAAGATTTGATACCTAGCAATCTCCTGGACGGCACCATTGGTCCCAGTGCAGAACTTTCGGAGCAACAAGACGTGACTACAGGGAAAGGCGATCCAATAAAATATGGCTACCATGACGCGGTGCTTCGACAAATGATCGAATATCGCAAGCACGTCTTGGACTTAGTCGAATGGTTCGTCCAAGGTCAGCTATTTGAGAGACTCGAGTGGAGCGATATCGATCAGTTCCGCAGTTATTTCGAAAATGTCGAAGCATGGATAGACGACTTGGAGGAGGTTGCTGAGTTGCTGCAGGCGAACTATTTCAAACGTATTCAAGCACCGCCGATCATTGTTCTGAGTAAACGGGCGTTTGGATACGACCTACGTGAATCACAGCTTCCCCAATATGTTCCCAAACGGTACGCTGCTTTGCGAGAAAAAGCACTCACTCTGACATTGCCATAAAAAAAACGGCATCGATCCGGTAGACCGACGCCGTTTACGGTAACCCAATAAGAGGATGCTATCGTCTTCTCGTGGTCTTCCTCTTAGCCGTTTTGCGCTTTGGAGCTGCTTTCTTTTTCTTGGCGGCAGCTTTCTTCTTCTTCGGAGCTGCCTTTTTCTTGGCGGCAGCTTTCTTCTTCTTCGGAGCTGCCTTTTTCTTGGCGGCAGCTTTCTTCTTCTTCGG
>CAYNZV010000017.1:0-56269 GCA_964401715.1 uncultured Gemmatimonadaceae bacterium | reverse complement strand
ACGTGACCCACCGCTTGCTGGGGCTCGATGGGATCGAAGCGGTGTTCTACGACGTGACCCACAAGCCGCCGGGTACGGTGGAGTGGGAATAGCTTACCGAACTAGGGTGTATTTGTTCTTGCCGCGGCGAATCACTATGAATTTTCCGTGTAGACCGTCGCTCTTACGCATCGTGTGCTCGAGGTCGGTGCAGCGCTCACCGTTGATGTAGATCGCCCCGTTGTTGAGATCCTCGCGGGCTTGCCGCTTCGAGGAGCTCACCTTGGCGTTGACTAAGAGGTCCACCAGGTTCGTTTCTGACTCCTCCATGACGAAGGAAGGCACGTCGTTGAATCCCTCCTCGATCTCTGATTGCGCCAGCTCCTGCAAGTTGCCGTAGAACAAGGCTTGGGAGATCTTCTCCGAGGTTCGCGCGGCGTCTTCACCGTGCACGGTCTTGGTCACCTCGAAGGCAAGTTGTCGCTGGGCTTCTCGTTTCTCCGGCTGTGAACTGGTTACCTGCTTGATATCGCTTAGCTCCTTGCGTCCTATAAAGGTGAAGTAGCGCAGGTAATTTAAAGCGCTGACATCATCGCTGTTGACCCAGAACTGGTAGAATTGGTACGACGACGTCTTTTTGCCGTCCAACCATACTGATCCACGTTCAGTTTTTCCGAACTTGCTGCCATCCGCCTTGGTTACCAACGGATTGGTGAGTCCGAATGCTTTCCTCGAGGCAGCGCGACGGATCAGGTCGGAACCGGCAGTAATGTTGCCCCATTGATCCGACCCGCCGATCTGGAGCTCGCATCCGTGATCCTGGTAGAGTCGCAGAAAGTCATATGCCTGCAGCGTCATGTAGCTGAACTCGGTATAGGAGATTCCGGCTTCCAATCGCGAAGCCACGGAGTCTTTCGCCAGCATGTAGGGTATCGGAAAATGTTTGCCGACGTCGCGAAAGAAGTCGATCGCTTTGATGTTACCTAGCCAGTCGTAGTTGTTGACGATCTTTGCTGGGTTCGAGGTCGCTTCGAAATCCAGGATTGGCTCTAATTGGCGGCGGATCTGCTCCGTCCACTCCGATACGGTTTTCTCGGTGTTCAGTCTGCGTTCTGCCGAGCGCCCGCTGGGGTCGCCAATGAGTCCTGTGCCGCCACCGACCAGCGCGATGGGTGAGTGCCCTGCAAGTTGAAACCGACGCAGGGTCAGCATCGGCAACAGGTTGCCGATGTGCAGACTATCAGCAGTAGGATCGAAACCGCTGTAGAGTGTTAGAGGACCAGACTTCAGCCGCTCCTGCAATCCATCCGACGTCTGGTGTAACAATCCTCGCCATTGCAATTCCTCTATGATGTCCATACTACGCTCCGTTAAGAACAAAAAAAACCCCCGAAAACCGGGGGTTTACACAGATCGTCGCCAAACAAATTGGATGTTATTCCCCATTCTGCATTTCGAAACGATAACGATAGAAAATTAATTGTGGCAGCTTCATTTTCATGTCTTACGACGAGGCAAGAATATAGAATGTGCGGTGAGGTTCGGCAACTAGATATCCGTCGTGGCTACGTCTTCGACGCTAAATGGTGCTGTAGAAAACGTGTTTGACATCGAGAGAAAACAGAGAAAGCCGAACTTCTATTCGGCATCTGAAATTTATCCAGAGTGTTGCCCCATAACGGTTTGTTCGTTGCCTTTAAAAATAGGGAACGTGTTGTCCAGCGGATAGGAGACGACCGCAAAACGGCCTACGGATATGTCGGTGGGTAGGACCACATACCTTGCTGTCTTTCTCCGTGATTTTCGATACATCGGTGTTTACGTCATCAATTTCTAGGTAGACCATCCAATGGGGTGGCGCATAGGTGGGCTACTGGTCGTTGCGTTTTGAGCGCACCGTCCTATTTTTTCGACGAGGGCGATTAGCTCAGTTGGTCAGAGCACCTGCCTTACAAGCAGGGGGTCGCTGGTTCGAGCCCGGCATCGCCCACCATCTTGGGAACCTATTGATTTTTTAATAGGTTCCTTTTTTTCTCTGTAAATCCGCTCTGAAAACGATGGTTTTGACTTGAATATTGGGTAGTATTGCTTTGACAGGTTGGATCGCAAGAAGCAGATAGAAGCCTGATCAGACCGTAATCTACCTACAAATTCGTTGACTTTGGGGGAGCTTGATGGCAAAAATCACGTCATATTTGCAGAGGAGTGCCTACCGATTGCGGTGGTAGATTACCATTGACGGAAGAAGAGTAGAGCAGGTACCCAAGCGGCTGCCAACGGTCGACGATGAGTGTGCGGACGATCGGTATAACCTGTTGTACATCTGATGTAGGAACTCGTCATGCGCTTACATAACAAAGTAACACTTATAACCGGTACGGCCTCCGGCATAGGTCGGTCAACCGTGTGTCGTTTTTTGGACGAAGGCGCCAGTGTATTGGCTTGTGATATCCAAACGCAGGATCTGGTTGATTTTTCGTGCGAGGCGGACGTCGAGGATTCGAAGCTGGCCACTTGCAAGGGCGATGTTTCAAACAGTGCCGATGCCACGGAAATGGTGCGACAAGCCGTCGACCGATTTGGCCGCCTCGACATTTTGGTGAATTCAGCCGGAATTACGCCGCGCACCGTCGACCCCGAAGCGGATCTGGTAACACGCTGGGATACGGTAGTGGCAGTCAATCTGAGAGGTACCATGCTCATGTCCCACGCTGCGGTTGCAGCGATGCGGAAGGTAGGGGGTGGGGCTATCGTGAATCTGGCTTCAATAATGGGCTTGGTCGGCTATCCCGCTACCTTACCGATCTCCGACGGTTTTAACCCCTACGTTTCCAGCAAGGGCGCGGTGGTGCAACTGACGCGCGATATGGGAGTGCGCCTGGCTGCCGAAGGAATTCGCGTCAATGCCGTTTGCCCGGGATTCGTCTACACCCCTCTGACGGACAACGTCACCTCCGTCCCTGAGATGCACCAGACTATCCGTTCCCTGCATCCCGTGGGCCGCATGGGGGAGCCGGAAGAGATTGCCAATGTGATTGCCTTTCTGGCTTCTGACGAAGCTTCTTTCGTGTGCGGAGCGGCTTGGGCAGTGGATGGGGGTTACACCGCGCAGTGACGCTGGCTCCGCATCGGTTGAGCAAATGCGAAATATCTAGAGGAGTATGATGCGGGTGCTTGACGCGATCGTAGGGAACCAGCTATATGCGTTTAGATATAGAATGCTTCTAAACGAGTCGAACGAAAGGCGAACATTTTGAACGCAATAGAAGCCATAGGTGGTGGCAGGCCGCTGCCAGCTGAAGAATTTGCGCGCAGGGCGTATGCCCACGCTCTCAACCCAGCCAGAAATCCACTAAAAGAGATCCTGGACAAAGCGGAATCGTACGAAGAGACCCCACCGTTGTTGGGCATCTTCAATGACATCCCTTGGCACCGGTTTCGGGAAACCGACGCCCACGCCTGGGCGAAGGCGGGATTTTCGTTCATTGTCAACGATGCCGAGCACAGTCAGTGGGAAGGGTGGTACGGCCGCGAGCAGAACTCAACGGAAGCGCGTTACGGGCTGTTACCAATTCAGCGACTGCATCGGGAAGCTCTGAGTCAACACGGCGATGTCTTCCAGCTTGGCGCCCGTGCCAGTATGCGGCCCTACTCTACGACCTACGAGGATGCGGAGCGTTACTTCCGAGCGGTTAACTTCCCGATCCCGGGAAAAGCAACCGCCGACGATCGGGGCGGTTACCCGGTGCGCACAGGTGATCGCACGATGATGTTCACACCAAACGAGCTGCGCGGAACCGAGGTCGAAACGCAAGGCTGGATCCAATTCGAAACGGCCGAGTTGATCATGGACGCAAAGCTGCGGGATAGGGTTCTCGATCTCATGGAGGCGCAGGGCCCCAACAAAGCTTGCGGATTCGTGGGGCCCTTCGATGCGATTCTGCGCGAGGGTGACATTCCCGAGGTCGAAGACGCCGTTAGCGCCCTGTTTCAAGCCGCCGCTCGCCGCGGGGTGCACATGGGACGCGTGGTCGGTAGCGGATCCATGGAAGATCCGCGGGACATCGAAAACACGATGTTGAAAGCTATGGAGAGTGGCGCGCGTCTCATATCCGTTCACCGACTAACCAGCGACTTCACTTACTATGGCGCCGAGGCTGTCGCCGATCCCTTCTTCAAGGCCACCCAGCGCTTGGCGGGGTAGTGGGATTGAACCAACTGTCCAGACGGCTGTTTCACAGGCAGAAGACCGACTGAAAGAGAACGTAGAGGCTGTGGCGAAGACTGCGCGCACGGGACGGCTGCTGTCGGCTTTTGCTGTGCTAGGAATAGTGGCTATGGTAGTAGTGCTGCTCATGAAATGAGAGTGCCACACATGTCGGGCATTCATCCCCCTTTCCTCTCCCTCTACGACCCCGCCGAGCGCACCGAGGGCAGCATCGACCCCCTCGGCATGATGGGTACCATGGATTCCACCCCAGGCCTCACGTTCCTCGGAAGTCAACCGCTGTTTTACCAAGAATTGAGTCAGACCGGCAAGGCCTTGTTCCTCCATGCCTCTTCTGGCTTCGTCTTGCCGTGCTTTGCCCAGGATGTGAGACAGAAATTCATCCATCGACAGAGAATCGGACCAGTAAGTAGCAGGTTGGAACTTCATGTCGACTTTGTTGGCCATTATATGGCAGAGACGATGAGCAATTCCTTTCCCTATGCCGACTGCAACGGAACTTCGCTCAACTCCTCCAAAAGAGCTGCCAGAGGCCGACGGCTAGGCTCGCCCTTAATGGTCCTCGGTTGTATGATTCCAAAGAACAGGCAAACGGCCCTCAATGCCTCTGCACCCTCTACCACAGTCCAGCAATGGCTGCCCCAGCCATATCCCATATGGGATATGATCCCACCATCCAAAATGCTCCATTCGGTGGTGGAGGAGGAAAATGTTCCACCTTGGCGGTCTCTCGGAAACTGGTAAATCTTCGTAAGAAATGTCACGTCGAACTGATGAACGGATCGTTTGGGTGAATACCTGGGGTGATCGGATATACGCCGGAACGAGTCACCAAATTTCCACGAGGGTTTCTTCATAGTCGCTGCAAGCTTCCTGCAATTCACGCCAAATGGAGCGTTGGTCCTCTTTGTGTCTTGTTGTCCTGTGACACTGTATTCAGGGTCACCAATCTGAGAAAACCGGAGCGTACCTTCATCTATGTGCACTGGGCTACTGTCTGGGAGCGTGATCAGCACTATACTACTGCCCAACCGTCGGGCGCGGTGCGACAGTGATGTACGTAGGCGTCGGAGACACTGACCTTTGTATGAATGTAGGGGAGGTCATGGGGAAAGACCTGATGATCCGTGCCAACTCGGTATACGCCATGGTGACCTATTTTGAGGCGGCGGCGTTCCTGAAATCTGCTGCGGTGCCACTCGACGATATGATGAGCCATCGCTTTTCCATTGAACAGGCCCCCGAGGCGTTCGAGCTCTTCGATTCAAGGAAATACCGGCAAGGTTGTCTTCGACTGGACCTGAGAGCGAGCCTACGACAGCATAGCTGTTGAGTGCTTCTTCTGCGATAAGACCCCCGTATCAGCTTTCTACCACCGATTGCGGTTGCCCTTCGTCATCCATGACGATGCTCTGGCGTGTCCCCTCGCTGTTCAGGCTACGACGGCCTGCTTCCAGAATGGCGGTCATGAGCCGGGTAGTGCCGATGGTCGCCAGCTGATCGTCGAAGTCGTCCGCAGTGTGTGTCCCGGCGTGAATCGCCTCTACCGCGTCCACGAAAGCCGCGAAGCTGCGGTAACCGTAACCACTCTGTCCAACAAAACTGCCGTTGGCATCAGGGGTGTATTTCATGAAGAGTGGGTTGGCGGAGGCGTAACCGCTCTCGTCGGTGGCGACGGTGTAACCGCGATGAGCCTGATCGACACTGATCTCGCCATCGTGCCCCATATAGAAGAAGCGCTGTTGTGAATGCACGTCGCTGGTGGGGGCAATCCACGACGCCGTGTAGACGGCGGTGCCGAGATTCCCGCTGGCGACGTTTTCCCACTGTACCGTCAATGTAATAGTGTCCTCGGTCAACAGTTTTAAAGGCTCGGCCTCCGCGACACCAGTTGAAGCGGTTGCCAACACGCTCAGAGGTCGAGCGCGGCCCTGGAGCGCCCAGCTGTGGAAATCTATGTGGTGCGAGTTCAGATAATAGCTTATGTCGCTCGATTTGCCCGCCCAATGGCGGAAGGTTTCCAACTGCTTCTTGGGCTGGCTCATGTAGGAAACGAAATAGCTGAAATCTCCCAGCTTGCCGATGCGGTCGCGGGCGTCGGCGTAGATCGGGTCCCACCGTTTGTGCACTTCCACAGCGACGAGAACGCCTTTGTCTCGAGCAGCTTCCAACAAACTCCGATGCTCTTTCAGCGTTTTGACCGGCGGTTTGGTGACCAGCACGTGGAGGCCGCGGTCGATGGCCGCTAAGGCGATCTCGCTGTGGGTGTCGTCAGGGGTGAAAATAGTCACCAGATCTCCGGAAGACATGGTGTCGATCGCAGCCAGATAGGCCGTTGGATCGTGGTCAACGTTATCTCCGGGAAACGAGTCGAAATCTACATCCATATCGCGATAAGCCTGGGCGATCTGGCGCTGGAAATGCTCGCGGATACCCGGGAACTTGGTGCCGTTAGTGCCGACCATGGCGATGCGATCGATCTTGCCGAGGCGGCGCATGTCGAAGAGAGATAGACCCACTACCCCGGCGCTTTTGTCTGATGCGCTGGCTTGGGAGTGCACGTAGCCGGTGGTGTATTCTCCGGTACCAATCATCAGTGCGTTGATTGACGCCATTTTTCATATCTCCTGCGTTTTATCCACTAGGTGCCTGATGTCCAACAGGTATATCTGCCGGCCGTCGCCCCCATGGGTTGAATCGATGGTGACGTAGCCTCCGCTTGGGTCGGATCGTGGGTGCAGATCGCAACGTAGCTCATCCCGGTACCACTCCTTGGCCACCACGAGGCTACCGAGATCGATGCGGCGATCCGTAGAGACGTTATACAGGTACAAGCTCTGCAGGCGGTCCTCGCCTTGGGGATAGCAGTCGTTGAGGATCCAGTCGGTGTTGCGGAGATAGGTGCAGTGTCCGTTGAGCATCATTTTGTCTTTCGCAATCGCCCGCACGTTGGCAGTCTTATCCTCGTAGATGTAATATGACAGCTCGTCGGAAGGTTGCCAGGACCAGCCGAGGATGGTCTGCGGGTCCCTCCAGATGAAGTGGGACATCTTGCCATAGTCGTCCACCACATGTAGATCGGAGCCATCGGCGGCGGCCGTCATCATGCGGGTCTGGATGCCGCTATCGCCAATGCGCCATCGGTGCAGAAAAATGAAGCGCGATCCGTCAGTGTTGAAGAGCAGGTGGTTGAAGTAATGTTTGGCCGAGCTCAGGTCGACGTGGGGATAGGGTATGGCAGCGATCTGCGCGATGGAGATAAGTAGCTTGTCGGTACCGGCACTGTTGCTCGCATCGAGGTCAACCTTGTAGATGCCGGTGTCGTCCGGTGCCAGGATCGCTTGATTGGGATCAGCGATGCCCGCATATCCGTAACCTGGTCGCATGTGGTTGATCCGCCGGAAGTCCGTCCCAATAGCGGTTTTGCCATCCGGGGCGATGGAGTAGATCGGAGCCGGAATAGTACGGAGGGCACCTGTTTCGACGTCGAGGACGCGTGCCACGAATCGATCTCTGTCGCGGTCATTCCAGATGATCTTGCGGTCCGATCCTGGGATCCACTGCAGCATGCAGCCTTGTTGCCAGCACCACGCACGAGAGCATCCAATCTCTCTCCACCGGTTTTTGTCCTCGAGGTCGATGATGCCCAGGGTGATCTCGTCGTTCGCGTCGGGTTGACGCGATTCGAAGTCTACCTCCATGCCAAGCGCGTAGCGACTGGAGGGATCGAACTGACGTTTGTCGTAATAGCCGAACCAATGGTGCTTGGGTCCGGCGGTGATTGGTTGTATCGTTGCGGCAGATTTGGTCACAGCAGAGGGTGAGGTTGTCGGCCCGGTTTACACTTGGCGTCGCACGTTAACCGGGCCTCGGGGGGTGGTGGCGAGTGTCGCTATGAAGCTGTTGTGCCGGGACCGGTGGGTCAAGCGAGGGATTGAGGGCGTGGCGCTGCTCAGCCCTCAAGACACTAGGAGAAGTGCGATATGGACAGGAAGATACGAGCAGGGGTAATCGGGATCGGGGCTTTTGGCAGTTTGCACGCAAAAGTCTACGCGGAATCAGAATTTGCCGAACTGGTGGCGGTGGCTGATCTCAACCAAGAATGCTTGAGCAACTTCAAGGCCGGAGAAGGTGTAGATCGGTACGAGGATTTCCGCCAGCTGTTGGACAGGGACGATATAGACGTGGTGAACGTTTGTACGACCGATCGGCTACACCTCGAACCGGTACTCGGGGCAGCTTCGGCGGGAAAACACGTGCTGGTGGAAAAACCCCTCGCTTGCACCGTCAAAGACTGTGACGCGATGATCCAGGCGACTGCAGACGCAGGTGTCAAGTTGATGGTTGGTCAGATTCTGCGCTTCGATCCCAGATACTGTGTCGCGCGAAAGGCGATAGCGGGGGGCGAGATCGGTGAACTGGTGCACCTCTACGCTCGCCGCAACAATAGTGTTATCAGTGCGCGGGCGCGGGCGAAAAAAACCTCGGTGCTCTTCTTCTTAGGTGTCCACGACATATACTTTGCCAACTGGTGTGTCGGAGCGCCGGTAAAAACAGTGTTCGGTCTCTCTCACAAGAAGGTCTTGAAAGATCTCAATACTCCAGATACAACGATGGCTCTGCTCGAGTACGAGAACGGCACGATCGCGTCGCTGGAATTTTCCTGGGTCTTGCCAGCCAACATCCCTAGTCGCATCGAGGCTCGATTCGAAGCGGTGGGAACAGCGGGACAGATCAACATCGATGGCGGTAACCCGACGCTGGAGATGGTTAGCGAAGATGGTGTCAGCTCTCCCGACACAGCGTATGCACCCGAATTAGAAGGATGTACGACTGGGGTGCTGCGGGACGAAATATCGCACTTCGTGGATTGCGTTCGAAACGACCGTGAGCCAGCCGTTACCGGCGTGGACGGCCGAGAAACGGTGCGGGTGGTATGCGCCATAAACGAATCGATCCAAAGTGGTCGGCCGGTACAGCTGTAATTCGCGAAAAATTGATTTCCAGAAGCGGGATTATTGTGTTGTATATTGCTTGTCGGCAGTGCTGCACTACCTGAGTGGTATGGGTTTTATGCGGAATCTCTCTAAAAAGAACGAGGTCTGGGTTGTCACAAAACGATCGGCGTACTTTTAGTGGGCGAATTGGCTCGAGATCCGGTTCCAGGTTAGCTACGTTCTGTGCCCTTCGGTTTGTGTTGCTATGCCTGCTATTGTCCAGACCATCGCTTGCCGACGTTCGAAACAACCTCGTTCCTACTGAAACTCCTGAAAGACGATTCGCCATCCGCTATCCGCGGCCGGTTTACCAGAACTACGCATTCAATCACTGGGAAAACTATCCAGATCACTCATGGAAAACCCGTCAAATGGGTTCCCAGCATGGCGTCGCGTTTGGGGTAGATCGACCTGCGGCGAAGATCGATCTCATGGGCAATCACTTGACCACCGGTTACGACCTGTTCACCTGGGTCGAGCGGCGTCAAGCGGGTCAGCGGTTTGGTAGCCACCTGTTCAAAGACTGGTCGGCTTGGCAGCCGGTGTTCACCAATGTGGTGGTGGGCAGTGACGGCTATGGCAACTGGGGCTACCGGGCTATGGTTGGCGACGGCCTGATCGCGCGCCTTTCTCCCCTTACCCTGTCCCGGACCGATTTCAATGGCCTGAGGGTGGATCTTTCCACGCCCCATCTGAAGCTCACGACCCTGGGCTCACGGATCGCCCGGCCCAATCGAGAGTCAACCACCATCAACGAGAATGTCGCCGAGGTCGATACCGATCATTCCACCTTGCTCCTGGGAGGACGAGCCCAGCTGGATCTGGGGCAGCTGTCGATCGGGTTCAACGGTGCCAACCTGCACTCCTACAACAGCACGGAGGCCAATAATTCCATTAAGGGTAGGCTGCGCCAGGATCAACCTACTTATTCGTTCATCGTGGTGCGTTTTTCCGACGACGCTCCTGAGGATGGGCGTCCTGGAGCGTCCGTGCAAAGCGTCCAGCTTCTGATCAACGACGAAGTGCGGCCCGACGTTCCCACCCACATCATCCGCAAGCGCCTCGGGGCCCGGCCCCAGGCGGGGCGCACCCTGACCCTGACCGGTCAGTTCATTCCCTCGTCCTACACTCAGATCGACGGACCGGTCATCTATTACCGAAATAGTGAGCTGCCCCTGTTTGCGGATTTTCTCTACCGGGTGGACCATGAAGCCGGGGTGGACGTAGCCAAACTAGTGCGGCTGGAGGGATTGTTGGAGGAGTTCCAGTTCGAATCGCCGGGTCGTATCCTTAATGCGGACGGAAGCGATCAACTGGTCTATCTTTTTGATCTGAGGGAGGAACCCTTTGTAGAATCGGTGGAGGTGGAGGCTGTGGTAGGCAATGACTACCTGGTGGAATGGGCCGGGGTCAACCTCAATGCCAGTAATGCTGGTGCCGAGCGCTACGAGGATCGCTATCGCAGCACCTTCCTGCGTACCGCTATGCGGGCTCGGGGGCGGGTCTCAGATCTTTCCAACCTCGCACGGAGGCGCTTCGCGGTTGCTGAGAACACCGGGATCTATACCTATAGTGCCGATCTTCAGCTGACCTTGTCCTGGTTGGATATCAGTGCGGAGTACGCTAGATCCGCACTTTATTCCCGCTACCCGGCTCGGTCGCTGAACCAAACCGCTGTGAATGAAGGGCCACGCTCTGTGATACATGGCAGCGCTTTGTTCCTCAACGGTATCCGCCGCTTCAAAGGCGGGATCCTCGGTTTCGAAGCCTTCAGTATGAGTCCGGATTTCACCACTCAGATGCCCACCTATGTCAAAAAGGATTACGGATACATCGCCAGTCGGGGTTACAGCCCTTACCATTTTATGACCAACGACACCATCATATGGAGCCTGGTGCAGGACAACGAAGACGGCGACCGCTGGCGCGACATTGCGGCGGGCAATGTGCTCGGGAGTCCCCAGAAGGGAGGCGGTGGACGGACCGCTCCGGTGAATCCGGATCAGGACGGGATATTCCCCGGGCAGGATGAGGACAATGATGGGTTGATAGACAGCGACCGCAACTTCAATGGTGCGCCGGACTACGACGAGCCCTTCCTGCTTTTCGATGTAGATCCCAACGAATATGTCTATGGTCTCGACCGCAACAACAACGACGAGCCCGACGTGCGGGAGGATGACTGGCAGCCGGACTATCCCTATGATCCCAATCAGCGCGGTTATCATCTGTTTGGACAATTGAATCTCTCGTCGCGCTGGTCGGTCGGCCTGGGGCGTTATGCTGTTAGGGATCAGATCAGAGGCGGCCGCAATCGGTCCAACTACGCGTTACTGACCTACCGCTGGACAGGCTTGGGGCAGGTGCGGAAGTTGTTTTTCGAGAACAGCACACGGCAGGTCCAAGACGACATCGCCGATCCCTACAATCAATACAGTAGAGGGGCCCGTCTCTCTAAGGTGGATCCGTATGATGCCAACTTCATTGGATTGATCCAACGGTTTTCGAGCACTTTATTCCGACGCGAAGATATCCTGCTCTACCAGCGAAGCAAAGTCAACGAAAGCTATCTAGAAGGACACTTGCGGCCGCTGGAGAAGCTGAAGCTGGTGCAGAAACTGCGTCTGCGCTTCAACTGGCAGCAAGGTGGCCCGCTGCCTATCCGACAATTTCAGCGCGACCGGCGACTCGATTTTTTTGCCTACGTAAACCGCGTCGAGTACGCCTGGACCTTTGGCAAGTTCGATATAGTTCCGCGCTTCAAGTTCCTCTACCTGCGATTGCATGACAACGAGGCGAACATCGACCTGCAGTCCGAGCACCGGATTATCCCGATTCTGAAGACGCGCTTTGCGATTATGCCGAAAACGACGCTGCAGCTGGGGATTCAGGGTTGGGGTCCAGTGCCGTACCGGATCAACAGCAGAACCCAATCGCGTGAGAGTTTGAAACAGAGAAGCACCCTGTTCACCGTTACCAACAGGACTCGTTATTTGGGTTACGAGCTCATTAACATAGTCGGTTTCAGCCGGGACAAGCTCAAATACGACGATCCGTCACAAAAATATCGCCAAGCCAACGGTTTCTTGTTCTTCGTTCGCAGCACGATCGGATTCACTGAATTCGGTACCATGTTGTAGCGCTTTTCTTGCGTCCTAATAGAAAGTCACAGCGCATGACGTTACCTCTACAGGTCGGGGTCGGACATGCGTCTCTAACTGCCGTTCCAACGGTGTTCCTTTCTAATCCTTCGGATACAGCGAGGTAACCAGTGAGTATCTGGACCTACGATCTTCTGTTACCTGCAGTGGCGTCGGCGGACCGCATCAGCTTGGACGAAGGCCAGACGCCCTTGGTGCGATCGCGCCGGATTGGCCCCTCCGTCGGGCTGAACAACCTCTACTTTAAATACGAGGGCAGCAATCCTACCGGTTCCTACAAGGATCGCTTTACCGCACTTGCTGTCTCCCTCCTTGGCGTCAACGGCAAGAAGGCCGCTATTGGGGTATCCAGCGGAAACGCGGGTGCTGCACTAGCGGCCTATTGTGCGGCCGTCGACATCCCTTGTTTTGTCGCCATACTGGAAAAGGCATCCACTGGCAAGTTGCGCCAGATGCAGGCATACGGGGCAACCTTGCTACGGATACGCGGGTTTGGCTTCGATCCGGTGGTCACAGGTGAGGTCATGGAGGGGTTGGGATCTCTGGCTGTCGAGATGCAAGCGGCACAGGAGATCAGTGCCTTCAAATATTGTCCATTAGCCATGGAAGCGGTGCAGACCATCAGCTACGAGCTTGCAGAGCAGTTAGGACAGCGACTCGACCATGTGTTTTCGCCAACGGCGGGCGGTGGACTGTCGCTGGCGGTGGCACGCGGCTTCGGGCACATGGAGAGCAGCCCAGCAATACATTGCGTGCAGCCCACAGGCAACAATACCATCGCCGGGCCGTTGCGGGAAGGCAAGAAGCGGGCGCAAACCAGCGAAGGTGCTACTAAGATTAGTGCCCTGCAGATAGCCAATGTGATTGATGGGGACGAGGCGATTGCGGCTTGCCGCGCGTCGGGTGGGACCGGGTATCTGGTCAGCGACGCGGAGATCTATTCAGCGCAGGCTAGGATGGCGAGGGAAGAGGGCATCTTTTCCGAGCCCGCTGGAGCGATCGGACTGGCAGGGGTTTTGGACGCACGGGCGCGTGAGGAGATTGAGTCGGATGCGGTGGTTGTAGTTCTCGTAACCGGCACCGGTTTCAAAGACGACGTTGCCATCGATCGTTTGGTGGATGGTAAGTCGTGCCCTCTTGTAGAAGATATGGAGGCGTTTAGAAGAGCCTGCCTCACGTGGAACGCGGGCTGTCACTGAAGACGCACGTCACGAAAGCCCGCCCCAATTATTATGTTGACTGGCGGTTACGAGGCATGTGCGGAAGTATAGTTACTAATCGTAGATCACGACGCTGCGCGCCACTTCACCTCGTGCCAACACCTCGAAGGCCTCGTTGATCTCCTCCAGTGCGAACCGGCGGGAAATCAACTTGTCCAGCTCTAGCTTGCCGTTCCGGTAGAGATCCAGCAGGCGCGGAAAATCGAGGCGCGGTTTTGCCGAGCCATACATGGACCCCATGACGGTCTTCTCTTGCATCAGGTCTCGTGCATCGATGGTGACCGGGGTGTTCAAAGGTGCATGGCCGACCCAGATCGTCACCCCACGCCGTCGCGTGCAGCGGATGCTCTGAATGAACGGCTTCTCAGCCAGTCCGATTGCTTCGAAGGCGTAGTCGGCACCGGCGCCGTCCGTCAGTTCGATAATGCGGACAACGGGATCGCTGGAGGAGGCATCAATGGTGTGCGTAGCGCCAAACGATCGCGCGCGCTGCAGTTTCGCTTCCATTAGATCGACCCCGATGATGGTGGTGGCTCCAGCTATTACCGCCCCTTGGATGCAGTTCAAGCCGACACCACCGCAGCCGAATACGACAACACTGCTTCCCGGGTGTACGCGCGCGGTGTTGATGACCGCGCCGACACCCGTCATGACGCCGCAACCGACCAATGACAATTGGGGAAAGGGTATGTCTCGGTCGATGCGCACTACAGACGCTTCGGGGACCATAGCGTGAGTCGCGAAGGTACCCAATCGCAACAACTGATTGACCGGGGTATCCTTATCTACAAGTGTCGCTCGTTGGCTATCCGCCTCTGCGTTGAGGCAGAGGTTTGGCCAACCCTGCTGACACATGGCGCAAAGGCTGCAATTCGTGCGCCAGGCAAGGAGCACGTGATCGCCAGGTTTCACGCTGGTGACACCGGGTCCCACTGCTCCCACGATGCCGGCGCCCTCGTGACCTAGGACGATGGGAAAGTTGAACTGGGTCCACTCGCCTTTGATGATGTGCCAATCGGAGTGGCACACCCCCGAGGCTTTCATTTCTACCAAGACCTCGTTGTCCTGGGGATTGCCGAAATCGATCTCCTCGACCACCAGCGGTGTTTTCGCTTTATAAAGGACAGCAGCTTTCATGTTCGCGTGTAACTATTGTGTCAGGGGGTCGCCCTTGAGGGTCGGCAGCGGATGCGGCCGCACGACAACGCCTGCTTGCTCATAACTTTCGATGGCGGCGAAGGTGTATTCCAGCGCGGCCAGGGCGTCGCGACCTGAAGCCCTGAGTTTCTCTTTGGGTACGTTGTTGGTCACATCTTCCAGGAAGGCGTGTATGCGGTTAGGAAAGGTGGTGCCGAAATCAGTGACGCCTGATTCCGTCACCTCCACGCCGGACGATTCTCCCATCTTCAGATTCTCCGGCGACGCAGCGTTTTTCGGATCGGGTGCGGGAAAATAAGTGATCTTCTCGACGCAGTTCTCGATACAGAACGTGCCTTTTGAACCACCGACTTCCAGAGACCACCAGCCACCAAGACCGAAGGTGTAGTCTCCACGCTGGCTCAACAGATAGCCGATGGCGCCGTTTTCGAAGCGCATGTGGATACTGTTGACACTCACCATAAGATCGCCAGCGTTCTTCCTGAATCCGGGGCGATCCATGAACGCCTGCACATGGGTGACGTTACCGCAGAAGTAGCGCATGCAGCTGAATGGGTGGTGCAGAAACGCCTTCACGTGGAAGTAAGGGAAGTCGGCGGAACGCGGTGCGTCAGAGGGCTGGTAGGTGGCTTCGCCCCCCGCGAATCCCATGCGATGCACACAGAACCCGAGTTCACCGATCTTGCCATCGGCGATGTACTGGTCAGCTTTCTCGGCCGGCTGGGTGAAATAGTGATTCAGATTACATCCCAGGTACAGGTCTAGCTCCGTCGCCCTTGCTACCATCTTCCTGCCCTCGTTCAGATCGTTGGATATTGGTTTCTCCACGAGCACATGTTTGCCGGCTTCTAACGCTTCCATCGTCGGATCGAAATGCCAGCTGCCGTTTTCGTTGCCCCCGGTACAAACGTCGACGACGTCGAGATCATCGTTTTTCAACATTTCTGCTAGGGTTCTATACGACTTTACGCCGAACTCGGTAGCCAGCTCGTCGGCGCGTTCCTTCTGCAGGTCGCAGATGGCTACGAGCTCCGCCAGTTCGTCCTTTTTGTGGCTAGCGGCATGGCTTTTCCCGATGCCTCGCCCTCCCACAACGCCTACTCTTAATACCATTGGTCTTCTCCTGCAATGTTTCAATTCTTGAGTGTCACGACGTTACCGCTCTGAAGTGATTCGATCGATGCGAAGATTACGCGCAGGCCCTCCAGCGCCTCTGCACCTGAACCATCGATTTCATCGGGCGATGCCCCCTCCGCCACCTGTTCGACGAAGCGATGCAGACGTGTGCGAAAGGTATCGTCGAATCCGCCGTATCCACCGAATACAGGATTGGTGTAAACTCGCTTTTCCAACGTACCCGCTGGATAGAGAGCGGCCTCCTTCCATATGTCGTGGATGACGAAACGCCCCTCGGTGCCTGCGACTTCGCAGCGCTCCATCGGATGACCGCGACCGATGTCGTAACTACTGGTCAGATGCCCGACGGCGCCAGAGGTAAACTGCAGGTTAATCGAGGCGGTCGACCATATCGTTCGTCCGGGAGCCTTGGTCGCGAAACAATGAACCCGGTCCACACCGCCACCGAAATGTCGCATGAGGTCGATACTGTGAGGGGTCAAGGCTTTCAGGTGATACACCTCGGTTTCGGGATCCTCGAAACGGCCGATCCACAACGACATGTTAATGAAAAGGATATCGCCTATGTTTCCTTCCTCGACCCAACGTTCGGCCTGTCTGGTGGCTGGAGTGAAGCGGTGATTAAAATCGACTCCGATGCAAAGCCCCTTTTGCCGGGCAGTCAAAACCATCTCTTCCGCGAGGGTGAGCTCGTTGGAAAGCGGCTTCTCGCACAGGACATGGGCGCCCGCTTCCAATGCCTCCATGGCCGGTCGATGGTGGTCGCCACCGTATTCGTAGCCGCCGGTCGCAACGCTGACTACATCGGGCGCAACGGCAGCAAGCATCTCTGCCGCTTCGACGTAATGGGGAGCGCCGAGGCGTTCCCCTGCTGCTTTGGCGCGTTCGGGGATGAGGTCGCAGACGCCCACCAGATCGCACAGATCGTCAGCAGCGTAGATATCGGCATGGAGATTGCCGATCGGTCCCAATCCAACCACGCACACTCTTTGCATTGACATAAACCAGATTCAGCTCAATTCTGCGGCTACCGTATCCTGCACATCGCAGCGAAAGACCCAGGTCCCTTCCTTTACAAAGTGAACGGCGAAGGCGAGCCGATCGCGGTCGCGGGAGCGATTGGCGTAAGAGCCGTGAATCGTCAGTCCCGTAAAAAAATCCCGGACCCCTTCGACACGGTCAGCTGGGTTAGATCCTTACTGGTGATGCCATCAACACGGAACGAGTAGAATTCCTGAACCCACGCACGGCCATCAGGAGCTCTCATCCCATACTCTTTCCTCCAGCTATTATGTTCCTTCGCGTTCTCGTTGAAATGGGTTGAACGCAAGCCGCTGTGGTTGCTGCCTTTGATCATACAAAGTCCACCCTTGTCAGCGTCTGTGTCGTTCATAGCGATCCAGCATGCCATGAGGGTGTTCGGCTCGTTAGGCAGGTAGCATGCATCCTGGTGCAGGGCGGTTCCTGCGCCGCCCGTTTCCTGCTCGTGCGCTACCTCCTTGGCCATATACATGGTTTGTACTATGCGTGGCGGACCGTTCAACAGCTGCTGGGCAATGCCGGCGACATTGGGGTGATGTGCTACGATCTTCCAATGGGCAGCGATGACATGGTGCCGCAGCCCCCGTGGATCTGGCGTAACGATTTCCGATTCTTGCGCTACGAAGCTATCTATTTCGGCTTCGGTCAACAGATTCTCGACCTGCAGGTAGCCATCGCGAAAAAACTCGTCGATCTGACTTGTGGTAAGGTTTATGGGGTCGCTGTCCATGACTACGGGCACAAAAAGGATTTTTATGTGGCATTGATTATGAGTGAAAACGGTCAGGCGTCAAGGGTCGAAGCTCAACCAATTAAGTGCTTGCCTTGGAAAAAATTGTAGTTTTTCAGATCGATCGGAGGCATTGCGCGGGCCCATTTGATCCCTAATTCCGACAACAAAGCCTTGCGCTCGCAAGCCTTTTTCAGTTCTCTGAACAAGCCCGTTACTACAACTGTACCATCAGTACCTATTTCGATATAATCCTGTGGGATGTCTACAATGCCGTTCTCGAAACTGGCACTCGCGCAACAAGAGTGGGCTCTGGCGACATCTAGAGAACACGCGGGCGGTGAGCCGGTGTTGATGGCTTGAACCATCCCTTGGAAGACCAAGTTGCTGTTTGACTTTCGGTTGTATTGCTCTATTCTGCCATCCTTCCAGGTGATGGTAAGGTCTCCGTCATACGTCATGCTCAGTGAGGCTCTTTTGGCGACGATATCGAACACTGGACTTTCCTCTCGATCCACAGCATGACTGGCGCCGAAATAAACGGACACATCATTCTTTGTCTGTACGCGCATGGTAACCGTGTCCGCTGAGTCGATAGCGTTGGCGCGATAGAGCTCAGCCTCTATCCCTATCGGGGTGGCTGCTGTTTTTGGTTCTTTAGAGGCAAGGAACAACATGCAGTTGAGCGCGTGGGAAAGCGCATTGTTGTGAGGACTGTCGAGTACCCAGGTGTCGTCCACGGCCAGCATGCCTGCCCATTTGTTGCGCGCATAATAGGAAGGCTGTCTGGGCCATGTACCGAAACAGCGAAGGCTGTGCAATTCGCCAAATCGGCCCTCACATATCCATTCCTTCAGGCGTGCAAACTCCGGTTGGTAGAGATGCTGGAAACCTACGGCGCAGAGCCGCCCGGTACGCATGCTCGCCGCTCGCATCTCATCGACGTCCTGCACGCTGCCGGCTGCCGGTTTCTCGACAATTACGTGACAACCGGCTTCCATGGCGACTACAGCCATAGTTTGATGTAGGTGGATACCCGTGGGAATGGCAACCACGTCGATTGCGCCGCGCATGGCGGCGAGCATCTTGTCCAGTGAGGGGAAAAGGGCCACGCCCTGCTCACGGAGGTCGGCAATTACCTCGGGGTGAAGCTCGTGATCACGAGGAATTGCTACGTTGGCGACGTGAGAGCCATATCCGTCCCCGGCAAGTCGTGTCATCTGATTCAGATAAGTGCTCGCAAATCCACCGATGCCCACGATAGCGAAACGGTACGGAGCTGCAATCATCTCAATGTTGCTCCTTTGTTCTTGGATCGTTAGATATATCGATTACCTGCAGGGGAAGAAGCTCCCTCATTTCTGTCGGATCTGGCTACACGATCGACCTGTTAGATAGAGGTAAAAGATGGATACTTCGTTCACCGATTCCAAGGAAGAGATCTCGATATTTGATAGGAATATTAAGCTGGTCTCTACAGCCTCAATAGTTGAAACATAGATTGCGACTCGCCGAACGGACGGGACAACATGGCACGCGACGCCGCCAGCACGGTCCCGAGCTGTTGGGAAAATGGGGGGTATAGGAACAGCAACAGTTTCCCCGCTTGCATCGCCATGAATGCCAAGTTATACAGCGATATACGCCTAAGGGTCAACGGACTTAGACTGCACTATGCCGACTGGGGTAATCCGCATCTTCCTGACATGTTGTTGACGCACGGTACGGTGGCGAATGCGGCTTATTGGGAGCTAATCGCACCGGTTTTCCGGGACCGATATCACGTGGTAGCGGTAACCGCCCGGGGACGAGGAAAAAGCGACTACGCGCCAGATGGCAGTTATAAGACTGAAGATTACGTTCGGGATTTTCGCGAACTGACCGTCGAAATGGGTATGGAAAAGATTGTCTACGTTGGCCAGTCGCTGGGCGGAAAGGTGGGGATGCGATATGCGGCCATCTATCCCGACCAGGTCGAACGTTTGGTCTTGGTGGACGTAGGTGGAGAAGCAACTCCGGCTCCCATTGGCAATCCCATATCCGAACGTCCTGAGGTTTTCGACACACTTTGCGAGGCCGAAAACTGGTTGAGGCGATACGACCGCTTCTCCCGCTTGGGTGCGGAGGCGATGAAGATCGTTTTGCAAACCAGCTTCCACAGGCTTGTCAACGAACAATGGGCTTCCAGCATTGCCCACGCGCTGCTTGGACCATCCAAGCCTGCTTGGGAGGTGTGGGACTCATTGCCTAAGATCTCTTGTCCGACTCTCCTGATTCACGGCATCTTGAGTGATGTGTTGTCGGATGAAATGGCTAAACGAACTCGCGATGCCATTCCCAACTGTGAGTTGGTGGAGATAGAGGCGGGTCATTTAGTCCATCTGGAAAATCCCAACGAGTTCATTCGGACGGTGCAAGAATTTCTCGCGCATTGAAAAAATGATGACGCCACTCGAGCAGAGGAAACAGTGAGCGGAACCATAATTATGGGATATGATGTTGAATCCGTGTCCGAGAGCACGCTCGGATTTCTTTCTGGAGCCCAGGAATTTCACAAAAGTTTCGGCCTCCCATGGACAATATACCTGACCGACAAGACGGTCGAAGTATGTACCGACGGGATCTGTCTGTTTGTAGACGATCTGCTGCTTGCGGTTGGCCAGGACACCTGCAGATTGATTGGCTTGCAGCAGGCTCGGTATTCTTTGTTTTGCTCGGTTAAACTCCATGTGCAAAAATACCGCACGACCAATCCATGATTTTGCTCATCCTCGCCATCTGCACTTCCTTCACTTTCGGACAGATGTGGAAGTGGTCGCAACGGCAAGGTTGCCACGCCGCGTTGGTGGTGACGGTCAACTATCTCGTCGTGGCGTTGTTGATCGGTGTCTATCTGCTGGCGCAGGGAGGGGGTATCGAGCTTACTCCGATGGCCTGGAAAGTCGGCATGGTGACCGGATGCACCTTCATTGCCGCCATGTGTCTGATGACTTGGGCGCTGACGATCTCAGACGTGGCGACTATCCTCACAGCGTTTCGCCTTTCCATCGTTGTCCCAATTATCGCTTCAGTGGTTCTGTGGCAGGAGGAAGTTACCTCTACGCAGCTGGTTGGCGTCACTCTGGCCCTTTCAGCCTTGCTGCTAATGAGCGGTGGAGCCCGCGCTATCGACGGAAGCACCCTTTTCCGTCATGGAGTATTAGCCATCGCCGTGTGTGCCATGCAAGGGGTCAGCCATACCAGCGCCCGCTGGGTCCATCATGCCGGGCTTGACGATCAACACCTTGAGGTATTGTTGGTTACCGCTGCTACGGCCGCCTCTCTCGGGATCGTCACTCTCTGTGTTCTGCGACGACCGGTTAACTGGCCCAGTTTGCGGATGGGCATCGGCATCGGTGTTTTCAACGTCTTTGCTCTGGTGGTTTTTCTGGCTGCTCTCGAGCGTTTCCAAAGCGCCCAGTTCTTCCCCATTTCTGGATGTGCCATCGTGATTATGGACAATATCTTTTCACATGTCGTATGGCGTGAACGCCTGTCACAACTGACCGTGGTTGGGGTTGTTGTTGGTGCTGCCTCGATGTTGCTGTTGCTCTGAGACATTGAAAGTCAACTAGAATGTTGCAAATGAGTCACGTGTTTGCCGGCAGGCGGCTCAAAGCGCACTGAATGTGCTCCGACGTAGTGACAGATGAAGGTTCGGCGCCAGCGATCGGTGGTACAGTTCGCCCAAGATCCATGTATTGTCTTGCCGTCGAAGTAGAGGGTGTCACCCGGTTTCATGTCCAAGCCTAGCGTTTTGGAATCCGCGGGCAGAAAGGTCTGCACATGGGTGAATGAAACGGTTGTATCGGCGGCTTCCACCTCCAGCAGACCCATTTTGTGGGAAACAGGCACGACGATCATCTGTCCCACCGAATCACCGGAGTGGTCTAGTGCGACCCAGACGCCGATCAATGGCTCGATCGGGATATACTGCTGATCCTGGTGCAGGGCCTGTCCATACCCCCCGGGAGGTTTGAAGTAGAGCATGGTCTGGTTAAGTACCGGCTGATCGTCGATCAGCTGCGAAACGGAGGATAAAATACCCGGATTTTCCGACCATTCATTGGTCTTTTCATCCCAGCTCTGCATGTTGATCATGCGGGGGAACTGATGGTTGGGATCTTCTGGATGATCCGATAGTCCGCCATGATCACCAGGTTTGGGACCTTCAGAACGCATCCGCATGTTATGCTCGATCATGAACTGCGCGATGTCTGCACCAAAAGTCCCGACTCGATGACATAGCCGTCGTCGTGATATTGAGCAACCTGTTGGGTGGTAAGAGGCATATCGGTACCCCTGCGACAAAATTTAGGACTACGTCACCATCATTTCCGGCCCGAGATCGGCGGGGGACGCCGATCCTTACAGTCCCGGAATGCGGTAGTGCACCGATCTCACGTTGTCAATTGTCAAAAATGAGAACGCCCCGTTTGTGCCCGCCCTTCAAAAGGTCGGCATACCCTTCATTGATCTCTTCGAACGGATAGCGCTTGGAAATGAGCTCATCTACCATCAGTCGACCACGGCGGTAGAAGTTGAACAAGCGACCGAACTCGCGGTTGGGATCGGTAGAGCCAAAGAACGAACCGAGTATCCGCCGTTGATTGACATGCAGGTCGGTCCCCGGGTAGGTCGTAACAGAACCACTGGGAGCGACCCCAACGATGACCACGGTACCGCCTCGGCGCGTTGCATGGTAAGCTGCTTCCTGTACCGGGGGAGGTCCAACGGCTTCGAATGCGTATTCGACGCCGCGGCCTTGGGTAAGTTCACGGATCCGGTCAGTAGCGTTATCGCCCGCATCGACGAAGTGGGTGGCTCCGAACTGTTTGACGATTGGTTCTTTGGCGGGATCGATATCGACCGCAATGATCGGGAGGGCGCTGCTCAATCGAGCTCCCTGAATCACGTTCAAACCGACCCCGCCGCATCCGAACACGGCGACGCTATCTCCCGGTCGTATGTTCACGGTGTTCAGTGCTGCTCCAACCCCCGTGGTGACGCCGCATCCAACCAGGGCGGCCACATCGAAGGCAATGTCATTTTCGATGGGAACACAGCTTTCGACCGGCGCGATGGTCTGCTCGGTGAAGGTCGAGAGCACGCTGAACTGACGCGTTGTTTCGCCATTGATGCGGAAGCGGGTGGAGCCATCGAGCATGGTGCCGTTTCGCCAATCCCAGAAAGTCTCGCACAGTCCGTTCTCGCCCCGCGAACAGAAAAAACAGTTTCGACATGAGGGCGCCCAGTTGAGCACCACGCGCTGTCCTTTCTTCAGGGTCGTTACGCCCTCGCCCAGTTCCTCAATCACCCCTGCGCCTTCGTGACCGAGAATGACGGGGAACGGCCGTTCTAGCTTGCCTTCCACGAAGTGCCAGTCGCTATGGCAGAGGCCGGCCGCCTTGAGTCGTACGCGCACCTCACCTTTTTGCGGGGGCTGGATGTCCACGTCGTCAATGGAGAACGGTCCACCCACGTTGTGCAATACTGCAGCTTTTATGCGAACCTGCTTTCCGTCGGCTTTACGGGGAGACATATGAATTCACAGCTACGTTTGACCACCGCATATGACAATTCCAGGATTTCTCAACGATTCGCCAGTTTGTCCACGTGAAAAGACGTTACAAGGCGTCGGCGATGACAACAATGAGAGTACATGTATTTATTTATAGCTTCAAGCGGAATAATTTTGGATGTAGATTGTTGTTTCTGTCAGGGCACCTAGTTGACAATTCAGCTGCCTCATTAATACCATGGGCGATGATGTGAGAAAGTATTAAATGAATAATTTCCCTGTGTTAGACTTAGAACAAGTGGTAAAACTCCTTCGGGATCCGATCTCGCGGACTCCAATCGAATTACGTGACCACTCAGTATTCGTTCCGGCGACCGGAGCTGAATATTTCAGAGAAGGCCAGTTGATAGACTTTGTCGGCGACCAAAGGACAGGCTCTTCCGAGGAACACTACCGGAGCTTCCCTTTTGACATAGTCGATTGGGACAATTCAAAAAGCAAATTATCAGCAGTTGAGGACGAGTTGATGGAATTGGTTCACCTAATTCCTGAAACTGCGACGATCTTTGACGTGGGTAGCGGTCCTGGCCGAATTACGATCCCACTGTGCGAACTCGGGCGGCAAGTCGTGCCGATCGACCTAACGCGAGAGGCGCTCGGGCATTTGGCTATTTATTGCGACGTGCCGCGCGTGCGTGCTTCGGCGTTGAATTTGCCAGTTCGGAGTGGGGTCGCCGATCTTGTGATCTCGACTGGAGTTTTGCATCACACCCCAGATCCTCGTCAAGGAATTGCGGAGAACTGCCGCATTGTCAAGCGAGGTGGACGTTTGTATCTCAGGCTTTTCAACAGAGACGGATACTACAGGTTGATGTATGGCTGGATTGGCGGAGTCATGCGATTCATGCGCAGTCAAGGGGGGAGCTTGGGCAGAGGCATCGTCGATGACGTATTTTTCTATCTATACTGCCTTTTGCGCCGGCTCAAGACCAATGACCGTATTCCCAAGGATAGACTGCGGGGGGTATTCGAAAACTATTTTCTGAAAGACATGGTCCAACTGATGACTCGCGCAGAGGTGGATTCTTGTCTCACCACGGCGAAAATGCGAATCGATTCATATGCAGTTAAGTCGACAATGCATTGCTATGTTGCCACAAAGATCGATGAGTAGAGTCCCAAAGATCACGCTTCAAATTTGCTCTCGTCATCCCGGTCATTTTCCCTTGTGTTTTCATCGCGGTAATCTGTACAGCTCTAGGGGCAATTCTCTATATGAGTGGGGAGATTTACGCGAACCAAAGCTTATAGACACGCTTAAGGTCTCAGTACCACGGCGATTGTTGAGCCAATCAAGATTGCTCCAACGTCTCTTGCGGCTCGGTTTTTCCCATCTGAGTATCGCCTCTTCTGGTGCTATGATGGCAATCGCGAACCGGATTTTGTTCTTATCTACCACTACAGGGAGTTCTTTGTTGCCCGTGGGGCGCCTGTCTTCTTCAATGCGTCGCCCTATGCGTTTTGGTTGCGAGACTAGCGGCGAAAACGATTTCTACATCTCTGAGTATTTTTCCAATCCTATGCGCGGGCCTGTACGGGTTTTTCGAGTTGCTGGAGGAGCACCGAATCCGGTGTTCACTTTTCCAAGGGGAGAGATACGACACATCCATCTGGTGCAAAAGGATCCCTTTACTGGGAAACTTTGGATCGCTACTGGAGACTATGGAGAGGAATGTCGGATTGCATGGACGGACGACGGCTTCAAAAACTTGAACATCATAGGCTACGGCGATCAGTCTTGGAGGGCTACATGTCTGATCTTCACTCCCGAGGCAGTGCTGTGGGGCATGGACAGTCCATGGGAACACGCCTCGATCATCCGTTGGGACCGCGAAAGCGGAAAACGAGATTTCCTATCCGTAGTAGATTCTCCCGTTCTGCATGGCGCGGTAAACGAACACGGATGGATAGCCTTAACTACTTCTGTAGAGCCAAATTTCAAAGGTGAAAAAACCTCGAAGATTTGGGCGAGCCGAGATGGATGGACATTTTCACCAGTCGCTGCATTCAGTAAGGACCGCTGGTCCATGCATCTGTTTCAGTTCGGCCTCCTTTACTTCCCGACCGGTAAGGCACCTAAAAACTACGTGGTTTTTAGCGGCAATGCTGTCGAAGCTTGCGAGAATTCAATGGTCATAGGAAAGTTTGAGTGACCAGGAGCGGCTGTACATGGCGGTCATGTACCTGGCCATGATTTAATAAGCGTTCGTTTTATGCGCATTGCGATTAGTGCCCTTTCGGTAAAACCCGACCAAACCGGAGGGGGTGAGACAGTAATGGTGAATTTGCTGCGTAGTCTGCCATCTGTCGATCCCGATTTCGAATATATAGTCTTCCTCACCCAAGAAAATCAGTCGCTTTTCTCAACGACCAATTCCAATGTGACCCGCCATGTCGTCCCAGGTTGGGTCTGTAACCCTGTATTTAGAGTGATCTATGAACTGCTCTTCTTGCCAATAGCGTTGCGCCGGTGGCAAGTAGAGTGCTTTCTCGCAATGAACCAAGTATTTTCGCCGCTGATTTGGTGCCCGACGTTGGTTTTAGTCCAGAACCTGTTGTTCTATCACTTCCGGGATCTTTACGGAAGCAGCCGTCTCGGTCTCAAAGACCGATGCAATCTCGAATTGAGAAATATCTACTTCTCGTTTCTTAACGGCATCTCAAATAGGCGGGCGACACGCGTTATTGCTGTGTCAGAAGTGGTTAAAGGAGAAATTGTCCGCCGAGACCGTATTAGTCCAACGAAGGTAAGCGTAATTCCACTGGCGGTGAGCACCACTTTCGACTCACCCAAATCTGACGACGGGGAGAATATCCCGATTTCAGGTCCCTTTTTCTTGTATGTGGGAGCTTGGGAACCATATAAAAACATCGATAAGGCTATTTTGGCATTGGCGCGCCTACGAGAACGGGAGCACTGCAATGATGTCCGAATGGTCATTATTGGACTAGATGTGCACAATTACGGAAAAGATCTGCGCGCCTGCGCTCAAGAAAGTAGGATAAATAATGCAGTTCACTTCATTGGTCCCACACCGCATAGTGAACTGGGTGTTTGGTATAGGCACTCGAAGGCTCTAATACAGCTTTCCGCCTGTGAGGCATTTCCTTTGACACCGTTTGAGGCGATGGCGAACGGAACACCTGTGATTGGTTCAATCGATGGTGCGGTGGCTGAGATCGTGGGCGAAGGTGGATTGTTAGTAGATTCCAGCGATATCGATGAGATTGCAGCGACTATGCACCGAATTTTGATAGACGAACGATTTGCGCTCGAGCAAATCGCGCGCGGTTATCGTCGGGTCGGCCAGTATACGTGGACTCGAACTGCGAATCAGATTTCCAGCTTGCTCCGCACTGTTATTAAGCCAATCGCGACGAGGAAAGTACCGACTTGACGCCCATTTTGAGCTCTTTTTCCCGCCGGTTATTGTCGCAGGAAAATCGAGGTAGCCAAAGATCTTAGTTGCAGGATCCTGGCAAATTTCTTACGCCGAGGATCGGATTTCTCCGTCGCTTGGTTTTTTTCAGAAGAACCAGTATTGGCCGTGCTCGGAAAATTGATCTTTTGCATCTTCCACAGCATCCCAATCAAGGTCGAATCCAAGCCCTGGCTTCCCGGAAATGGCAAGCTGTCCTAGATTGGGTACGAGAGCGGGTGAAGCAACCAGGTCGCGTTCTAGCAACTGGCACATGATCTGGTTGCCGTCGTCCAGATTGCGAACGGTTGCCGCCACCTGGTTGGCGGCACAAGTGGTGATTCCGGTCTCATGGACAACCCCGTGAATGCAGACGTTTATGCCGGCGGCTTCAGCGATGGCCGCTACTTTCTTAAAGCCCAGTAGGCCGCCGGTCTCGTGAGGTCCGATAACGATCAGATCGGCGGCCTGGCGCCGGCAAACCTCGTAGACATCACCGAGGGTAAGCACGCTCTGGTCCGCGGCGATCGGTACGTCCACGGCGTTCTTGACTTGGAGCAACGCCTCAATGCTGTCGTTGGGTGTCGGCTGTTCGATAAACTCTGGTTCGAACTGCTTCAACTTGCGGACCATGCGGACAGCGGTGATCGGATCCCACGCTTCGTTGGCGTCGAGCCGCAGACGACGCTCGCCTATAACTTGGCGCACGGCGGCCACGTTAGCTATGTCGGTCTCCTCTCCCCGTCCGACTTTCATGTAGAACACTTGGAAGCCAGCCTTTACCGCCTTCTCAGCGGAACGCACAAGCTGTGTAGACTCCTCTCCCTGCGGAAAAGCGAAGTAAGAAAGCTGGTCGTGTACGGCGCCTCCCATCAGCCGATGTACGGGTTGTCCGCATGACTTACCAATAGCATCCCACAACGCCATCTCGAGGCCGGCCCAGAAGCGATTGCGAAAGCGGCCGGTTACGTTGAGAAAGGTCGCGCTGCTGGCACGCTGGAATAGCCGTTCAATGTCGAAGGCTGGTTCACCCACGAATAACTGCGTCAGAGCCTCATAGGTTTTCTGTAATCCTTCGACGGCTATGAAGCCGCAAGTTTCGCCGATGCCGACAATGTTCGCGTCAGTCTCAACTTCCACCAGCATCGACGTGGCGCCGCGTCCAGTGGCCGAGCTCATGAAATACTGTTGATGGTAGCGAAGGGCAAGGGGGGTGGTGCGAATCGCGGTGATCTTCATGGGGCCGGGGACAGGCGGCTGTCTGACATTGCGTCTACCTTTCGGTTGCTGTTGTAGGCGGCTGCGGGCGCCGATGCTTCACTGAGAATTTGGATGATAGGTTTTTAGTCTTTCGCCTCACGTAACCAGGTAATCACTCGGTACCCGTGTCCCATTGTATTCGGCATTGGAATCGCGTTGCGCGACCACCTGTGGGATCTCGCTGTCCCAATAGTTAGGCACGGTTTCTGGACGTGAGTGCCAGAGCAGCAGCAGGTCACGTCGGTTGTTGGTCTGGTTGCGGTAGGCGGCGTGCAAAACTCGGGCGTCGGCTAGGACCATGGCGCCAGTCTTGGATGGTAAGTCTACCTGATCTGGGTGGTTGCTGAACATGACCGGATGATCCTCCTCGATGAACCGGGCACCCTGCTCGTGTGCGGTTACCATCTGATCGTGCAGCGGGATCCGCTTCAAGTGGGTGCCGGGGATCACTTTCAGGCAGCCGTTCTCGACACACGTGTCTTGGAGGTAATAGGACACGAACATGATTTGCGGCCACGGCGTGCAGCTGAGCGGATCGTTCCACCGCATCCAGTCTTGATGCCAGTAGAGGGCGGGGGCGTATGGCTCTTTGGTGAGCACCAGCAGTGTCCCGTTGTCCTGGAAATCGCCGAATCCCATCGCCTCCAGCGCCGCGCGCGCCGGTGACCATTCAACTAGGCGCCGATACAGGCGGTTGTTCTCGTATTTGATGCCGAGGTGGGTGCCTTGGTACTTGGTGTCTGGGTGGTGTTCCATCGTGTCGTTCAGGTAATCCGTTTCCTCGATCAGCTCCTGCACGAATTCAAGAGTAAGGATGTCGGGTACCACGCAGTACCCATCTCTGAGCATCTGATCTCGTTTCTCAAACGCAAATTCTGGTGTCATGTCCCTCACTATAAAGGCTGATAAGCGTAACAAAACATGTGGGCCCACATTTTGTCCGTCAAGCAGCAGATTCTTTGATTCATGGGGGCGGGAAAGACAGCGTACTGCACCTGGTGCGCCCAGCTTCGAAGGGTATTCTTCTCCATTTGCCGATCATTTACAATGAGTAGGCGAGCCGTTCTCAAGAGATTGTTGATCACTGGACCATCACGGGCCATCGGCGCGAGAGGCGTTTGGATCGCGTTCGACGGGACTGGACTCGGGAGTGAGAAATTCAAGCGTGACCTAGCTTAATTCGCGGTGATGACGGAGTGGATTTTCCTAGACAACGTGCATTTGTCGCCACGAGCGGGGCGGTATACCCTGCAATAGGTGGAAAAGGATTTCCACCCATACGATTACGATTTGATTTTCATCACGTTTCTAGGCAAACTGAAAAAGATCGGTTTTCTCGATGAGGAGATCCTCCAGATCGCGGTGGAGAACCCGAAGCAATCCTTGACCATCGCGGTTCGAAGATTGTGATGGTCTTGGAGGGTTGCGGCCACATTACGAGGCATCGATGTTTTTGCCAGATTGCGATCATTTTGGACAAGGAGAATACTGTTGGTAAATCCTCGTATAACAAGACTGGAGACTATTTCCTTCAGTTATGAGCTAAGCAACCTCGGCACCGACTATAACGGTTTCAATACGGTCTACGAGCAGGGTGCTGTGCAAGTCTCGGGAGGCACCATGCTCATAGTACACACCGATGTTGGCGTAACCGGATGCTCGCCGTTCTGTTCGGCGCTGGAAGCGGCGGTGTTGCCCCGTGTCTGGCCCTTCCTGAAGGGGCAAAACGCGCTGGAACGGGAGTTCATATACGACGAGATCGAACGGGCCCAGAGGCAGCAGGCCCGAATCGGTGCGGCAGCGATCGACGTGGCGTTGTGGGATCTGGCTGGGCATCTGTTCGAGCAGCCGATTTACCGTCTGCTCGGCGGCTGGAAGAAATCTGTGCCTTGCTATGCATCCACTTACCACGGCGACGAAAACGGCGGTCTCGACAGCCCGGAGGCATATGCGGAGTTCGCCGTTCGGTGCAAGGAGATGGGATACCCCGCCTTCAAGATCCATGGTTGGGGCAATGCGCCGGTGCAGCGAGAGATCGACAACGTCTTGGCTGTGCGTAGGGCGGTGGGAGACGAGATGGATCTAATGCTGGATCCGGCCTGCGAACTCCGGACCTTCGGCGATGCGGTCAAGGTTGGACACGCCTGTGACGATGCCCGCTTCTACTGGTACGAAGATCCCTTCCGCGACGGTGGTATCTCCCAGTTCGCCCATCGCAAGCTGCGACAGTTGATTCGCACACCGCTGCTGCAGACCGAGCACGTGCGCACCCTAGAGCCGCACATCGATTTCGTTCTGGCCGAAGCCACCGACTTCGTCCGAGGTGACATCGCCTACGATGGTATCACCGGCGTTATGAAGCTTGCCCATGCCGCCGAAGCTTTGGGAATCGATATCGAATTCCACGGGCCGGGGCCGGAAAAGCGTCAATGTATGGCGGCCATACGCAACACGAACTACTACGAACTCGGTCTGGTTCATCCCAAGGCCCCGGCAAGTAATGTTCACGGTCTGTACCTAGATTATTCGGATGATTTGGATGCGATTGACGATGGCGGATATGTACCGATTCCCAACGGGCCGGGTCTTGGAGTGGAAATCGATTGGGACTGGCTGGAAGCGCACGAGACCGCTCGCCATATTCTCGACTGATGAGATCAGCGAAGCCTCTGGTTCCGACTGTGGCCCATTTAACTGCATGGCACCTGATGTAGCCTGTTATTGGCAGTCGACGGCAACGAAGTCACGGTCGTTTGGGGAGAAGAGGACGGCGTTTCGGCGAAACCGGTGGTGAAGCGGCAGGTGCAGACGGAGGTGCATGTCATCATTCACGGGTCACGTCCTGTCACCGAGGGTATAGAAAGCATATGACTGTTTATTCCAAGGGCGAATCGTTTCCATCCGAATCGCGGTCATTTCGAGACGATCAAACCGGTGCGGAGATTGTCCAGTTGACCGATCATCCATCAATCAACCACAATCTCTATTTTCTCACCTCGTCGTTCACTCCGGATGAGTGCTCAGTGGTAGTGGTATCGTATCGATCCGGTGTCGTCAACTACTATCGAATCGGATTTCCAGATGGCGAGATGGTCCAATTGACTGACAAACTGGGCATCCACGGGTATTCAGGGATCATATCGAGCGACGGAACGCAGCTTTTTTATACAGCTGACGGCTGCGTCTGCTGTGTGCATCTCGAGACACTAGAAGATCGTGTTCTTGCCGAATTCGAAGACGGTCAGCTAGGTGAGCTATCTATTAGCGCCGACGGTTGTGCGTTGGTTTCGGCGATGAAACGGGGTGACCATTTCTACATCACTGTGACGCAGGTGGACGGCTCTGGAGGAGAAACCCTTTTCGAGTGCCCACGAACCATCATTCACCCGCAGTTCCACCCCTCGGATCCCAACCTGATCGAATACGCGCAGGATCCTGCACCGCGGATGTGGGCCATTCAGCGAGATGGTTCCGAGAATAGATGTCTATACGACCATGGCAACGACGAATTCATCGTGCACGAGACCTTTCTCGGCGACAAAGGAGACGATCTAATTTTCACCGTATGGCCGTATGCGCTCAAACGCATGGCGATCGCGTCACGCGAAGTTACCACAATTGCTTCGTTCAACGCTTGGCATATCGCCGGCAACACTTCTGGTGACAAGGTCTTGTGCGACACGGTTCACCCAGACCGGGGCCTTCAATTGGTGGACGTGGCAACGGGTAAACGTGAGACAATCTGTTATCCAGGAAGCACCTGCGGGGGCTCGCAGTGGAGGAAAGACCGTTATGCCTTAGCCGAAGATTGGCAAGCGACGGCGGCCTCGGAAGAGAAATCCCAGGCCTTGAGCTGGATGGAGATGAAGGTGGATACGGTGTATGGACCCCAGTGGTCACATCCGCATCCGTCTTTCAGCGCTACAGAGCGATGGGTTACGTATACCTCCGACGCCACTGGACATTCACAGGTCTACGCAGTGGCGCTTTGAACGCGTGATCAGAGCGTCGCTATGGGTATAGGAGCGGCTGTTATGTCCCAGATGGATGTAGGTGCGGGGCTGCTTTACCAGAGAGGTTGGTTATGTCTCCCTATGGCGTTCAGGTAATTTGCTGGTGAGAAGTCGTCAGTGAGCACCATGGCGTTCGGATCGACGTTGGCTATATACCTGTGAGCGACGATTTCCTCGACATTGTGGTGGAAATCGAACTTCTCCTGAAGTGAAGTCGATCGGACCGTAAGTTCCTCGTCGTTCCTTCGCGTACCCATATAACAAACCGCGATGACATTGTGTCCTGTGCTGGTGTAGGTGTCCACAACGTCGAATACGCTTCCTATGGTACGTATACTGCTGTCGAACAGACGGCTGCTGCCGTTGAGGTTGGCCACCATACATCCCCCGTTCTTTAAACGCGATTTGAGTAGTCGGTAAAACTCCTGAGTTGTCAGATGGAAGGGGATGTACCCGCCCCGGTAGGCATCCACGACGATGATGTCGAATAACGTGCGGTTTCGAATCAGGAAGATGCGGCCGTCCGTAGCCGTGATCGAATAGGTCGAATCCTCGACGGTGCCGAAGTACTTACCGGCAGTCTCGATGACGCCGGGGTCCAGTTCTACCGCATTTATTTGCAAGGAAGGCATGTGGTGGTGGAGGTATCTGGAAGTCGTGCCACCGCCCAGTCCGATCATCAACAGATTGTCCGGTTCATCCACATAGAACAATCCGGCCGGCATTAATTTGTAATGGGGGAATGCGAGTTCGAGCGGATTGTCTGGATAGATCACCGATTCGCCGAAATCCTTGCCGAGTCGCTTGAAGCGCATCAGGATCATATCGCCTTGGCGATAGATGAAGACGTTGTTGTACGGGGTTTCGTTGTTCTCCAACAATACGAGGGAGTCAGGGGGAACTGTGGTCTGTGCTCTGATGCCAGATGGCACACTGAGAACAAACGTGAGCGCGATCATCACTCCAGAGGTTATCGCGGTTTCGGCCGCGATGCGGGTACTTCTGTAACTGCGAAACCAATTCACAATCGCTCCTTTTGATCCGTGTTTTTCCACAATGGTGTTAAGGTCTGGAACAATATTGCGAAATTTGCCTCTCGTCTCCAAAACAAGGAAGCCAGTAGTTTGCACCTCATTGATCCAGGTTTAGATAGGTGGCTGCCCACGTGGGACAGGTAGCCATTGGCCCACACGACCGGAGTGATCCCGAGTTTTGTCTTAAGATTTAATTATCCCAACACCGAGAAGCTACTGTCCTCGTTGATCTGGCGGTTGCGGGAGTAGAAGCCGCTGTTTAAAACCTGTCCAGAGTATGGCATCACGACCTGTACTGGATTTCGGTCATGATCCTGTCCGTTTTCGCAGCCATCGATCAATTCAGCCACTAAGTGACCGACGCCACCGGCATTCTTGAACTGATTTCCGCTCGTTCCCACAGCCATGTAATAGCCCGGTAGATCCGATTTGTCGTAGATTGGTATCCAGTCATCGGTAACATCGTAGAGGTCAACCAAACCAGACGGTTTGGCCGGTATTGAGAGATCGGGAATCCGCTTGGCAAGACGGTAGACCTGAAGCTTCCAAATTTCGGTGTTCAGGTTTTGATTGTAATCATCAGGATCATCGATCCAATCTCGTTCGTCGCTCTCCGGATCCTCGCTACCCACAAGGATGCTGTTTCCTGTTTCGGGCCGAAAGTAGATCCCATTTGTGTGATCGGACACTTGATATCCTAATTGCTCGTAATCGAAGCCTTCAGGAGATGGCACGTGGTGTACTTCGTGGCGCAACGCCCGGGTTTTGATATTCATGTCCGCCTCGACCCCTGCCAATTTGTTGATAACGAAGGAGTGTGGGCCGGCGGCGTTGACCACAATTGGGGCATCGATCGTCTCGCCGTTTTTCAGTGTGACGCCTGTGACGTGTCCGGCTGACTTTCGGATTTCGCTCACAGCCGAGTTGAACGCAAACTCCCCGCCTTTAGCCTCCGTTGCGACCATCAGATTGTGCGTTGCAAGTTGAGGGTCGTTAATGTAGCCGCTTTCCGGTGTGAAGTATGCCCCGAGGAGATTTCGAGTCGGTTTCTCCTTCCAGAAGCGCTCATCGTCTAGGGTTACGGCGGGCAGATAGGCGGGACTGGCAATGGGGAACTTCCCCTTCAAGGTTTCCACATTCCACCATTCGTATGGGATCTGCAGCTCGTCGAACAAGGCTATGTGTTTGCTGAGGTCCGATTCATCTGATTTGTAAAGAACGGAACCGCACTGGATGAATTGTGCGGTGCCGCGTTGATCGACTGTCTCGAGGTAATCGTCCCAGTTGAGCCAGTAATCCTTATTCTCGTAGGCCATGGCAACTCCATCCCAGGTGGAGTAGTGGAAACGGACGATAGCGCATGAGTTGCTGGTGGAGCCGTAGCCTGCGGTGGGGAGCTTATCCAAGTTCAGAGTTTTATATCCACGCTTGGCCAATTCGAACGCGGTGGCTGATCCAATGATGCCGGCACCGATGATGATGGCATCAGCATTTCTAGACTGGGACAAAATTTGTCTCCTTTTCGACCGGTAACATAGCCGTTAATAGAATATCTCGTAATCTACGTGTCAGCGCGAGTTCCAGGTGTAATTCGGAATCGCAAGCATTGCCCGGTTGCCAGCTGCACAACTCAGTTGACTCTCGTGCCTCATCGTGACTTGATTTTGCCTCAAAGGTGATCTCTCTTCCATCCCTGCATCACGCGAAGGTCCAATGAGCATGCCGAGACGAATCGTTCCGGAACGAGGACTGGTCCTGACAAGTGAACAGAAAGAGGTTCTGGAGAAAAGAGCCAACCATCTAAAGAGGCAAATCGAAGGCCTCGGGAAGCAGGACGGTCAGCAACTTCTGCCGGACGTCATAATTTTCTTCACAGCCGTTGAGCGTGCACTGGAACAGGAGATCTTCTACACGGGCGAAGATGCCGCCAATGCCGCCCTGCTACTTGATCACGGTGATGAACGAGCCGAGAAGCTTTTCGCTGGCGAGACACCGTGGATCACACAAACTGGTCTGGTTGTTCGCGGGTTTGTTTCGAAGTTGGACGATTCTATCCAACCATACGGGTTGGTGGTTCCCGAAACCTTCGATCCCTCAGCAGGGAGACGTCACCGGCTGGATATCTGGAATCACGGTCGGAATGCCAAGGGAAGCGAGCTTAGCTTCCTGATGGAGCGGCTCACAGATCCGGGCGAATTCACACCTCAGGACACTTTCGTGCTTCATCCTTACGGCCGCTACAGCAACGCGATGAAGTTCGCCGGGGAGGTCGACGTGTTCGAAGCGTTGGCGCACGTCAAGACGAATTATCCTATAGATGAGGACCGCATCTGCATACGTGGATTCTCGATGGGAGGTGCGGCCACGTGGCATCTGGCTGCGCATCATGCTGGAGAGTGGGTGGCTGCTACGCCGGGCGCCGGGTTTGCCGAGACGGCTGAGTATCAGCAAATCGCCGAGCGTGATGTACCCTTCCCCTGGTGGGAACAGGCGATGTGGGCTTCGCACGACGCCACGAAGTACGCTGTCAATTTCCATCAGTGTCCGACTGTCGCTTACAGCGGAGAGCTCGATGCGCAAAAACAGGCCGCCGACATAATGTCAAAATATCTGTCAAAAGAGGGGATCGTATTGAAACACATTTTGGGTGCCGGTATGGGACACCAGTACGACGACGCTTCGAAGGCGGATATCGAGAGATGGTTAGTCCCCATTCTTGCAACCGGCCGAGATCGATCGCCTTCCTCAATAAGATTTACGACCTACACCTTGAGGTACAACCGCATGCGTTGGGTTCAAGTTGACGGATTGGAAAGGCACTGGGAGCGTGGACGCGTGGACGCAAAGATCTCAGGATCTACGATTTACGCTACAACCTGCGGGGTAACAGCCTTGAACCTCTCGTTTGGAGCGGAGGAGTCGCCGTTCCAGCCAGGTCAGGCAGTTCGAGTCGTCATCGACGGCGATGAACTAGACTGTGGCACGGTTGGTAAGGACAGGTCGTGGCTGCTGCAGCTGGTGAAGCGGCACGAGGGCTGGTCTACCGGATCGACTTTAGAGAGTTTACGGAAACGCCCGTGTTTGCAGGGACCCATCGATGATGCGTTCATGGACAGCTTCATGATGGTTACGCCGACTGGTACCCCAACGGTGAACCGAAAGGTGGCGGAGTGGATCGAAACTGAACTGGATGATGCGATATATCAGTGGCATATGCAGTTTCGCGGTGACGTCCGCATAGCTGCAGATGGCGACGTGACCGACGTCGATATCGATCGGCACAACCTGGTTCTGTGGGGAGATCCGTCCTCCAACAGGTTGCTGGAGCGCCTGATCGAGGATCTGCCATTGGTTTGGAATCGTGAGTCGGTCGAGCTGGGAGGTTGCGTGCATGACAGCGCGAACAGCGTCCCGGTCCTGATCTATCCGAATCCACTCAACCCCGACCGATACGTGGTGTTGAACAGCGGTTTCACTTTTGCTCCGTATGGAAACTTAAGCAATGCTTTGCAGACGCCGAAATTGCCTGACTGGGCGGTGCTGGATATTCGAGTTCCCGAAGAATACCGTTTGACATCAGGTGTAATCGACTGCGACTTCTTCGACGAACAATGGAAGGTTAAAATGCGATGATGGGGTTAAGAATATGCCGAGTTAGAGTCTACACTAGACCCGTGCGACAGCGGTCCTATTTTCCAATCTACCGATACAGGGACACAGTGATATGAGCGGTAAACTTCAGATCTCCTGCTCGACGATGGCAGAGGGTACGGACGAGTGGGCTTGGCTGCAGGCGCGCACTGCCTACATCCCCGGCGAGCAATCGCTCGCGGTCACGACAATGAATCAGACGTTGAACCGTTTCGTGCATGATTACGGTGCCATCTATCAGATTGTCAGTCGCAACCATGGCGATACTTGGTCCGAACCCAAGCCGGTTCCATCGCTGGGTCGGATAGAGACGCAAGGTTACGAGGTGGCGCCAAGCGACATGTGGAACCAGTGGCATCCTTGCAGCCGCAAGGTCATTGCCGCTGGCGTCAGCTTCCATTTTGCCGAAGGCCGACACGAACACCAGCTGCGGCGGAGGGTTGCATACGCGGTAATGGATCCGCACACTGCCGAGTGGGATCCGTTGAAGACGCTGGTGTTGCCGGAGCGGGATCACGACGGTCTGCGATTGCTCGCGCCAAGTGCCGGATGCAGCCAACGCGTGGATCTTCCCGACGGGGACGTGCTCCTTCCGATCTCGTACCTTCCCAGTGCCACGCTCGACGAAAATACGAACGTCTTCGACTACTCGGAGCCGGTGTTGCTTCACAGTATCGTTGCCCGTTGCGGTTTCGACGGACAATCATTGACCTATCGGGAACACGGAACCCAACACTCGATAACCGCTGAGCACTCGCGCCGCCTTGCCGAACGCCGAGGTGCGGAGTTTTCTGCCCGCGGATTGGCGGAGCCCTCTCTGGCCAGCTTTGACGGAGCTTTTTTCCTGACTTTGCGGTCGGATCACAGTGCTTTCGTGACCAAGGGCATCGACGGCGTCAATTTTGAAGAGGTGCGCGAGTGGACGTTCGACGATGGCGAGATACTGGGCAGCTACTGCACCCAGCAGCATTGGGCTGTTATCGGAGGTAAATTGCACCTGTTGTACTGTCGGCCGCGCAGCGATAATGACCACATCTTTCGTCATCGCGCACCTATTTTTATCGCTGAGATTGATCCCCTAAAGCTACAAGTGATTCGAGCCACTGAGCGAGAGGCGATTCCGGAAAACAACGCTGCCATGGGTAACTTCGGCATCTGCCAGATCAGCGACAGCGAGTGCTGGGTCACCTGTGGAGACGGGGCGCAAACAGGTCCGCGCAAGGGGAAGGTGAACAAAATCATGTTCGCGAGGATAGTGGCGCCTTGAATCTTTCGTTGTCAACCTCCGCATGACGCCGGAACAGCGATACCTTTTCGACGTAAGCGGCTTTCTCCACCTGCCAAATGCCCTGAGCGAAGAAGAGTTGAAAAACGCTCAAGAAGCTGTTGAGCGCGTCGTACGTAATCCAAAGGAGGAGATGCCACCCGGATTCGCAAAAATCGACGACAATGGTGGTTGCTCAAATGGCTTCGCTTTTGACAAAGCGTTGGAGACGCTGGCCATGCACCCGGTCTCCTGGCCAATCATCAAGGAAGTGACCGGTGGCCGGCCACGCCTTAACCGCGGCAGTCTGGTTGTTCAGCGTTACCAGGCAGATGCCAAAATTAGTCAGCTACACTGTGCTCGCGAAGACTGCGGTCGGCACACGCGCCATTACGAAGTGAGCGATGGTCGCATATTCTGCAACGACTTCATTGTAATTGTTTATTTCACCGATGTTTGTAGCGACGATGGGGGGTATTCAGGTTCTTCCTGGCTCGCACAAGGCCCAGTTTGAGCGTCCCGGATATAACGATTACCACAGCATCGCCGAGCGAGGCAAGATCTTTTTTAGTGATCCGTGCGACCGACATCCCCTGCTACACCCGGCATTGGTAAACGTCGCGCCACGTGCCGGCGATATGCTGATCATGAGTGAATTGCTAACTCACGGCGTTTTGATCTGGAATCCGAAATATCGCGATCGGCGTTTTGTAATTCTGCGTTACAAGACGCAAGAATGGAAAGACGACCGCGGTAAGATTAATACCTTTCCAAAGGAGATTCTCGACCGGCTCTCGCCTGAGACTCGCGAACTGACCGAACCTGCGGATCATAGCCATGTGAAAAAGATTACCAAGACCGAAAGAGTTGTCCTCACTGTATAGAGCCGCGAATTTCGGTAACATCATTGACCTGTATGCGAATCCGAACCGTTTCCGGCGAGGCGATCTCTGCCGGCAGTAGTTGACAACTGGATGGACTCACGCCAGGAAGGTAATGCTGCCAGAAGCTTGGCGATCTCGCCATATTTTGCCATTAGGATATGTGTGATTGGTGACGAAGTCCGGCTGCATTTCCAAGCCCCAGCCTGCAGCTTTGGGCGCGATGTAGGCACCGTCGGCCACTTCGACGGGATGCAGGAAGACCCCGTCCTGAAGGAAGTTCAAATACTCGACCACTTGGCCGTTGGAATGAGCTGCGACGGCAATTTGGTCCCAAAGTGCGTAATGACAGATCATGTTGCACAGCCCGATGCCACCTCCGTGGGGGCATACCAAAGTTTTGTATTTGGCGGCCAACAGAATTACCGCCAGCACATCGTTGACCCCTGCCAATCGTGTAGCGTCGATCTGGCAAAAACGGATGGCCTGACTCTGAAGCAGCTGCTTGAATATGACCAGTGAAGGAACTTGCTCGCCGCCGGCTACCCCAATACCATGCGGCAACATCGCTTCGGCGATTTTGCGGTAGCCGAATACGTCGTCGCGTGCGGTGGGCTCTTCAATCCAATGAGGTTTGAATTCGACTAGTTCACCCATGTATGAAATTGCTTCGTCAATACTCCAGATCTGATTGGCATCGAGCATCAGCAGTGCGTCATCGCCGATTATTCTACGAATGAATCCAAGACGCTCACGGTCGCGCGCCAAATCCTGTCCCACTTTCATCTTGAAACAATCGAAACCCACCGCTTTCATTTCGCCTATGGTGGTGGCAATTTGTTCGTCGGTTAATCCCAACCAACCTGCAGTGGAGTACGCTTTTGGACCGCGTTGCAACAAACGCTGCTCGCGCTGAGCACGACCCTCCCAACCATTGGTCAATATCTCTGTGGCTTCTTCCGGGGTTAAGGCGTCGCGCAGGTAGCGCCAATCGACACTCTGCACGATCTGTTCGGGAGTCAGGTCCACAAGCAGCTTCCACAGCGGTTTGCTTTCTTTTTTTGCCCACAGATCCCAAAGGGCATTGACCACGGAGCCGATAGCCATGCGGCCAACGCCATCGGCAAGCCAGCGTAGCTGATGGTGGTCAATCAATAAGCGATAAAAGGAGCCCGGGTCGGCTGCAAAATCGTCTAGGTCCAGCCCTCGGACCAACTGGGCAAGGTCTTTGACTCCGTGGACGATCCAATCGTTGCCAGCACCGAGGGTAAAGTTGAGCGAGATGCCCGTCATGCCGTCGGTAGTTGTTAGGGTCGTGAGCACCGTCGAGTAGTTGGGTTTCTTGTGGAACGGGTCCGAGCCAAGCAGGGTGTCGGAGGTCGGCACGCGTATGTCGACGACGTCGACGCGTTCAATGAGACTCACAGTTTCAAAGTTCCTTTATAGAATTATGATGGAGGTGCAGTGTGCATAGTGTGTATAATCCACACAGTAGTTAACATAAGCCGATGCAGCCAAGCCTACGAACTTCTTGCTGATTAACAAGGCTCTTAGCTGCCGGTTAATCTGCACGTTTGCGATTCCGACTGCCACGAGCATATAAATTAGTACATCCTGAAAGTTGATGGCGACGCGAGGTTTTCCGATTTCTTATATCGATCGCTCGTTCCCTAAAGAAACAGAGACTCAGATGCCTCCGACCGACAGAATACCAGAAGCGCCGATCCTGGCCTTCGACAAAGTATCTATGACCTACCAAACGACGGCCAGTGGAAATCGGCAAGCCCTTGTCGACGTCACGTTTGCGGCACCGTCCAGTAGAAAGATTGCGGTGGTGGGGCGCAGTGGCAGTGGCAAGTCTACCCTGTTGCACCTTGCCGCCGGCATCGACATTCCGACCACTGGTCGCGTTTCCATCGATGGGCGTGACTTGGGGAAGATGGGGGAAAGGGAGCGCACTTTGCTACGCCGCGATCGCATAGGTCTAATCTTTCAGTTTTTTCATCTATTGCCTCACCTGTCGGTGCGCGAGAACGTGGTTGTGCCCGCCTTCATTTCCGGCGACCCATCCAAAGAGGCGGATATTCGAGCTGTCGAGTTGCTGGACCAAGTGGGTCTGGCCGACCGGCTTCCGGATCCGGTGCAAAAATTATCGGGTGGCGAAATGCAGCGGGTAGCCATCTGTCGAGCGTTGTTGCGCCGGCCGCGTCTGCTCCTAGCCGACGAACCCACCGGAAATCTGGACGATGCCAACGGTCAAATGGTGATGGATCTGCTGTTCTCTTTAGTCGCAACCGAGCAAACAACCCTGCTGTTCGTCACCCACAGTCAAGAGTTCGCCGCACTGGCAGACGAAGTCTGGCAGCTGCACAGTGGTGTTTTAGAAAAGTGAAAAACGCTTGCTTCGCTACTTGATAACTACGGTCGGCTCTCACTACCGTGCCGGCCGCAGTCTGTTCGTTCTAACCGTTCTGGGTGTCGCTTTGGGCGTCGCGTCGGTAATTTCCATCCAGATCATCAACCGCAATGCTGTGGCCGCTTTCGAAGGCAGCATGGAAGCTGTGAGTGGCGATGCCGACTTCAGTGTTCTGGGGCGCAGTCCAAGCATTTCCGAGGAGATCTATCCGCGTCTACTGGCTCACCCTGCTGTAGCCGCGGCTTGGCCGTTATATAGAGTCACTGCTGCGCTGGCAGGTTTCGACAAACTATACGTCGATGTAATTGGGCTCGATTTCTTTGCACCAGTCGAGGTGCCGTGGAGAAACGGGAGTGCCGATCTGACGGCGGCTCTGGAACGGCCCGGTTGGGCAGCATTCACGCCGGCACTTGCAGCTGATATGGGATGGTCCATCGGCGATTCAGTCAGGGTGTTCGCTGGTTCGAAAGAAGTTTGGTTGCACGTGGGGGCACTAGTGGATTTCCAGCAGATTAGCCCACTGGCAAGTCCCAAGATGGCGGTGATGGACATTTCCCAAGCCCAACACCTGTTAGGACGTAGTGGTCGGGTACAGCAGTTCGACGTGGTTTTGCGCGGCGGTGCTGACGTGGAAGAAGCGCGCAAGGAGATGCAGAGGCAACTGGGCCCAGGAATTCAGGTTGTCTCTCCCGAGCAGCGAAGCCGTCAGGCTGAGGATTTGCTATCGGCTTTTCGACTGAACCTTACGGCCTTGAGCTTGATCAGTCTGTTCGTCGGTATGTTCTTGGTCTACAGCAGCACCCAGGCATCGCTGGTACGCCGTCGAGTTGAGTTTGGGCTGCTCAGATCACTCGGCGCAACGCGAAACCAAGTATTCGGTCTGATCGCTGCAGAGGTCGCTATTCTCGGAACGCTGGGGGTTGCTGTCGGAATCCCTCTGGGTTACTGGGGCGCCAAGGCACACATCGACATGGTGAGCGCGGCGTTGACGAACCTATATCTGCTGGACGAGATTTCCTCCCTGCAGCTTCCGGTATTGCTTTTTGTGGTTGCCGCGCTCGTCGGTCTTGGTGGCGCGCTCGTTGGCGCGCTCATCCCCGCCTTGGACGTTAGCCGTCGTGACACGCGTGCCTTGATGACCGCCTTCACCCTGCACGAGAAGATCGGTTCTCTCGCCAACCGATTGGTAATTGCTGGGGTAGTGGTTCTGCTTGGCTCTGCCGCTTGGTACCTGATAGCTGGTCGGGAATGGCAACATGCCGGGTTTCTCCTCGGCTTCAATCTTCTGATCACTATTCCGTTGATCACTCCCTGGGTGATACGTAACGTCACTGCCCGTTTCCGGGTGCGAGGTTTCGGTCCGGGTTTTAGCCTGCGAAATCTCGGCGCGCGGCTGCAAATCTCGTCCTTTGCGGTGTCTGCGCTGGGGATTGCCGTAAGCATGCTGGTGGGGATCACCATTCTGGTTGGAAGCTTTCGCGACACCTTGGAGGTCTGGATCACCAACACCGTGCAAGCGGATGTATACCTGTCTCCGGCTTCCTGGCGTGGCCGCGGTGAAGAAGCGTTCCTGGATTCGGCCTTGGTAACATCCTTGGGGCAACAGCCAGGGATTCAAGCCTTGGATCGCCTGCGAGGTTTTATTGCTTATACCGCTGGCGACCATCGCATTACGCTCGCTGGCATCGACATGGGCTTGCCCGGGGGACAGGCTCGCTTCAAGCTGCTCCAAGGCGACGCCAAGAAGGTGCATACGCTGGTAAACGAACAAAGTGGGGTGCTTGTAGGAGAAACCCTTGCTCGCAAGCAAGATCTCTGGGCCGGTGACGAGGTATCCATCTTCACCGAAAAGGGGCTGCATTCGTTTCCCATCGCCGGCGTTTATTACGACTACAACGCTCAGGGGGGCGCCGTCTTCATGGACCTGACTACCATGGAGGCTTACTGGGGAAAAAGCGATGTAAACAGTGTGGCTATCTACCTTGATCCCGGCCTCGACCCTGATACTGTTATCGATCGACTCCGGGCCGATCTACCGTTGGAAACGCTCGAAATGCGAAGCAATCATCGCTTACGCCAGGAAGCGATGGAAATCTTCGATCAGACCTTTGCGATCACTCGGCTTCTTCAGTTAATAGGACTACTTATTGCAGTCTGCGGTATCGCCCTCATGCTCTTGGTGTTGGGGCGTGAACAGCTTCCCGAGTTGGCGTTGTACCGATCGATTGGCGCTAGTAGCAGACAGATCTTCGGCCTGTTCGTGGGGAAAGGTTTGGGCATGGGAGTAATGGGATTAATTATCGGTGCTATTGGTGGGATCGTCCTGGCTATGGTGCTGATCTTTGTGATAAACCGCGCATACTTCGGATGGACAATTCAGGTACATTGGCCCTTGTCGGAGTTGACCGAGCAAGCATTGACAATTCTGGGGGCAGCGGTGATAGCGAGTATCTATCCCGCCCACAAGGCGAGCAGGACTTCCGCCGCCGAGTTGCGCCGGGAGGACTTGTGAACACCCCTGCGCCTAGGGAACGGGACCGATCAACACGGCAACTACGAAGAACGCAGTTGGGTTTGCTGGTCGCGATGGCGATCGTTTCCTCCTCATTGCCCGTCAATCCTGCCGACGACCACTGGCAACATGCGCGTCCCGATTACCGGTGGGATTTCCCCCGCGACCATTGGGCGCACCACGAATTTCGCACCGAGTGGTGGTATTTCACGGGTCAACTGACAGGCAGTAAGGAACGTCGCTTAGGCTACCAGTTCACCTTCTTCCGGATCGGCCTACTCGGCGAGGTGCCGTCTTTGAAGTCGGACTGGGCGGCGCGTGATCTGATCATGGGCCATGCGGCGCTGACCGACCTTGAGGGGCGTGAGCACCGTTTCAGCGAAATGGTGTACCGGGCTTCGCCCCTACTTGGAGGTTTCGGTGTATATCCGGACACACTGCTGGCCTGGAGTCGAGGTCCGGCCGGAACCGGTGAAACCTGGAGGCTGAAGTGGAACGGCAATGGATTCGATTTCTCTATGGCCGATCACCACAACTGCTTCTCCTTCTCTTTGCAGACATCGGCCGTCAAACCCAAGGTATTTCAAGGACCCAACGGGTTTAGTCTTAAGGAAACGCAGTCAGCGGAAAAGCCGGCTGCTGCCAGTCAGTATTACAGCTTTCCGCGCCTACGAACCAGGGGGGAGGTGATCATTGACCAGGACACCTTGCTGGTCACTGGAGAAAGCTGGATGGACAAGGAATTTGGCTCCGGAATGCTGGGAGAGGACCAGGTCGGTTGGGATTGGTTCAGTCTTCAACGGGATGACGGCAGCGAAGTGATGTTGTATTTACTGCGACGTAAAGACGGTAGCATCAGTCACGGTTCGGGTACGTGTATCGCTGCGGACGGAACCGCGCGCCATATAGATGTTTCTGATTTCAGAATTACTGTGACCGCGACTTGGACCAGCCCTGCATCTGGCGCCACTTATCCCTCTGAGTGGCGTCTACAGCTGGAGGGACAAGACTTGTTGGTGCGCCCGTTGTTGTCGGAACAGGAGAATTTCAGCAAGAGGATCGAGGGCATGTTCTACTGGGAAGGTGCCGTATCTGTGTTGGACGCATCAAACAGAAAGGTCGGTCGAGGCTATGTCGAGTTGACTGGATATGGCGAAGGGCGTATGCCCGGCCTATGACTGCGCTAACCTAGCTCGGGTTTGGCATACTCAAGCTGGGTTGTCATCTTCGCATGGTGAGAAATATGTCAACGATTGCGGGCTTGCCGGTTGCTGTCGACTTGGCCTTGGTCATCAGGTAGTTCCACATCCCATCCACAACCAAAAAAGCATCCTGGTTAGGACCGAGGGGTTCGCTTGGTTGGTGAATCAACTGCCAGCTTTGGGCATTGCGGGACCCGAGCAATTGCCAATCCAACGACGCGAAGGCATCGGTGTTGAAGATTTGCAGGTTCTTGTGGCAGTAACCCCGCGACTCCATGATCCCGCTGTCGACGTATCCGTCGGTAGTGACGTATTCTCTGAACAGGTAAGCGTCTTTTTCCATGCGCGGGGGAATCGTGAACGGGTTGATTTCGTAGATCATGTTACGACCCCAGTCCGTGATCAGAAGATTGCCCCGTCGGGTTGTATTGATGTAAGTAGGCGACATGCCGTATTGAGTAGCTATGTAACGGTCTTCGCCGCTGGCACCGCCCAACTCCCAGATGAGTTCCTTCGCCTGGTTTAGGCAGAAGATGCGGGTCTTCTCGTCGACAATTACGGTGAGTCCGCCACCGCGCTCGTTGGTGCCATAACGGAATGCGCGAGCCGGGCAATATAGGTGGTTGTACAGATCTCCCGCACCTTGCTGGTTGTCGCCGTATAGCCAGACTGTTTCATCGGTTTCAGTGTTGATCTCGCGTACAACCGCGTTGCCTCCCCAGTAACCGATCAGCAGATCACCACCGTACGAATCGCAGAACTGCGGGAAAAGTTTCTGCAGGTAGAACGGCCGACACCGAGGTTGTGGATCGAATTGCCACCGTTTGGTGCTGTCGCCAAGGCGGATCTTGAAGACGCCATGGTCGCGATCCGAGGCCATGATGTGCTCGTCATCCCAGTAGATTGCCTCCAGCGGTGCTTCTAGATCGGTGTAGCACCAGAGAATATTTCCGGAGTCGCGGTGCAGAATCATAACCCGGTGCTCACCACCATACTCGGTGATCAACACATGCCCCCGATAGGGACCTGATGGCATGACGTGTGCTGAATGCGCTCCAGAGAGACGTTTGCCGGTGCCTGCCACCCCCCGCTCGCCGTACAAACATCTCATTTCTCTGGTCGATCGGTTGATGACTAGGATGTCATTTCCGTACTGCTCGGCAACTATGATTTCATCCGGATCTATGGGGTTTTCGTCGGCGGTATGGGGGCCTGATAACTCGCCGTCGCCAACGCCAGGATTTCCGCTTCCGTATGACCAAAGCACATGTGAATCGAAGCTCGGTAGGATTGTTGTTCCTTGAACACTCACATTCATCACCCTCTCCATTGAAATGACATCGGACTTGCGCAGGCCAAAGGCCACATAAGGCCGCACTTCTTGTATTCGATGTCAAGCGGCGTTCCAACTGTGTGGCTAGATTGCGGATTTGCTACCCTTCAACTTCACCTTAGCATCGTAACTTCTTCGCATGATCAATAAACGGCGGTTAGCCTTCTTGACGATTGCAGACTATTTGACTGGTCTCACGGTTACGTGAATCTTCCCTTAAGAATTTGAATTGGGATCCAGACCAAGGAGGACGTCGTGAAAACGCAATGCAGACGCATCCAAAGTCACGTTACACTACAAGCAACAGTGCTCCTATGCCTCTGGGGGGCAGGCCTGGCTATGGAGGTAACTGGGATCGTGCAGAAAGAAATCCCGGTTTTTGGACCGGTGACTCGCAAGGTAGGAGTTGAAGGAGCGTATATCCGATTCACCAGCGACAGCAATCCGAATGAGATCTACGCAGATAGCACAGATAGCGAAGGTGTTTTTCGAATCGACCTCGATGAGCAAGATACCTCAGTAAAAAATGAGAACAATGCCAAACCGATCGTTTTCCAGTTGAATCAGAACTACCCGAATCCGTTCAATCCCGGTACCGTCATATCTTACCAGATCCCGAGTGCGGGCATGGCCCAGGTAGTAATCTACAACAGCATCGGGCAGCGAATTCGCACTCTGGTTGATCAATATCAGGAATTGGGCAGCCACGCAGTGATATGGGATGGCCGTGACGATGAAGGGAGTCCATTGGCCTCTGGCATCTACATCTATCGGTTGACGATAGGATCGTTTTCCGAAGCCAAGAAAATGGTGCTGGTCGACGGCCCCAGCTCTTCGGCACGCTCCCATCTGCCGCTGATCATGGCAGAAGGAAGCCGATCCGATGACAGGGTTCTGAGTAAGCTGGTGGACGTCGGCCTCATTGAGGGTGTTGCCCTGCCGCAAGCAGCGGCCAAGCTGGCACAGCTTCGAAGCTTCGTGGTGACCATCGATGCTTATAAGCTCGTGCCGCTGGAACAAACTGGCGTAGTCGTTTTGGGCGACACGGTAATCAATTTCTTGATGGACGAGGACACCCGCGAAGGGGTGGTCTTCCTGAAGGAAGGCCAGCGCCAGCTCTTCATTGACAATTACAATATCGAAGAGATGTCGGGCATCACCCGCACCATGCACCAGCCTGTAAAGAAAGGGGCGGTTATTCGCCCCAACTGGCTCGAGGGGGAGAATAGCCTGCAAACCCGGAGTGCTCCCTTTTGGGATCCGTTAGAGGAGGTTTACAAGTTCTGGCTGATCGACGGCACCTATCGCACCAGTTCCGATGGTTTGCACTGGGTGCCGGCTCCGGAAGGGGATACGGGAGTCAGTGCCGTGTTCTTTGATCCTCTAGACCCTAATCCAGACCGCCGTTACAAGTCGTTCCACCCGAAAAAACTGGCAGTGTCGCCGGACGGCCGCAATTGGACGGTGCTGCCACACAGGTTCCCCAGTGCTTCGGATGAATGGAATTTTTCCCTAGATCTAGAAAACAGGCTGTATGTGGCCACGTTCAAGATGGGCGGACCGTACGGACGGGCGGTATATCTGACCACCAGCAAAGGATTCTCAAATTGGAGCACCCCGGAGTTGATATTCCACGCCGATTATCTCGATCAGAGACTGGGGCGGGCTAACATCGAGCAGCGTTTTGCTGACGAAAGCTTGCTCACACCGCTTGGGAACGACCCCAGGGTCTACAACGTGGATACCTACAACATGGGCGTGTTTCGCTACGAATCGGTTTATCTCGGAACGCCGGCGATGTTTCATTCAGTTGCGCCTGTGCCCAACTATCCGAACACCGAGGGTTTTCACCTGATTCAGTTGGCGCTGAGTCGCGACCTTAAGACCTGGGCCCGGCTGGGGGATCGGCAACCGTTCATCGGACCGTCGAAAAGGGACTCGGGGGCCTACGATCTCACGCAGCTCATCGGACCGTCGCAGCCGATCGTGCGTGGGGATGAGTTGTGGTTCTATTACACCGGCATAAAATACCGTAGTGGTGGCATAATCTACGTCGGGACGTTCCCCAACGGCGAGTTCATTCACCGCCCCGGTTCCGACGTCGACAGAGGCGCTATCTGTCTGGCGGTTTTGCGTCGAGACGGTTTCTTCTCACTGGACGCCGACGATGCCGAAGGTGTGCTACTGACAAAACCGTTGGTCTGGCGTGGTTCTCGCCTGTGGGTTAATGTGAGCACTCAGGAAGGCGAAATTCAGGTCGAGGTCTTGGACGAGAATGGCGACGTGGTGCGCGAAGGATTGTCACGGAACCGTTCCATGCCGGTTACGAGCGACGCCGTCCGTGTTCCCGTTACTTGGCAGGAAGGCCCCGATTTGGGCGAGCTGCGCGGCCATTTGGTGCGGCTGCGCTTCTTTGTTCGCGACGCCGAACTATATTCTTTCTGGACCGAGCCGTGAGTTTTTCATGCGCGGTGCCTTGTGGCATTCCACCGAGCTCCTTGTGCCCGTTTGATGTGAGAGATTATGGATAGAATGTTGGATCGCGATTGGGAACGCGACGTGGTATCGTATCCGGATCCAGCCGTGGAGTCGATAGACCCGCGTTTCAAACAGTATGTGCTGGGAACGGCCGCCGTGGAGCGCATTTTTACCGGCACGCGCTGGTCCGAAGGGCCCGTCTGGTTCGGGGACGGACGTTATCTGCTGTGGAGCGATATTCCCAACAACCGCATCCTACGCTGGTCGGAGGAGACCGGGAAGGTCAGCGAATTCCGTCGTCCTGCCAACAACACCAACGGCAACACCCGTGACAAACAAGGACGTTTGATATCGTGTGAGCACGAGACTAGGCGGGTGACACGCACTGAATACGATGGCACTGTCACCGTGGTGATGGGGAATTTCCAGGGAAAACGGCTGAACGCACCGAACGACGTCGTGGTGCACCCCGACGGTCACATCTGGTTCACGGATCCCGGCTATGGCATCCTGATGAATTACGAAGGAAACCGGGCACCGTTTGAGCTTCCAACCAATGTCTACCGGGTAAATCCTGATACTGGCGATGCCAAGGTAGTTACCGACGAGCTCGAAAAACCTAACGGTCTCTGTTTCTCACCCGACCACAGTAAACTCTACGTGGTCGACACCGGAGCTTCGCACAAACCGGGTTACCCACACCACATCTTTGTTTACGACGTCGAGAACGAGAGTTGCCTGACTAACGGTCGCGTTTTCTGCGACATGGGGGCTGCCCGATCGGATGGTATTCGCTGCGATGTAGACGGGAATATCTGGTCCAGTGCCGGTTGGGGCGGTGATGGTAGCAGCGGGGTTTATGTATTCGCCCCCGACGGTGATCTGATCGGCAAGGTCCACCTGCCGGAAATGGCCGCCAACCTTTGCTTCGGTGGCCGCAAGCGCAACCGGTTGTTTATAGCCGCCAGCCAGTCGCTCTACTCCATCTACGTGGAAACCCAGGGCGCTCAGATTCCCTAACGTATGTTCTCACCCAACGGTGCATAAGCGTTGTTTCTTCATTCGAGTGCTTTGAAAGGGCTCGTTGACGAGCTCTATAATCTCATCTTAGAGCGGTAGTGTTACTACCAAAATGTGCTTCCGGCTCTAGGCCATCAATGCTACCATGAATTCTTCCGACTCCGTCTCGCGTGTCTCCAACGCATCTACAGTTTCCGGCGCATACTCAACGGTTTCCCGGTCTTTATCAGGCAGCGAAAGTTTGTTGCTATTCCCCTCCATGGCATCTGCAATCTTCTGGAAAAATTCCGGCAGCGGGTTGGTAAGCAACTTTGCTTCCCTTTTGACACCGTTTAACATCTATTCGGGCGCCAGGATCCAGAGAATTCGCGTGATGCAGGCTGGCTACCGTCGCTTCTAAACTTGACAGCCAAGCCACCTCACTTCTAGCTTCACCTTTGCTCGGTTTTCTCCACCATTGCTGAGGAGGGTATGCAAGTCGATTTGCAACCGGAGCACCGAATCTAATGCCTGACAAACTTCTGATCACCGGAGGAACCGGCTTCATTGGTCGCCGCGTTTGCCGGATTCTTCTGGAACGGCGATTACCGGTTGTGATCCTCGATTCACAACCGGTAGAAAGTGTACTTGAGCAGTTGCATCGGTCGGGACCGGCGGAGGATCTCATCGCCGTAGTTAAGGCTGATATCACCGACCTGGCGCAAGTCGAATCGGCGTTTCGGCAGAACCCGGATGTAACCAGTGTAATTCATCTGGCTTCGTTGCTGACGGCTGGTGTCGAGGAAAATCTGGTCCTGGCTGTCAACGTCAACATCGTCGGTACTGTGAACATCCTTGACGTTGCTGCTCGCAGGGGCATCAAGCGGGTGGTGCAAGCCAGTAGCGAGGCGGCATACGGGAACAGCCAGGCCCGTTACGGCAAACGACCCGTCCGAGAGGAAGATTTTTGCCCTCCACTGGATCACCACTATGCGTATGGCGCCATGAAGCTGTTCAATGAGTACATGGGTAACAAATATGCCACCAACCACGATATGAATGTGGCCTGTCTGCGGCCCTCTGTGGTCTTCGGTTTTGGGCGTGGTGGTGGTGGTCAATCCTGGGCCGAGGTTTTTGCCACTAATCCGGCGGTAGGCCAACCTGCGACCCTTCCTTTCCCTGCAGACAACGAAGAAAACTGGATATACGTCGACGACTGTGCTGAGCAACTGGTGCGTCTGGCTCTGAAATCGAAACTGGAGCACTATATCTACAACAGCGGCGGAGAAACCGCGTCTGCCGCCGAACTCATCGCGCAGGTCAAGCGGCATTTGCCCGATGCGGATATCTCCGTTGATGAGACGCAACCCTATACACCGCTCATCGATGATATGGATGGTAGCCGCCTCGAACACGAGATTGACTTCCGTCCCCGCCCTCTTTTAGAGGGCCTGCGCGCCCACATTGATGAAGCCCGAGAAGCCACTGGCCTGCCTCCGATGGCGCAGGGCTGAACAAAAGGAATCGCATCATCGTGACAGACTATCGTGCCACCGTTGTCGGCAGCTACCCGCGCAACATCCCCGTCGAAGACACACTCAAAAAGGTGACTATTTCAGACGAAGAAGCACTGGAAATGATCAGCTGGGCGGTCAAGGATCAGGTTTCGCTCGGTCTCGAAATCGTCGGCGACGGTGAAGGTTACCGGGAGAACATGTATTGGTTTTATCAGAAGCGCATGGACGGTATCACCATGGAGGACATGACTTACAAGAGCTTTGGTGATGCCGGATTTGGAATCGATTGCGCGCGTCTGGTAGGTGAACTTGGGGAGACGCGCTGGCACCTGGCGAGCAAGTGGAAGACCGCAAGAGAGGCAGCTCCCGCCGGGGTTCAGGTGAAACAGACGGTGACGGGTCCCCACATGCTGTCCCGCTTCACCGTCAATGAGCGTCCCGACCTTTATGAAGATGAAATTGCCGTTGCCCGCGCATTTGTTGAGGTGTTGGTTCGTGAACTGGAAGAGGTCGTAGATGCCGGCTGCGATTATATCCAGTTCGACGAGCCCGTATTGACGCTGTCGCCGGACCAAGCCGGATGGGCGGCAGATGTTCTCAATGAGCTTATCGACAAACTACCATCGCATGTGCGCATAGGGGTACACATCTGCGGCGGTAATCCTCATCGAAAAAGGGTTTACTTCGGTAAATACACCGATATGGTCGACGGATTGCGCAAGCTCAAGATAGACGAGATCTCCCTCGAACACTGCACGTTGCACTACAATCTCATGGATTTGTGGTCGGAGTGGGATTTCAAGGGCGATCTCATGCTTGGTGTAATCGACCAGCGCAGCGACGAGATCGAGACTCCGGAGGTTATTTGGCAGCGGACCGAGCCGGCGCTGGCGTATTTCGGTCCCGATCGATTGCTGTTGAGTAGTGAGTGCGGTTGTGGACACGTACCGCTGGAGATCACCAGGGCCAAGATGAAGGCTTTGTCCGAAGCATGTCGGCAATTTCGCCAGAAATGACCAGCTACGGTTAATAAACCAACGACTCTTACGAAACCGGCCAACCCAAGGATCATGATTCCATGACACGAACACCGAAACTCCTAGTTGACAGGCTCTACTTTCCCGAAGGTCCGCGCTGGCGTGTCGGTTCCGATGGTGTTGGCAGGTTGTGGTTTTCGGACGTGTTGGCTGGCGAGGTCATGTCGGTCGATCTGGAGGGCAACACCGAGAAGATCGCTGCCGTACCGCAGTTACCTTCCGGGCTCGGCTGGTGGCCAGATGGTAGGCTGGTGGTGGTTAGCTCCGGAGACGCTACGCTGATGGCGATTGGCCCGGGTGGCTCGCTTACCAAAGTAGGGGATATGAAGGCGGTCGATGGTCTGAATTGCAACGATATGGTCGTTGACACCTCTGGTCGTGCCTACATCGGCTCCTATCAGCTGTTCGACGAAGGCCGCCACCCTGGGCCAGGGAACATGCCTGCCTTCAGCAACATCATTCGGGTCGATCTGGACGGTAAGGCGTGCATCGTCGCTGATCGCATGACCTTCCCGAATGGAGCGGTAATAAGTCCAGACGGTAAGACCTACATCGTGGCCGAGAGCTTCGCCAACCGCTTGAGCGCTTTCGACATCGAGACGGACGGCTCGCTCACCAACCGACGAGTGTGGGCGGACATCGGCGCGCCACCCGACGGCATCACCATGGATGTCGAGGGCTGTCTATGGGTTGCGGTGCCGTATTACATCTATGGTGGCCCTGGAGGATTCGTGCGGGTGCGCGAGGGGGGCGAGATCCTCGATCGTATCGACATGGACGGTGTTTCTTCATATGCCTGTACCCTTGGAGGCCCTGACATGACCACATTGTTTCTTTGTCAGTCGGCCGTGCTTGGGCTTGAGCGCCATTCGGGCGATGGTCGTATCATGACCCTGGAGGTAGACGTGCCAGGCACAGGTTCGCCGTAGGCGCAGCGACGTGCAGATCGAAGACATCCTGCTGCGCCTCAGGATCGATGGTTGGTGTGTCATTGACGGCGTTATTTCCGCCGACCTAATCGGTGCGGTGCGTGCCGAGGCGGAGGCGGCTACCGAGTCACAGGGTGTCAGCCGCACCTATGAAGGTTTGCGTAGCGCTTGGGGTATCCTCGGACGGGTGCCCTCGTTCTGGCCTTACGTTGCCGACAGCCGGCTACTTGGCGTCGCACAAAGTTGGTTCGGTCCTCACCTGCGCATATCCTACACGAACACTCTGATTACCAACAAGGGAAACGACCGCGGAGGTTGGCACGCCGATTGGCCGTACAATCAGGAGAAGGCGGGACACATTCCAGCACCTTATCCAGATTTCCCGGTGCAGCTATCTACGTTGTGGATGCTGTCCAGGTTCACAAAAGAAAACGGCGGAACTTGGATCGTACCAGGAAGCCATCGCGTCCCCGACAATCCCACCGGCACCCTGCAAGTAGACCGATTCCAACCTTACCCGACTGAAATGCAGGTCACCGGTGAGGCCGGTAGTGTCTTGGTTTTCGATAGCCGGATTTGGCACGCTACAGCCACCAACTATACCGACACACCGCGAGTTGGAATGGTGGTGCGCTACGTTCCCTGGTGGCTGAATCTGGAGGTGTTGATGCCCGGCTCAGAGCAGCGCAAACAACTCGTCGAGGAAACCGGGACCAAAGAGAATGAAGTGCCGGCGGTGCCGAGCGAGGTCTACAACAAGCTACCGCCAGAGGTGCAGCCCCTCTATCACCACTGGGTAAGATAGCTGCCTTGCGGTGCCATCTTCCATAAACTCTTGGGTTTTCTCTGTAATCAGTTGGAACAGCTCTTCGTCGGTTTGAGTTCTATTTTAGTTCGAAAATACTCGCAGCCATGTGTCGAGTGCCGCCGAAGTTGTTGCCGTCCTCTTCCATGAAGTAATAGGCAGCAAAGATGCGCCCATCATCCAGCTCGGTGCCTACCACATATCCCAGGTCCCAGTCACTTGCATCCCCGCGGATCACCACTTCCGTCGACCAGGTGGATCCCTCATCCTCGCTCATGATCATGCCAATGCCGCCGGGAAGCTGCCGACGGTCGAACAGCACGGCGATACGTCCATCCCGCAACAGCAGCGGCCAGCAGGAACGATAGCGCGGACCGGAGACCGCACCAGACCAGATCGGATCGCGACTCAGGTTCGTCCACGGCGACTGTCCCCAGTCTACAATCGATCGCGGTTCGCTCCAGGTGTAACCCCCGTCGTCAGAGTGATTCAAATGAAGAGCGGTGCGAATCCCGCCGTTGTTGAGGGCGTAACACTGTAACCGGCCCGAGGGAAGGAGCATGAGATTGGCGTAGACCGGTCGGCCGTGGCCGGTAGGATCGCGCATCACCTCACTCACATAATGCCAGGTGAGGCCATTGTCCTCGGAACCGTACAGAACCACCACGCTCTGATCGAGCTGCTCGAGCTGGGAGCGGTGCACGGCAAGCCCCGTATTACGGTTGTCAGCGGTTGCTGGAATCAACAACGATCCGTCGTCGAACTTCGCAGGGGGATAACAATCTGCGTGAACATAGCTGTAGCCCAAAGGTGGCGTTATCCTAGAAGACGGAAATTCTTCCCATGTGCGGCCCCGGTCCCCGGAACGCCAACCCAGACATTCCATGGTGGGAACGTCATCCTCATTCTCTTTTCCTGTCATCGGACGCCCGAAGTAGATCGCTGAGTCCTGGCTGGTCAGGTCTATATGTGCTCGTGGCATCTCATGATCATCGCATTTCCACAAGAGTTCGCGGTGCGCTTCCAGCGGCTTTTGGTAATCCCATACGACCACGTTGTTTTCGTCCTTCCAGGTCTCGCCGTGGTCAAGCGAGCGTTGTAAGAGGATCTGGCAACGGCTTTTATAACCCTGCTGGTCCCAGCCGTGACGAATATCTTCGCGATTTTTATAGCTGGATTGAGCATGATGATGGAGCACTGCCAACTCTCCGTCGCCGAAGTTGTAGATCCCACATTGTCGAGGATGTCCGCAGTAGCGATCCTTGCTGTAACAAAGCTTCAGGTGATGCAAGCCAGTGACTTCCAGTTGCGCTGGTTTCATAGATTTGTCCAGTTTGGGAATGGGGTTCACGAGGGCAGCTTGTCCTGGTTTAGGTTTGGAGGCCTCAAACCCGGTCGCTGATCCTTTTCGGTTATTCGATGATACTCTGGAATGCTGTCACTTTCGAAAAGACGCACCCAGTCCCGGTAGGGGTCGGTGGCCACGCGTTCTGGATGTATCTTGCTGCGTACCAAAAAACCTGGATAATTGCGTCCGGTGGGGGCATCGGCGTTGCAGTAGCGCAAGTCGAGGCTCCAACGGGCTTTGTTAGTTCGGTTGGGGAGGGCACGATGCGCCGTCAACTTATCGAACAGCAGTACGCCGCCAAGAGGAACCGGGCAGTCGACGATGTCTCCGGACTTCAGATCCACCTCGAGGATCCTTCCCCCGTCCTGGTGTGGGATTACACCCCATTCCTGGCTATTTGGGACAACCTGCATGCCTCCCATCTCCATCGTCACATTGACTAGGGGTATCCAGCAATTCACCATCGGAGTTTGCTCCGCCTCTTTGTTCAAGAGCGCACCGTCCTGGTGAAAGGTACCAATGGACGATTCCTGGAAGGCAAGCTTCGCTCGCGTGTTGAACTGGGGATGAGCGAGGATTTCCGGCCCAATTAGCTGTTCGACCAGATTGAGTAGGGGCGGAAGTGTCCACACTTTAAACAGGCCAGCCGTTTTGTGTCGTTTGCCGAAGACCACCCGGTACATGTCGTCGGGATCATCGGCGTCCTCGCACAGGTAATGGAGGCGCGTTTCGAACGGTTCGTCTGCGTGCAGGCCTTGCAAGGTGCCGGCAGCATGCAGCTCACGGGCTTTAATGTCGATCACCTCTTGCAGTTCCCGGATCAGCGGTTGGAATTCCTCGACCGGCAACACGTCGTGAAGCAGAATGAAGCCTTCATCGCGGAACTGTCGTACCTGTCCC
>CAYNZV010000016.1:10611-58335 GCA_964401715.1 uncultured Gemmatimonadaceae bacterium | reverse complement strand
CGTGTCAGGGCCGTTGGTGGAGATGTGCACGCCGGAAAACTCACCGTAAACCACCCAGTTAAGTCCAGCTGCCCGCACGATATCAGTAAGGGCGTCGCGAAGCTGCTCGGCCGCAACGTTGGCGCGCCCGGTCATATTCTCGCTCTCGATGAGCTGCAACGTGGCCAAGCCGGCACTAGCGGAGAAAGGATTTGCGTTGAAGGTGCCGTAATGGGAAACCCGATTCTTGCGGGTCCATTCAGGATCTGAGCTGGTGTTCATCACATCCAACAGATCTGCCCGACCCACCACCGCACCTCCAGGATAACCCCCAGCCATTATCTTCGCGAGCAATGACAGATCGGGGGTAACCCCATAATGTTCTTGGGCGCCTCCCGGCGCCACTCGGAATCCCGTCACCACCTCGTCGAATATCAACACCACTCCGTGTTGGGCAGTTAGGTTTCGCACCGTCTGCAGGAACTCGCCCGATGTCGGCACTGCGCCGAAAGTGCCTCCGGTGGGTTCCAGAATTGCCGCCGCGATGTCGTCGTTGTTCTGCAGGATTGTTTTCAGGGTTTCTGCGTCGTTGGGAGGACAGATGGCCACGTTCTCTAACGTCTGATCCGTTATGCCCGCCGGGATCGATCCGTCCAGGTGCGTAGTCGCCGCCCATGCCACCTGATCGTGCCAACCATGGAAATTGGCGGCAAAACGAAGGATCTTGGTTTTGCCCGTGGCCGCACGCGAAATACGAAATGCCAGCTGACTCGCTTCAGTGCCCGAGCTCGTGAAGCGTAACTTTTCGGCACTGGGAACCATCTTCACGATCTGCTCCGCCCACTGTAGTTCCAGCTCATTGGAGGAGCCGAACTGAGTACCTTTGGAAGCCTGCTCGGAGACTGCCTCCACCACTACGGGATGGCAGTGACCCAACAGCAGCGCGCCGTGGCCGCCGTAGTAGTCGATGTATTCGTTGTGGTCCACATCCCATTTATGCGAGCCCGAAGCACGATCTACACACAAAGGATAAGGAGCGAAGATCCTCGAGTCGTGCGTGACTCCGCTCGGAAAAACCTTGCGGGCGCGTGGCCACAGTTCTCTCGATCCGGGTGTCTTGGAAACGTACTCCTGCTCTAACTGCGACAGGAAATCCATTTTTTATCCTCTTCCTTTTCGACGTTTGGCCCAACCCTACGAAGCCTGAAATGGGGAACGTTCCAATCACAGAAGAGTATAGCCCATCCCCAATTGGCGAACAACCAGATCAGATCTGGTCCTTGACGCCGAGTTCTTGCCACCTGAAGCTAACTAATGAAGACAGGAGGAAATCATGGCCAAACTCAGCGACGAAGCGATTCTGGAGGAACTGAGGAAATTCGATACGCCGACCATAACCAACGTGGTCGCGACCTATCCCAAGAACCCGATATGCCTCGGCCTTTACAACCCATGGACCGAAAACTGGTACACCGATCAGAGCTTGCGATGCATGTACCCTGAGCTTGGCAGGCTCACCGGTTATGCCGTCACCTGCGTCTATGGTTTGCCGGACCCCAGCTATTCGCGCCTGACATTCATAGACGTCATCGACGCTTTGGAGGCGTCGATGAAACCGACAATTCTTGTCTTCCAACAGAAATTCCCCAAAAATATCGAGGGCAAAGTAGGCTTGGCCGGCGGTAATATGACCACAGCGATGAAAGCAATGGGTTGCGTCGGGGCCATCTCTAACGGCCCTTCTCGCGATATCGACGAGATCCGGCCAATGAAATTCCAGTATCTGATCAGCGGGGTAACACCCGGTCATGGGGACTTCGGCGTCCATGCGGTCAACGTTCCCGTCGCGGTGGCAGGTATGGATGTTTCGCCCGGCGAGATTATCCACATGGACGAGAACGGTGCCTGTAAGTTCCCGGCGGAACACCTGGCAGCAGTCCTGGAGAACTCCAAGAAAATGCAGAAGCAAGAAGAGGAGCGGATGTCGGCCACCCGCAAAGCGAAGTCCGCCGCGGAAGTGCGAGCTATCTTCACCGGCCAGGACTACGGGGGGGCCAAGACCTCGAAGAAGAAGAAATAACCCGGCCAGATCTGACCGATTCGGGTCTCCCCTTGGAACGTGTGGGTTAAGAAATCGGTCAGTCGCAACGTTGGAGTATCAGCAGCAGATCGTGCATAATGGGTGGCGCCGGCAACATCCATTCACCTACCCCGTTCGGCTTCACCGCACCCAGCTCGTATTCCCGTCCCGTCTCCGTGCTGACGTAGCAAGCTTCATAGTTGTCGTGTTCGATATCCAAGATCGTGGGGCGAGCACCTTCAGGGTGCAGCGGTACCGGTAAATAGATCACCCGGCACTCTTCCGGTATGCCCGCAGCCACTGGACGCAAGAGATTGTCTGCCCCTTCGGCGTCCCGCACCCAATCCGGATTTGGTTTAAATCGGTGCCAAGGCAGCTGGCGCAGGATCCGACTTCCAAGAGCAACCTGATTTCCTCCCGGAAGCTGATATGCCTCTTCCCATGGCATGTCGCCCCATGAAGCACCGTGCGGCGAGGGGCCAAACGGCTCATCCCTTCGATTGATTTGCCAGACCCCGTTGGCACCATAGGTGAAACCCGCAGCCCCCAACAACATGCTGCTCCAGAAGGAGAAGCGTTGCACGTCTGCAAGATGACCTCCTTTGATCCCTTCATAATTGGACTCGGCGTTGACGATGGCTAACGGCGGCAAAGCGTTCACCGACTGATCGAGGATGCGCATCTGGTCGGTCAGGTATTCGTAACCACGGTGACTTAGTTGCAGCATGCCGAAGTCGAGCAACTCCGGTTCCTCGATCTGCTCACGGGAGTCCTTGAGAGAAGAGGGATGTATAGTGGTCAGGCGCCGGTATGGATCGATCTCGCGAAGGTATCGAGCCAGCTCGGTCCACCCCTTGAGCTGGCGCTCTCGATCCTCGGCGCGGGTTTCCGTCAAGTAATAAATCTGCAGGGCTTCCCCGGCGAGGCACCACACCACCGGATAGGCACCCCAACGGGCCACCAGATTGCGCCAGTGCTGTTTCATCCGGTGCTCTCCCATTAGTGAATAGAACCAACCCCAACAGGCGAAGATGCAGGGCACCAGCCCACAACGCACCAGCCACTGTATGCGCAGATCGGCCGCGTCGAAGTAGGACGGATTGATCTGCTGATATCGCTCGTCCCAAGGGAATCCGCCCTCGTTGGCACCGCGAGGATCGAAGGCGAGCATGTCTGGATAAAGCCCGGCAATGATCTGTATGACGGTGAAACCCTTTTGTAAACGATCAGCGGTAAGCAGCTGGATGTCATCCGGCCAAAACCAGCGATTGCAGAGGCCCATCCACCAAGTATCACCCAGCCAGAAGAACGGAGTCCCGTCTTCGTAAACAAATCGGGTGGGATCACCGCCAAGCCTCAGCGGCCCCCTAGCAAGCAACTCATTGTTCCCCTGGTAAGGCACCACCTCCAGAGTACCCTCCACCCTATTCAGCTCCTGATTGTCCGCGTCCGTACAGACACCTCGATAGGTATAAGCGCCAACATCTGGTGGCCCGAAACGGACCCTCCAATTGTGGTCCCCGGCCCAGTAAGCAGGTACGCGGTATACCTTTCCGCTGTCGTGGGTAAAAACGAGATCCAGCTCTATAGCGTTGAACGGATCCTCGTACTGCTTCAAGGAGTCGATACCCCACTCACACGCTACTCTGTGGATAGCGCCATCAGGTCGTGTCATAACCCGCTCACCTTTCGAGATCACTTATGGCCGCTATGTTACGCACAGCATCGGTGACTGGCAATCCTATAACGGTCTCACTATCAAGGACAAAATCAGAGCCAGTCACTACATTTAAACTACGTACTCTTCCACACATTAGAACTCAATTTACCCGACGACAGAGTGACATAAGCTAACCCATAATTGGTCAGCGGACGTGGTAACCTCAGGTGGCTTCTCACTACTCGGCGTGGAGCATTTCTGAAACCACCACGACGAGTAGTAGATAGCACGGTAGTGCAGGTTGCAAAAGCATATCCGGTCCACGACGAGCACTACAAGAACGCGGTCACTTCGATTCACGATTTCCTCGACAGTTTCGGCAAAAACTGGACCATAGGTCACAACGGCATGCACCGCTACAACAACCAAGATCACTTCACGATGCCTACTATCCTGACCACCTTTAACTGTCTTGGCATAAGTCAAGACGATTCCTGGATGCTCAATACCGGTACCGAGTATATTGGGAAGCCACGCATCCCCCCACAGGCATGCCAATGAGTTTGTCGCGAGAGGAGTCAGCTGACGGTGGCAATTACGTTATAGTTTCAGCCGCGGTTTGTCTGGTGATTCTCACTGCTCTTACATTGCGGCCGGAGATCAGGGGGTTTGATGGCGGCGGAAACTACGCCTATCTCATGTCGCTGCTGCAGGATGGCGACCTCGATTTCCACAACGAGTACTCCGCCCTAGACGAGTTGGGAAAAACCCCAACACACATGCTCAGTCTTCCCTACTCACAAATGACCGGAAGATGGAGTAATCAATGGGGATTCGGTGCTGCGCTGTTCTGGTCCCCCGTAGCAATCGCGGTACATCTCGTCTCCAGCTTGTCATCGAACCCGGTTGATCTACTCAGCTATCGTTACGCTTGGGCCGTGGCATTCTCCACCGCAGCATGGACCAGTCTTGGCCTATTGCTACTGCTGCAGCGACTACGCCGCGATAGCGATCTGCCGGCGTCCGTCAACGCCACTACAGCCATACTACTGTCAACACCGCTGATATTCTATGGTTGGCTCCACGGCTCCATGTCCCACGGCGTCAGCTTTTTTCTGGCCGTCGTTTTCATGCTGCAGTTCGAACGCGCCGTTGACTCGTCAGGTGCCAGGCAAATATTTGTTCTAGGATTGGTAGGGGGCCTGATGTTTGTAACCCGTTATCAAGATCTGGTCTGGGTGGCAGCAGGTGGTGCCGTGGCGATCTGGAAGATCGCCGGCATCAAGAAAACTCTTCGCACGTTGGCATGGGGAACGGCGTGGTATGGTCTGGGAGTCATGTTGATCCTTGTGCCCCAACTGGGAATTTGGAATTACCTGTACGGCAGCTGGTTCAGCGGGCCAACGCCACACTACGGATATGAAGAGGGCAGCTTGCAGTCGACGCCGAAGTTTCTGCTCTCGGTGCTTTTTAGCGAACGCGGCGGATTCCTTTCCTGGCATCCGATTCTATTGCTCGGTTTAGTGGGTCTGGTCGTCGGCCGAAAGTCGTTCGATAAATCGCTATGGGCGGCAGCCATACTAGGAATCATTCTACAGATCTATCTGATTAGCTCCTGGCCAGGATGGTGGGGCGGCGCTTCCTTCGGAAATCGGTTCTTCATCTCCTCGTATCCTTGGATCGCTCTCGGCATTGCTGCAAGTTTTAGTTTCATTCAACGCCGCACGCGACGCTGGGTGCCAACTGTCGCTGTGATGCTCCTGTCAGCCTGGAACGGAGGACTGCTGATTCAGTATGGGACTCAGATGGTGCCACGTTCCGATGCGGTCTCTTGGTTAGTCGTGCTGACGAATCAGTTCACGCGGGTACCGGCCTGGCTGTTGGCACAGTTGGGAGTTTGAACCACGGCTACCGACGCGACGCTCCACGAGTAATAAATCGGCTATATCCAGCAGCATACCAAACAGATGCAGTATCCTTTCCCCGTACTGAACACTGTACTTGACCATCAGCTCCAGTCAGACCGATCGACACCGACCCGAGTCTATAATCTCCAGTCATTTGCGTGCAATGGCCGAAAGCTTACAGCTCTTTGCAAACCGCATTTGTACTCGTAGCTGCAGATGGCTTAGGTTTTCAGTTCGGTATCGGCTCAGATGCACTACTCCACCAAACCGATCCTTGTGATAATTCCAATATACAGCCGTCAACACTCCTCTATCAAAGTAGCGTACACGGGTTGTGTCTGCCTTCCACACTGAGCTGCAGACGGCTGTGGTTAAGATCGAAACGAAGGCGCCGCGTCCGTCGCTGTTCCAACATATCACTAAACCAACAAGGCGCTCATCTTCATGGAAAAAACTTACTCACCTCGGAACACCACACCATTGAATATCCAAGTCACCTCATCAACGCCAACCTTGAAGTGGCAACGGACTCGATTCCTCGGCCTGAGCTTGCCGGTACTTGTCGAAGCCGAACCGCCACGCAATGTTGTTTCCTCTAACTTTGATCTGGTCTCCCAAGACGCGAAACACCAGATACAAAACAATAGTCCCTTGAGTTGGATGTTCGACCTCGTATCTTTCATTAGTCGATCTGACGCGAGGCGATAATGAAATACGGAACCTGCAACGAATACTTCGAAGATTGGACCATTGAAGCGGTGTTCGAATACTGCGCGGAACTGGGCTTCGATGGCGTCGAGATAGCTCCCTACACGCTAGCCGAGTCCGTAGATGAGATCAGCTCGGAACGCCGCAAAGAAATCAAACAGGCCGCTTCATCAGTAGGGGTGGAGATCATCGGCTTGCACTGGTTGTTGATCAGTCCGATAGGACTGTATATGAACCATCCGGATGATGACCTGCGCAATCGGACCCGTGACTATTTCCGATCCCTGGTGCGATTTTGTGGTGATCTCGGCGGTTCGGTGATGATATTCGGATCTCCGCAGCAACGAAATGTTCAAGATGGTTGGGATTATCAAGAAACGTGGGATCGGACTCGATCTGTCTTCGAGGATTGCTTACAGATAGCCGAGGAAAACGAGGTCTATCTTTGCATCGAGCCGCTTAGTAAAGACCAGACTAATATGGTTACCACGGCCGCCGAGGCACGAAAACTCGTGGCCGAGATCGATCATCCAAACTTCCAGGCGATGGTGGATGTACGCAGTGGATCTACCGAAGAGTTGCCGGTTTCGCAGCTATTGGAAGAAACGGCGGATCACCTGTACCACGTACACATAAATGACGCCAGTGGGCGAGGTCCTGGCTTCGGCGATACCGACTTCACGTCGATTCTGCAAACCTTGAAGAAGCTAAAGTACGACCGTTACGCGTCTGTGGAGGTGTTCGACTTCAAGCCGGATCCACGCACTATTGCGGCAACCAGCTTAGGTTACTGTAGAGGCATCGAAGCGGCGCTGGGATAAGGCCACTCAATCATGTTGCGTGGGGTTTTGGCCCTCATCTGAGGACTCGTCCGACTGCTCATTCTTGCGAACGATGTCCCAAATCATCTCGTCGAAGCCCTGTTTGTCCCGTTCTTCCTTCTGCTGCGCTTCGCGAAACATCGAGACAAGCAAGTTCGCCAATCGCTCAGGGTCCTTCTCCCCGAGCTGCTTCATATGTCTCATTTCGGTAATGGAACGCTGAAGCCTGGTCCGCGGCGGCTCCTTGGGTTGCTTATCTGGGGGGGCACCCTTCTTGGTATCTTCCTTGGGCTTGCTCTTACCGCCCGCCTTCTTCCCCTTTTTACGGCCGCTCTTGAAAAGACGGGTCAACAGGGGACTTCTCTTGTTTCGGGAGCTCATGAAAAGACGGATTCGGTGGGTATCGTTACTTCCAAGTCCTCCAAGGGAATATGTGTTTCGCGCAGCTTGTGATAATCCTTTTTTAAGCTCTTCGACATCTCTTCCGCTAGACGCAGAAGAATCTTACAACCAAGTTGGGGATTGGTTACCAGTATGTGCATGAGATCGGGTTTGAAAAAGCCAATGAGCTCGCTTGTTTCGGCCGCCACGATCGAGGAAGTCCGCGGAGTACTGTCCATCAGGGCAAATTCTCCAAGTAGCTCGTGCACGCCAAGTGTCTCAATTACCTTCGCCTCCTGGTTGATTTCCCGTCTCACAATATGCACCGATCCGGAGCGAACAAGGTAGAACCCCGACTGCAAGACCCCTTTTCTGATGATCGTTTCGCCCGGGGCGAAGCGACGCCGGTGTACGATTCGCCCCAGCAGCTCCAGTTCTTTGTCAGTCAATAAGTCAAATATGTGAATACGGCCCAGAGTCGCATCCAGAGACTCTTCTTTCGTAATCTCATTCCGGAAGATATTTGTCCACTCCGGATCGTCTGAATAGACATCCTGCTTATTATTCGTGTCGATCATTTCGATTTATTTTAAATAGATCCCAAATCTGGGGCAATCGTATTTGTGCATTTCTTGGTTTCAGGGGATATTTCCTGAAATTTGCCCCCAAACAACCAGAGGAGTCGGTATGGAAGGCCGCGTGCAGGACCGAGCGGACGTTGGGATTGTTGCGTTCATGATCTATCCCGAGATCGGTGGAGGAACTGGTCCACTGGGAGACATCTACCGGTATCTAACGTCACTGGAGTATTTTCAGATCATAGAGATCACGCATATCGCCGACGATATTGTCCGCTCCGAATGCCAAAGGACTATTGTTGACGCGGACAAAAACGTGGCTTTTGGAACCCATCCAGCCATCCTAATGAACAGACTCGACCTAGGGTCGGAAGACGAGGCCAAGCGACAAAATGCCATCGAGGTAGTCAAAGGAGCAATCCACGAGGCTTACGCATGGGATGCAACGGGCTTTGCCTTCTTGTCGGGTCCAGATCCCGGTACAGACGCTCGCTCGAAGGCGATCGGACGTACGGTCGACTCTGTTCTCGAGCTCTGCGACCACGCTGCCAGCCAAGGGGAAATGCCACTATTGCTGGAGGCATTCGATCGTGCGCCCTACGCCAAGAACTGTTTGTTAGGCCCCAGTGAGGAGGTCGCAGAGTTTGCTCAACGAATCTGCAAAACCCATCCCAGTTTCGGATTACTGGTGGACCAAGCACACATGACGCTCCTCGAAGAGAAAACCGAGCACTGTTTGGGCGTGCTGAAGGAATTCTTGGTTCACGCCCACGTAGGAAACTGCGTGATGAAACATCCAGAACACGAGGCCTACGGGGACAACCACCCACGCTTCGGGATTCCCGAAGGGGAGAACGGACTCGAGGAGTTGGTCGAATTTCTTGCCGGCTTGAACGGCATCGGTTATTTCGAGGGCCCGAAGAAACCGCTTTCGTTCGAACTCAAGCCATGCAGCGGCGAAAGCGCGGAAGAGATCATCATCGAGTCCGCCGGACTGCTGGATACCGCCTGGTCCCAGGCCTGAACGAAAAACCATGGAAGAACGTCCGTTCGGAACGTGGGACAGCCCACTCAAACCTCGTGATCTCGCCTCCGCCGCCCGCTTTCGCGATCTCGGTTGGGACGGAGACGGACGGACGCTGGTCTGGCTGGAGGAACGCGGCTTAGGCGGGACACTCATGTGCCAAAATGGCGTCGACGCCCCTAAGGCGTTGAATCCAAACCATCCTGCGCAGGCACGAGTGGGATACGGCGGCGGTGAATTTGCCGTCTCGCGGGGCCGCCTCTTTTTTGCCGGCCCGGAGGGCCGTCTTTGGCGGCAGGATTTAGGAACCGGTGGAAGCCGCCCATTGATTCCGGCATTCGGCGACGCCACAGCCCCTTGCCCGTCTCCAGATGGACATTGGGTGGCATATGTACATGCTGCCGAAGATATCGATTGTATTGCCATAGTAGACGCCAATGGCAGCACGTGGCCAGTCAAGCTGGCCACAGGTGCAGATTTTTACATGCAGCCAACCTGGCATCCTCGAGGCAAAATACTAGCGTGGATCGAATGGGACCATCCGCACATGCCTTGGGATGGAAGTCGTCTGGTACTTGGTCAGCTCAGCTTTCCCAAAGGCACCTCGCCTTTTCTAGAAACGACGACCATCGTCGCCGGCGGCGACACCACCGCGGTCTTCCAACCGATCTTCTCTCCCGATGGTAAGACCCTGGCCTATGTCTCGGACACGAGTGGTTGGAGCAACATCTGGCTCTACGATATGCAAAACGAGCACCACAACTGTCTGACTCAGGACGGGTACGACGTCGGGTTGCCGGCGTGGATACAGGGCATACGTACGATGAGTTTTGCAGCCGACGGGAAGCGTTTGTATTTCACGCGAGCAGAACGGGGTTGCCGACGGGCTTATTGGTGCGAACTGATAAGTGGGGAAGTAGCTCCGGTTTCTGAGCTGGCGGAGTACACCTTCGTTGAGCAACTCACAGCCGCCCCCAAAGGACGTAGGCTAGCTTGCATCGCCTCTTCCTCAACGGTCCCCCCGCGCATCGTCTGCACAGACATACACAACCTCAGAATTTGCAGTCGTTCCAGCTCCGAAACCGTTCCCACCGAAGAGTTCTCCCAGCCAGAGCCGCTGAGTTGGAAAGCAGCTGACGGAAGCGAGGTATATGGACTGTACTACCCTCCGAACAATACGCGATTCAGCTGCAAAGGCGTTCCACCGGCGGTCATTGCGGTTCATGGCGGCCCTGCCTCCCAAGCCGAGTGTCGGTTCGAACCGCGCAACCAGTTCTTCACCACTAGGGGATATGCACTGCTCGACCTGAACTACCGGGGCAGCACCGGCTTCGGTCGCGCTTACGTCCAGTCGTTGCGAGGAAATTGGGGGATTTACGACGTAGAGGATTGTTTTAGCGGAGCTAAACTTCTGGTGGATGCCGGACTAGCCGATGCGTCCCGTTTGATTGTCATGGGAGGCAGTGCCGGCGGCTACACCACGTTGCAAGCATTGACCGTACACCCCAGTTTTTTCAAGGCTGGTATCTGCTCCTACGGCATCTGCAACCTGTTCACCTTAGCAACCGATACCCACAAGTTCGAAGCCCACTACCTAGATTCTCTCATCGGTCCCCTCCCACAGGCAAGTGGTCTTTATAGGGAACGTTCGCCTATCTTTTCCGGCGACAAAATCGCCGATCCGCTGATCCTGTTTCAAGGGACCGACGATAGAGTAGTCCCCAAGGAGCAGGCCGAGGAACTGGCAACTTCTCTGAGTCGTCGAGGCGTGCCCCACGAATACCACCTGTTCGAAGGTGAAGGCCACGGCTGGAAGAAGCCGGAGACCATAGAAGCATATTACCTTGCCATCGATGCGTTCCTGAAAAAGCACGTGCTGTTTAATTGACGGACGGGAATTGAAATTGGGCTACGAAACAGTCATCGGTATGGAGGTGCACGTGGAAGCCCAGACGGCGTCGAAGATGTTCTGCGACTGTAGCGCCGGTCACTTTCGCGTTAAGGCCAATCAACACATCTGTCCTGTGTGCACCGCACAGCCGGGATCGCTGCCAGTGATCAATGAAAGGGCGATGGAGTTGACAGTGATGATCGGGATGGCCTTGAACTGCGAGATCCAGTCCAAGAATATCTTCGCACGCAAGAATTACGTGTACCCTGACCTGCCGAAAGGATACCAGATCTCTCAGTACGAAGAGCCGTTATGCACCAACGGCATCGTCCGCATCCGGATGAATGGCGAAGAAAAGAAAGTCGGTATCGTGCGCGTCCATCTGGAGGAAGACACCGGTAAGCTCGTGCACCAACAGGGCGCCAGCCTAGTAGATTTCAACCGCGCCGGTGTGCCGCTGATGGAGATCGTTTCCGATTCATCCCTGCGTTCGGCGGAAGAAGCGTACGCCTACTTGTTGAAAATACGTCAGATCGTTCGGTATCTGGGTGCTTCCAGCGGCGATATGGAGAAGGGCGCGATGCGCTGCGAAGCAAACATCTCAGTGCGACTAGAGGGATCCAGCGAGTTTGGCACCAAGGTAGAAGTTAAGAATCTCAACTCCTTCCGCTCGGTTCGTAACGCCATCGCCTACGAATCCTTGCGGCAGACGCAAATCTTGGAGGCGAGTGGTACAGTCAGCCAGATAACCGCCGGTTGGGATGAGAACGCCGGTATCACACGCGAGCAGCGCAGCAAAGAAACCTCGGAAGATTACCGCTATTTCCCCGAACCCGACTTGCTTAGAGTGGAACTCGATGCAGAGTGGATCGATCGCTTGCGCAGATGCATGCCCGAGTTGCCCGACGACAAGATCCGTCGTTTTGTCGTCCAATACGGCCTGTCACAAGAGGAAATTGAGGTGCTCGTGGAAGATCGCTATGTCGCGGATTATTTCGAGGAGGTGTTGCGTTACGAGGATGCCGAGCCCAAGCCGGTGAGCAACTGGATCTCCGGGGAGGTGTTTCGCCGACTCAACGAGGATGGTCTCGATATTCAGGCTATCAAGGTGACACCTCATATGCTGGCCGAACTGATCGCACTGGTGAGTGGTGGAACGATCAACCAGAACGTTGCCAAAGAGGTGTTTGCCGCCATGTGGGAGAAGGGAGTTTTCCCACGGGAGGTTGTTCGCGAACGCGGTCTAGAGCAAGTTTCCGATTCGGGTGAGCTGGAACGGGTCGTAGCTGGTGTAATCGCAGAGAACCCCGACGTGGTTGAGAAGATCAAAGCTGGCAACGACAAGGTGATAAACGCGCTCATGGGACAGGTGATGAAAGCCACCAGAGGCAAAGCAGCGCCACCCATGGTTACCGAACTCCTGAAGAAACAACTGGGCATGTGAGCAAGCACCCGCCGAGAGTCAACGGATCAAAACCGCACGGCGTGTGATCTGCACCTGTCCGATTCCCAAACGCACGAGATAGACACCACTCCCGACGGTGCGACCGAGGTCATTCTTCCCGTCCCAAGCTAGTCCGTGGGATCCCGCAGACATCGGTCCCCTGAGGATTCGCCGCACTCGATTTCCTAGGATGTCGAAGACCTCCAGAGTCACCATCGACGGCTCGACGAGGTCGAAAGCCAAGTTGGTCTGTGCGTTGAACGGGTTAGGGAACGGCGGCCAGAAATAGTAGGCTTCGGGTAGGATGGATTTCTGTTCGGCAGAGGCTGTCAGATCCGGTTCCACTTCGAGAAAAGGCGAAAAGTCGACCCGGCCAATGAACAGCGAAGCTATCTCCGTGCTATCGGCGGTCCCCCAGAAGTTTTCTCTAGCGATGACGGCGAGAGTCGTCCGATTGGCTATGGCCACTTGATTTTGCAGAAAGCTGTTTCGCGTTACCAAAATAGGCACTGCGTTACCGCTAACATCGAATCCCGACAGGTTGTTGACGAAACGGTTTCCGTACAGAGATAGGGTGGAATTTACCGAACTGAGTGCCACCGCTGAGTTCTCGAAACGGCTGGTGCGCACCATCACCCCCTGTACACCGACCATTTCGATGCCGTTGTTGTTGCGGAACTCTCCCATCTCGATCAAGCCCGACGAACCGGGGCCAATGGTCAATCCGGTGCCGATATTGTCCACAAAACGCGTGTCCCAGATCTCCAAGGGCGAACCGCGGATCACGGCGCCAGGTCCAAGGTTGCGCTCGACCGCTACATCTTCGAGCACGATGATCTCCAAGCCAGCTGCCTGCAAGCCGGAGCGGCGATTGGCGCTGATCTCAGTAGAGTGCAGCGCCAGACGGCCCAGCCATTGGGTGAGATCTACACCGTGCAACGGATTGCGTGTTACTGTACTATTCCACAGCTCAATGCGCTGACCCTTTCCACCCACCGCCAGTAGACCGGAACGGGGATCGTTCGTGTCCAACAAACCGCTTTTTTCGATGCGGCAATCGATCGCCTCCAAGGAACAGTTACCAAGAAAGACCCCCTCCTGGCCGTTCTCGATGATGCTGCTGTTCTTCAGAAACAGCGTGCCGCTACCTTCCACATAAATCCCCTGCAATGGGTGCCGCGAAAACGTGCTTCGACTTACTTCGGCAATACCGTTGACCGTAAGGCGTAGACCATAACCAGCACTGTTTGACAAGCGGCTGTCCAGCAAGAGCAGAGAATCGGAGGGTCCAACTTCGCCACCGATGGTAACTACCCCGTTTTCGGCATTCAAGTGGCGGGCACTCAATTCGGCGCCGTCCTTGAGGCGCACTCCATACCAAACCGAGTCGGGCCGTCCAGACGCCAGCATGAAGGTCGCCGGCATGGCAGCAGTCGCGTCCACCTGTAAACGCCCTTCTACCACTAGTTCGGTTAATTCTGGAAACTGACCGCTCCGACCAATATCCACTGATGTAAAACCCAGGCGGCTACCCGCCTCCACCACCAGCTCAGCACCCACAGGAATAACAAGATCGCGTGGCAGTTTCCGACTCCCGGACCAACGCGTCGTCCCGCTAGGAAGATGAGACCTTGTTACATCCCAAGCAGCGTTTACCACTACCCCCGCGGTTTCATCGAAAGATTGTCCTCCCAACAGCAGGATGCCTTGCCAGTCGGCTGTCCCCGGTAGGGCTGCGGCAGAGAGAAAGCGAGCTGGTTCTGTGGCATTCGGCAAGACCAGATTGCCGTAGACGATCAATTCGCAGCGTTCGCTCGAGAATCCTGTGCGACGGCTGTCGCGGGTTTCAAAGCGGATGTTGGTTCCCGGTGACAACCGAAGCGTGGCTCCCGACTCGATGATGAGATCGCCATCTAACAGTAGCTCTCCTGACCAGGTCGTGTCACTCACCACGTGGCCGGGCAGGGAATGACGCAGGATATCTACCATCATGTCAGTGCCCTGGGCCCTGATGTTTTCCACCGCGATGCCCAGCGGTAGACCACGGGTGAATCCTGTGTGGGCGCTCAACGCGGGATTGGTGTCGAAAGCGAAGCGCTTGTAGTCGACCCCATCGAAAGGGTCGGTAGCATCACCCTGGTTGCCGTTGCGAGCTTGCGCGTAGGCGGCGTCGCGCGACCAGAAGTCGAGGTTGTCTCCACCGGAACTGGCGTTGGGCACCAAGCCGGGGAATCCACGATCGCCGTAGAGGCCATCGGCGCAAACGAGGTCAACCTGTTTGTGGCGTTCCTCGTCGTTGTCCGCCTGGTCATCGACATGCCATATGAGTAAGCCAGTTCCAGGGACATTCCGATTGTAGAACGAATCGGAGGCTTGGCGATTTTCCAAAAGGAGGTACTCGTCGAAGCCGATCGGTATCTTATAAACCACACCACCAACATCGATGCTTTTGATGCTCAGATCTGTACGGATCGATCCTACCTCGACGACATCAACCCAGCCGAGCTGCGCCAAAGACCATGCTGAGAAGGCATTGGGGCCGTCCTCTACGCCCCATCCCAAGGTGCCGAGCCCCATTAAGCCCCACTTACCAATGCCGGCACTGTCTTCTGCCGGGTCCAGCTCATCGCCGTCGGCAACCGACGACTGATCGAACAGATCGGGCAACCCGAGCACGTGACCGAACTCGTGACACATAGTGGACGCAGTAACGGAGAAAACGTGGCCCCGTTGGGTGGTTCCTCCAAAACCGGTGAAGCGACTGCGAATCTTGATCTTACCCCGGTCGGCAGCAGGATCGTCGCTGATGAAATCGGTATCCAAACCCAGCGAGGCGAGCCCGGTAGCGCGCGAGATGAAAAAGTTTTGTGGTACGGTCAGCAGATTAATAAAGACTACGTCCACATAGCCATCGTCATCGCCCGAGTTCGGTATGCCATCGGCACCGTCGTTGTCGAACAATCCAAGATCGACGTCTTGGTCCACTTGCTGTAGGATTTCTAGGTTGAACTGTCCGAAGCGGCCCTGCACCCCGGGTCGGTCAGCAATGTAGCTATTGGCTGGTTGGAACGAGCTGTAGCGCTTGGGAAGCACAGTACCGCGGACCAGCAAACGGCCTCGAGATGCTTCGTCGTAAAAGTGGGCAAAGCTGCCCGGCCGCTCGGGATCGAACAGGTCATCCGCCCATGGAGGTGCAACCTCATCTCCCGCAGCTTCCGCCTGGAACTTGGCGAACACCACCAGAGCATTGATCGTACCGGAGGACTGCAGCAATGGCTTGGCGACTTTTTTGGGATTGGTACCGGCACACACGAAAGTGCCAGTGCTGCTGAACAATGGGTCTGAACTCAGAGTATGTAGCAGAATTACGGTGAGGCAGCGAAAGAACGCAGTAGAAGCCGGAAACAAATGCGGTTGGCGGCCTTCAACCGCTCAAATCAAACTTCACCTGGGCGAGAGGCGGTTTGAACCAGACGTTGGAAAGTTTGTCGCCTCTGTCGGCATTCATGAAACGGGACCTGCCGTCGATCTTGCTCAACAGGCTTCTCGCGCTTGTTAGTCTCGCCTGCAGCACGCCCATGGAGGTGGTTCCCAATGGCCCGGACCCCAACGCCGCGGTAAGCGAACTGCTGTCGCGGGCGGAGCCCTGTAACATGTTCAGGAGCTTCCTTCCGTCGGGTGGAGGCTCCACCAGCGCTGCACCTGAGGCCGGCAAGACTTGCGAGTCGGCACCCATCGCCGGACTCGAGGTGGCCCGCAAGGGGCCAATACCAACACCGTTGGCGAGCCGTTGAAGGCCCAGGCCAACCGGTTTTGCCTGGTTGCTCAGGCGAGATTGGATGGGGGCGTATGCATCCTTCCCCGCTGCTTCCAATGCCAAAGCCACCCGTTATCTCCTTGAGGTACTGTATATTCGAATATAGTCGCGGTGGGGCGATTTTCAAAAAATGATGCGTTAGTACTTCTCTAATGGAGAGCCATTGCGGCAATCATCGATGAACTCCCGGGTCTCGATATCGTAGACTAAAAAGGGATCATCAAGACTCAGGTATCTCTCGTCCTCTACGTAGATCGAATCCCAGTCGATGACATACCGCGCTTTCTGCCCGGTAAGCTCGCGCATAACCACCGAGCGTGCTTTAGCTCGGGTATCCTGCGGCGGCGTGACCAGGGCCATGTTCACTTTGTCATCGTCGATGACCCGTTTTGTCATGCCCCGGCGACGTAGGTCGTAGTAAAGCCCCTTGTCTACGTTCAGATTGTGATATTCCAGATCGAGGCTCTGAACGGCTGGATTGTTCCACTCCAAGTCCTCGGCGCGCATGAACGATTCCAACAGCCACTTCTTGGTCACCCAATCCACCCTATCAATGAGACTCATGGGATCGAATTCCAAACCGTCGATCACAAAACGCCATTCGTCTAAAACCCAATCGCCTTCCGAATCCTTACCGCGCAGGTAGCGCTCGGCCAGGTTGAGATAAGTGCGCTGAATCTCGATAGCGGTGGCGTATCTACCGTCCTCCAGTTGCAATTCCCGGCGAAGGCTTAGATCTCGAGATATGTCGCGTATGGCTTTCACCGGATGCAACAGCGCTATGGAGGGGACCACGCCCTCCTCGATCAAACGCAGAATCAGTGCCGTCGTTCCCACTTTCAGGGCAGTGGCGTGTTCGGACATGTTCGAATCGCCCACTAGGAGGTGTAAACGTCGATAGAGCCCCCAGTCCGCCAACGGTTCGTCGCGGGTGTTGATGATTGCGCGGCTGAACTGAATCCACTGGTAGATCTCGGTTACGATGTGATCGGCGCGTTGGGATAGCTGATAGGTGACACCCTCCTCCTCGTTACCATCACATTCGAAGATGTCGGTGTGACAGCCAACACGGCCAGCACCGGCAAAGATCTGGCGAGTTACGAAGAACGGCAGCATGGCAGGCAACAACGTCTGTGAAAACGGCACGTCGCGACGCACCAGGTAGTTCTCGTGGCACCCGAAGGTGGCGCCGGTGTAGTGATCGATGTTGTTCTTAAAGAAGGATGCTGTATCCGCCAATCCTAGCTGCTCGAGAGCGCGCTGAACGATGATCTCGCCAGCACGATCGGCTGCTACCAAATCGAACAGGCCTTGGCATTCTGGGGTGGCGTACTCCACATGGCCCATGTCGATGTAAATGCGTCCGCCGTTAAAGAGGAAACCGCCATTGCCCGGGGGCTCGTCCCTGCCGCGGTAATGGATGTCGACGATCCCCAATCCCTCGCGGTAGAAAATGCAGTCTTTCGATTTGACGGATATGAAGTCAGGGCTCAGAAACGGATCGGAGTCCGGGGGCAAACATCCGAATTCCACTTCGATACCGTATATGCTCTCGTCCATATCTTCCCGTCACCTGTACGCAGCCAATACCGCGTCGATCTCGTCAGCGGCCAACAAAGCGAACTTGCTCTTGGTAGAACGAGTGCGATCGAGTACCGCCGCCTCGAAGCGCTGGGACTCCAGCGCTTCCTGTAAGCAGCCTTCTATCGCTTTCTTGTCTGGAAGGGTCAGCGCTTCATTCTCTAGGTTTATGCGACCGGCCGCCCACGCCTGCAATCCCGCATCCAGCGCCTGGGAAAGCGAACGCTCCGTGGTAGACTCGTTACGTAGCGATTTACATATAGCGTTGACGCTGTTTTCCGATCCGGCCACCGCCGCCTCATGTTCTTCACCGCGAAACGAGCCGTCTGCGTCGATGACGCAGAAACGATCGTGGCTGCTTTGCGGATCCAACTCAGCCATCAGTACCCGGGCGATAAACGGGGAGCGGAAAATCTCGTCAAATGCAGCTTTGATCAAGGGACCAATGCCGAAGCTGACCAGCCGCTGAAGAGAGACATCCTTGGCTGAAAAATTGAATGCTTCGAGATGAGCGATGTCGATTACCGCTTTGCGTAGCTTTTCGATGTCGGCTGGATGGCCAATGGCTGCAAAGCTCAGATCATCGTAAACCTCGAATAGCTTGCACGGGCCCGGCGTGGTGGTCAGCAACAGAATCCCATCTTCGTAGCTGAGACCGACGACAGGGCTAGCTCCGCGGAGCTGGTCCTCCAGATACTCCCGGCGATTTTGAATCGCCTCTACCCAGCGATACGGTTCCTCAAGCATGTTATCTCACTACGAGGACAGCACGCGCCACACCGGGCAGCTAACCCGGCAATGTATTGACGTGTATCGCATTGGCAGAGACGTAGCTCAGGTTCGAGGTTGGAGTTCGGAATGATACAGAGATTCGAGCACATCCTCGGGGATGGTGTCGATGCCAGCTGCCGTAATGCGACGAATTTGAGGAAAGATGCGTGCGCTCGGTTTCAGCCCACCAGTTGCCGTATCGAACTCGGCGGCGGTTTCGAGCATCTTCAGCACTAACTCCAATGACGCAGCTTCATCCATGTTCACGAGCTTTTCTTCCCACCGGTTGTAGTGATAAAGTGCCCCCCTGATAATGGGCGAACCGGATCCGGTCGCGCAGAAGTCCACCGACTCAAACTGGGCCCCCAAGATATCGTAAAAAAAGATCTTGCCGGCGTTGCCGCAGGCATCGAAGGCAGCGAAGATCGGAACTACCGCGCCGATACCTTGCAGGGCAAGGGGAAGATTGTCTCTGAGCAGGCGCGAGAGAATACGCAGCTTACCGTCCAAGCTCAGCACCTGGAGCTGGCTGCGTCGGTAGTGCTGAAACGAAACTTCGAGCAAACGCGCGATTTCGTAGGCAACAGCCGGCGAGCCGGCCAGTGCCAGCACCGCATCATCGTCGATCGACAGCACCTTGTCGGCGCGGTCGTAAACGACGGTATTGCCCATGGTTGCTCGCCGGTCACCAGCCATGAGAACACCATCGCGATACCTGACCGCCAGGATGGTAGTGCCTTCGGTAGTATCGAAGTCGGCAGCGTTAGTCGGCAGATGTATTGGATCGCGCGGAAGATGGCCCTGCTCTTTGAGCAGAGACAGAAAATCGCAGCTCTCCATGGCTCTATTGACCGGTACGTTGGCGGTACCGTCGCGCCTGATTCGGATCCACCCGCCGCATGCGGCGGAGTATGTCGTCGGTTTGTGGACGCTCGACCTTTGGCCGCCTCGGACCATCTTCCAGCTCAGAATCGTCTCCCCCACCCAACGGTTTCACCGGGCGTGACGCACGATCCCTTAAAGCTATATTTTTTATAACCATAAGACCTCCCTCATAGCGTCTAAGCTCCGTGCCGAAATCTAGCTAATCGGTAAACCCGAGCGCAAACCTGAGGGCTTCGACACTTTCGGCGCGATCCAAGACTTGATTATAATAAGCCGCCGTATCTGCATCGACGCAATCCTTCAAATCCAGCACCCACAAGCCACTTCGAACCTGGAATTCGATGCTGTCCCAGTTCAACGCCCCGATCGCTTCGGCGAACTTAGTCAGGCTGACACCGCGGAAATAAGCTCGGGTGTCCGACGGCGGCTCCACCGCCGCCCGCAGGATCTCTGCTTCTGTCGTAAGGCGGATTACTTGCTCCTGCCGTTCCAGCATGAGAAAAAGTCCTTGCGCCGGATCGATGTTGTGGTATTCCAGATCCTGGCTTTGCAGCCACGCCAGATGTTCCGGCTTTTCCCAGTCCAGCCCTTCTGTTTCCGCAAAGGCATCCAAGAGCCATTTCTTCGTGACCCAATCACAACGCCCCACCAACTTCTCGCGATCGGTTGCCAGCGCTTCCAGAACTTGCCCCCAATGCTCCAACACCCAGTCGGTTTCGTCGTCTCTGCCAGCAAACCGGGATTGCGCTGCTTCCCTAAGGGTTTGTTGTATCTCCAAGGCGGTGGTATGGCTGCGGTCTCGTAGCTGCACTGACCATGTCAGCGAGATATCCCGGGAGATCTCTTTGTGGGCGCCAATCGGATCAGCTATATCGCAAGGTGGTAAGGTGCCTGCTTCAAGCATGTCCAGAACCAATCCCATGGTGCCGACCTTCAATGCCGTGACATATTCGGACATGTTGGCGTCCCCCGTGATCATGTGCAAACGGCGGTAGCGGGCACGGTCGGCGTGCGGCTCGTCGCGAGTGTTCACCAACGGTCGACGGTGCATGGTGTCGACGCTAGCAATGGTCTCGAAGAAATCTGCTCGTTGCGACAGCTGGTAGGTGGGTATCGGCCCTCCAGTCACGTTCTCCACTCCCACCTTACCAGCACCCGCGAAGATCGGACGAGTGACAACGAACGGAAGCAAGCCGTCGATGACCTGTTGAAAGGGGATCGCGCGCGCCAGCAGATAGTTTTCGTGACAGCCATAGCTATGGCCTTCGAAGTCGGTGTTGTTTTTGTACAGACGCGCAACTCCCGAATCGCGAGTGGCGGTAAGCCGTTGGGCGCAGCCGAGCAAAATCCGCTCGCCGGCACGATCGTAAGCAGCAAGGTCCATCAAAGAGAAACATTCGGGGGTCGAGTATTCGGGGTGGGTGTGATCGTTATAGAGACGCGCCCCGTTGCTGATGATCAGGTCGCTCTTGAGCTCTTTTAGAGGAATCTTGTGCTTGCGGTCCTGCTGAAGGTGGACGATCTCGTCGACGTCATTGAGCAGTTCATCGACATCGAATCCGCGCATGTCTCGGCGGGGATTTTCCCGAGCGTAGTCCCAGCGTGCGACGAACTCCTCATGGAGATAGCAGCGAATGAGCTCCATGGACTCCACCACCACGTCCATCTCTGCTCCATCATCCACCTGGATGCCGTATTCGGTCTCTATCCCAAAAAGTCGATTCAAATAACCTTACTACCCGGGGAGTCCGCTGTTTTCTCGTATGATCGTACTGGTATAACTCTTACCACGTTTTCTGGATCATAATCAAGCAGCTTGAGCCAATCTTCAACACTGTCTGTGGGTGGAAAAACCTCGCTTTCGCGAAATTCGGAGCGCATTGCCTGAATAAGATCCTCGCGCCGCAACCCGGCATAGGGATCTTCGGTAGCAATCGCCCGCTTGACGGCAGTCTCCTTGCCACGCTGCACGATAGAATCGATGATGGCTCCACTAGCGAGATCGCAGTAGTGAAGCACCTCGACACGACCGCTGCGTAAAGTCACTTCGAGGAGCCTGGTCTCTTCGTCCCTAGAAAAGAAGCTTTCGACGGTAGCGTCGACGAGTATTTGGCGCGCGACTTTGGGGTTTTCGAAGGCACTTGCTTCTTCCCGATCCAAGGGCAGATCACACGTCAGGTAGATCTCGAAGATCGCTTGGGAAGCCGCTTTATCCGGACGTTGAACTTTGATCTTGCGGTCTATCCTACCGGGCCTCAGGATGGCTGGATCGATCAAATCGTGGCGATTGGAGGCGAGGATAATCACCACATCGTGAAGCGACTCGATGCCGTCCATCTCTGTGCAGAACATTGGCACAAGCGTGTTGGCGATATGGTGCGAACGCATCGAGCGTCGGGTGCCGAGAATCGATTCCGCCTCGTCGATGAACACAAACGGCAAGAAGCCTTCTTTTCTTTTTTCTCGCGCCTGCGCGAAGATCTCGCGTACCATGCGCTCAGTTTCTCCGAGCCACATGTTGAGAATCTCGGGCCCCTTAATGTGCATGAAATATTCTCTCACATCTAGGCCTTCTTCGTCGCGGATGTGTTGTACTAGGTTGTACGCGGTCGCCTTGCCAATGAGGGTTTTACCGCAACCGGGAGGCCCATATAACAGGAAACCTTTGGGAGTGGAATACTGGAAGCGCTGAAACAACTCCGGGTGCAGGACGGGCAGCTCGATCGTGTCTCGAATCGCCTTAATCGCCTCCTCCTGACCACCGATATTGGACCAATCCAAGACCGGAACGTTTTCTAGGAAATATTGCTTACCGTTGCCAGCCGAAATCCGCTCCAGAGCAACCTTGAACCCCGGATCCAACCGCACTTCGTCGCCCTTCTTGAGATCGAGATCAACGAGCGCAGCCGAGCGTTCCACCACTAGGTCCTGGGTGCCATGTTCCTGGGTTATGCGCAGCCGTCCATCGTCGAACAGGTCGCCGATTTTGACCACCGGGCCGGCAAGGTTGGGACCAAGGATACCCACTACCGCATACGCCTCGTTGATCAACACCCGGGTTCCAACTTCGAGATCGCCAACGTCAACCCGGGGGTCTATGTTGGCGTAATACTCGGCTCCACCGACGAAGACCGTGGCTATCTCGTCCTTGGGTGAGCCAAGATAGATAGCGACGCGATTCGAGGGCGAAGTCACCTTCTCCAGCGCCACTTCCAGTTCGGCCAGACTGTGGCGCGCTTCCTGAAAGGTCATCTCGCGCTCCATGAGCTGACGCCGCAACCCGTACAATACAGGACGAGAAGGATCCTTTTCCGGAGCCAGCGAGAGCAGCTTATCAACCAAGCGCAAAGGTTCGGCATCAAACTCCTGAAGCTCCCTAGCATACTCGTCTTCCGACTCATTGTACACCAGGTGGTCGTCGATCTCGTCAGGATCTCGGTACAGGTCGTCTCTATCGCTCATGTTTGACACAAGATTTAGAGGATCACGTCGCCAAGGTGATCGTAACGCACGCGGCCCGGCAAACGCCAAAGGAAGGTGCCCACCACCTCCGGAAGCGAAGTCAACCCCCGATAGAACGGTCCCCTATTGTCTGGACTCCATGACCAGTAAATTATCATCGCTTTCCCTTTTACGAGGTCGGCTGGAACCGGACCGAAAAAGCGGCTGTCGTGGCTGTTGTCGCGGTTATCGCCCATCATAAAAAAATGGTCCTTGGGCACGATGTGAGGGCCGTATTGTCCCACTCCCCCCTTCTCGAATTTCGTACCCTGTGGATCATGAAACCGCTTTCCGTCAACGAACAACTCGCTTCCCTTGACCTCCACCTTCTGCCCGCCGACGGCAACGCAGCGCTTTATGAGATCTTTGTCGGCTTCGCGGGGGGAGCGGAAAATGACGATGTCGCCGGGCGCAGGATCCCGCAACGCCGGCAAACGAAAGAGGGTTATGTCGGTACCGATAATATCGATAGGAGCTCCGTAGACGAACTTGTTGGCCAGCAGATAATCGCCGACGAAAAGGGTGTCTTCCATCGAGCCCGAGGGGATGTAAAAAGCTTGCACCACACCGGTGCGAATGAGCAACGCCAGAGCGACCGCGATCATAATCGAGGAGAGATACTCGCGGATACTCGTCTTCTTGCGGTGAGGCGTAAGAGTTGGCATTTGTTGGATCTATTTACCTATCGCGTTATGAGTTTTTTGCAGTTTTGACACTTTCTCGAAGTGTTGAAATATACGTGAAAACAAACCCAAAGCGAAATCAGCGCTGAGTCAGCATCTATTCATTCCGGTCAACCTCCCCGCCTTTTTCGAGAAGCTGTGTCAGCAAGATAATTTGCGGCTCCAAAACCTCAACCAAATCCTTGTGGGTTTGTGACATCCTTGATATTATACCGCATTATTTCGCCTCCTAACGATCCCAAAAATCAGACCATGAAAATCACCTTTGGGGGAGTACGCGGCTCTTATCGGGTAGCAGCCAACTACTGCGTTTGGGGCCACTCCTCAGATCAGCACACTATCGAGATTGCCCGCGAGGCGAATGTCGGACGTTTACTGCTAATCCATCATCGCCCGATCGATCAGACACCGATCTGGAAGAGATCGCCAGACGTCACGAAGGTGAAGCATTTTCGGTTGATATCGCCCGTGAAAGTTTCAAGATCATTCGGAAAGGTTGCTCCTGACTAATGCTGCTGAGGATTCTGCCTTTCCTATTCTTCACAATTTGCCCACTATTTCTGGCCTGCGATGCACCGTCCAGAAAGACGAAATTTGGTGACTCCAACACTGTGAGTTTATACCTCGAGGCATTGCGTCCTGTCCTTCAGGAGCTGCGTGCTCTCGATCGGGAGATCGAGAGTTCCGTGTCAGCCGACACTGTGGCAAGTGACCTCATCGTGCCGTTGATTCAACGACAGTTTCGCCCTAAGTTGGTCCAGCTACAGGTCCGCGTGCAACAACTACCCACCACACCCGAGCTGATCTCCACCAATTTAAGGCTGCTGTCGTACTTGAAGCTGCGGATACGAGCTTATGATCTCGCTCTCGAAGGGGCGCGGGACAACCGGCCGGAGCTTTTTAACGCCTTTGACCAGAAACAGGCGCAGGCCGATTCAGCGGCACGTGTTTTCGAGATCTCCCTGCGTAAGGTCCAGGAGAGTTTTCGTTAAGGTTTCGCCGGACCTTCTCTAACAATCAACAAGGCATTGGCGACTGGACGTTCGCCAGTAGGATCCGAGGGCCGGTTGGCAACCTGGCCACTCACAACCATGGTGGTCGCTCCACCCCCATCTAGATTCAAAGCTTGGTAAGCATTTACACCGGAGTTGGCGAACTCGAATAATCGATTACACAGAAAATCCGCCAGCTCGTCCAGACTCATGCCGACGCTATAGCCGGGTTGTCTTCCGTCCACGGTAACCAAGTAGAAGGTGCCGCCGTCTTTCGAGTAGGCTATCGCGGTGCGCGGATGTCTGGCGGTTGCGAAGGTCTTGTCCAGATGCTCGGCCACATATTCGATGGAGACAGAACCGTTGCGTACAATCCTCGGCCCCCCGCCTATAGCTTCGATCAATCTGTCCTGGGCCGGCGGAAAGTTGCAGAACATATTGATGGTATCACCTGGAGCGATGAACTTGCCGATCGGGTGCTCAGCACCTGCTGCCAGAAGCCACTGACCAGCTTCCAAACGCAGCGGCCATTGTTTTCGTCGTACTTGGGTGACATGCAATGCAAGCGTGTCGTTGATCGGCGAACCGGACTCGACTTGTTGTGCCTGAAAGCCGAACTCGGCGTTCACCGAGTCGTGCCAGGCTTTCCCGAATCGATTGTATAGTGTCAGACCGTCCGCGGGGGGTTCACGATTCAATCCCGCGATGGTAATAACTTGGTCTTTCGACGTTATCAGACCTGCCCGCAGTTTGTAAACAGCGATCAGCGGCACACCGGACCTACTCACGGTCAGCGCTGATGAAAAGCGGTGAGGTTCCTGTAGCAATTCGCCGCGGCGAATCTGTAGTCCCAGAGGTTGGCCGCGCTTGTAGAAGTAGTCTCCGTTGACAGCGGCGATCGCCGCCACCGCCATGCTGCTGGTCCTTTGAAAACCGCCCTGCCGGTAGTCAGCAATCGCCGTATGCAACCTAATCCCCGCCCGTCGGGCTTGCTCAAGGTTTATCTCAATGACGTGAATCCACCAAGGACCGGCGAGCATATGGATTTCGTGGTGATCGACACCCGGAGCCAACTGTTCCGAGTGTCTCGTCGAGCCCCCAAGTGTGCACGCGACCGAACAGAGACCAAACAACATCAGTATGTGTACAGTTCGGGGCTTAACCATGGCGGCGAGCCATCGGCAAAAAGAGATGGTAGAACTCGATTGAAAGAGGCGTGAATATAGATCCGCCGCTGCAATAGATGCAAGCCGAGTTCTCTGCGCGCAACTACACGGGTTTATGTGCGGTAGACTTAGCTAAGTAGCTAGAGACACGCTAACAAAGCATAAAGCATCGCAGATTGCGGCTGACGTCTATGCGGAAAACAGTTTTCGTGCCTCGGATAACGAAGCTGGATGGTCTTCGCCGACGACCGTCCAACTCAAGTCAACAAACGGAATGGTTGCCAAGAACCGAAAAATGCAGCTGGCCCTAGGGATCTACCGCCACCCCCGCCGGGAGCGATAGGCTGCTCTCCAACGCGGAGACCTGTTCGTCATTATTTCCATACGACCCGTAGTCTGTAACCGGACACACCAAGCTTAATTGCTCGTCGGTGATGTACCCTCTGTCGTAAAAGCCGGCCTCGAAAAGATCCGAGGCAATCAGCATCAAAGTGGTGATACTAACGGTCAGATGGATGATTGAAATCGCGAAGCTCATGCGCACTTCCAAAACGTTCAGTTATGAAGGATCTCATATGTCTGCGACTCATGGTAACAAAAACGGTTTCAATTTTGGAAGTTAATGTGGTTATCAAACATATTTGGCATATGAAACATAAGTTTCTTGCAGCCGGTTCATACGGCACTTACAATTGGTGCCGCCAAATCCTGCCAAACCCTTTACCAGCAGAGCATCATGCCGAAAAAGAAGATTCATCTAGTCTGCAACGCCCATATAGACCCCGTCTGGTTGTGGCACTGGGAGGATGGGCTCACCGAAGCAATTTCCACCTTTCGCATTGCTGCCGATTTCTGCGAAACCCACCGTGGTTTTGTCTTCAACCACAATGAGGCGCTGCTTTACCGGTGGATCGAGCAACACGATCCGGCGCTGTTTGCCCGAATAGAAGACCTAGTTGTCGCCGGACGGTGGCACATATCGGGGGGCGCCTATCTACAGCCGGACGTCAACAATCCCCACGGTGAAAGTCACATTCGCCAGTTTCTTCTGGGCCTGAGCTATTTTAAGGAGAAGTTTCGTGCTCGACCTCGCACGGCCTACAACTTCGACCCGTTCGGCCACCCAGAGGGGTTCGCGCAAATTCTCACCGGTTGCGGCATGAACTCCTACATCTTCTGTCGCCCCGATTACGGCACCCACGATCTTCCAGTGGGTCCGTTCCGTTGGCGCGATCGCTCCGGAGCTGAGATCGTCACCCGCCGCAGCGATGATCACTATCTCAGCAATTCGGGAATCCGTACCATCCTCGATAAATGGTTACCGCATTACCAGGAAGAACCGGAAACGATGATTCTATGGGGCGTCGGCAACCACGGAGGCGGAGTTACGCGCGCCGAATACGCAGACCTGCTTCGCTATATGAAGGAACACCCGGAGTATGAATGGCTGCACTCGACACCGGATAGTTTTTTCGCCGAGGTTCGCAAACGCAGGACCAAGCTGCCGATTGTGACCGGCGAGATAGAGAACAGCTTTGCCGGTTGCTACACCTCCTTGAGTCGCGTTAAACGGGCGCACCGCGCGGCGGAGAGTCTGATGCGAACCACCGAGAATCTCTGTGCTTTGGCCTGGTGGCATGGATTCGCCACCTACCCCACCGAAGACCTCCAGGTAGCCTGGCGCGATATCCTGTTCTGCGAGTTCCACGACATCTTGCCCGGATCCTGTGTCCCCGCCGGAGAAAAAGACACTTTGATGATGATGGGCCATGCTCAAGAGAAGTTGCGGCGGGCCCGGCTCAACACCCTGCTGCAGGTTCTTAAGGTGGATAGGAAAGCGACTGAAGGGGAGGTGCCGGTTTTTATTGCCAACCCGCACGGCTTCCGCGTCAGAGCGATCGTTGAATTCGAATACAACATCGCCCAAAACTTCGACGCCGCGGGAGAAATCATTCTGCACCGCAACGGCAGGAAATACCCCTTCCAAGTAATCAAAGCGGAGAACAACATCGGCCGACAATGGCGCACGCGATTGGCAGCACCGGTGGACCTTGCACCATGGGAGATCCTGCGCCTTGACGCCAGTCACAAGGTGGTCAAACGACTACCAAAACCTCGACGACCTAAGCCTACGTGGGGTAACCTTTGTCTTCAATCGGGAAAACTGACTATCCAGATTAACCCCCAAACTGGGTTGGTCGACCACATTGGCATCGGGGCAAAGAAGTCGCTGGTGAAGGCGGGCGCCTTCCGACCGGTGTTGTTTGAGGACCTCGATCACAGCTGGACTTGCGGTGATCCGGCGCAGATCGACAATATCGAACCCCGCGGCGTGTGGTCGCAGGCACCGGCTTGGTCGAGTCCCTCAGAACGCTTTCGTTTGGCAACCGCCAAAGAAGCTGCCTCAATCTCGCCGCTGGCTACCGACAAATGGCTTGGCAAACGTTCCACCGCTGCTTTGCCACTGCGCATAGTCGAGGAAGGCCCGACCTGCAGTATCATCGAAGCGATGTTCATCTGCGGCCCATCCGTCATCGTGCGCAACTATGTTTTCGGCAAGAAACATGGCTCCTTCGAGATTCGGGATCGAATCCTTTTCAACCACAAGGATCAGATGCTGAAGATGGACATACCCCTCGGATTCGAGCCTGCCGAATCGATTTCGGAAGCACCCTACAGCGCCGTGCGGCGCAAACCCACCCGCCGTTACCAGGACCACACTAACCAGCGTTGGGTCGTGGCTCGCGGATCGGAAGGGTATGTCGCCGCCATGAGCACTGGTTGTTGCGCCCACAACCTGACCCGTAGGCATCTATGCCTGAACATCCTGCGTTCCCCCGCTTACGCTTCCATGCGTATAACCCCCGGGGATGTATGGGGTGACCATCGTTTCTTGCCCCGTCACGATCAGGGTGAGCACGAAGTCGGCTTCCAGTTCTTGTTCGGCCGCCGCTTTGTAGAGCACGAAATCTCCCAAGCAGCAACCGCTTTCAACGCGGCTCCGTACTACCAGGTGTTTTATCCCGATGGCCGCTCCCAACGTGCTGAGACACTCCACAACCTAGCAGGGTCGATCGTACTCGACTGCAACAATGTACAGATCACCACGATCAAAAAATCGGAGAAGGGCAATGGTCTGATCCTGCGCTTGCAAGAGGTGGACGGACGTGCCACCAAGGTCGGTATTCGAGTCCATGGGTCGCGCCGTAGAATCAGGGTCGAGGTCGGAGCCTACCAACTCAAGACGTTGCGACTGAAGCGGAATCGTGGTCACGTAAGCTGTACTGAAGTGAATCTAGTGGAGAATTTTTGATGCTGTCGCCCGAAGTGGGACCACGGCCCGCGGACAAACGGCACGACACCTCAAACTTGCAACGGTATCGAGGAGAATAGCGAATGGCTCAAACGAATACGATCGCCGTTGACAGCGGCAATTCCTCTTTTCTGGTGGAAGAAGCGGTGCTTTTTCCATTCGACGACTACAGTGTCCCCTTCCGCAAAGACGTGCTTGTAAATCTGATTCCCGGCAGCCGCAAACCTGGAGATTACCGGGAAGGGGCCAGCTACGATCCAGATCATCCCGGCGATCCCGTGCTGCAAGTGGGAAGTGAAGAGGCGTGCGACAGCATGGAAATTGTCATGCCAACAGTCTTGGAAGTGGACGGCGAGTACCGCATGTGGTACTACGCCCGCGGAAGCAAACACCCAGCAGCAGAATCTCCTTACTGGGGTGGCGGTGCGCCGATGGATCCGGTGCGCCGGCTTGCTTATGCCATCAGTAAGGACGGGATCAATTGGGAGAAACCAAAGCTGGGATTGGTGGAATACAACGGCAACAAACAGAATAACCTTATCGACGTGGAGGGCGGCAACGGCTGGTACGTGGCCTACGACCCGGAGGAAGACGACCCCGCCCACCGTTTCAAGATGATCAGCATGGGCGAGCTAATGCGGCTCCAAGTCCACTTCAGCCCGGATGGTCTGCGTTGGACCAAGGGCAAGATAGTTGGCCATGGGGTCGAGCCCGCACCGCCCATAAAGTTCAACGAATGTTGGTATCTCAACGGACAGGGCGGCCCGGGGCCGTTCAACAAGACCATCCCCCACCCAGTGGATGGCGCTTCCAAGCGGGAGATGATCACTTGGGTGAGCTACGACTTCGAGACCTGGACCCAAGCAGCAGTACCCAGCTTTAGGCGTGATCCCCAGCCGCCGCGGCCGATCCCTGATTTCGAGTGGCATAGGGGCGAACAAGTGCACCAAGGTGCCGCCCTGTGGGACCGCGGCAACGTGATCATCGGCATCTACGGGATGTACCACAATGATACCAACGATCGTCTCTACGCCACCATGGACCTGGGGCTGCTGGTCAGCCAAGATGCGATGCATTACCGCGAACCGATACCCGACTTCAAGATCGTGCCCTGCTTCGAGGAGTCCCCACTGCAGAACCCCGGGCTCGGAGCCGGCTCGAAGATCATGCAAGCCGCCACCCTAAACATCGGTGACCGTACGCTTCACTATTACACCAGTTGGGAATATCCCAGCCGCGGCATGGTCAGGATCGCCACTTGGCCGCGGGACAGGTTGGGATTCTTCTCCGCCGTGTCACGACCAGTATTCCACGGACAGGGGTATAAGGATATCCCCGTGGAACCCCATGTCATTTCGTGTCCGCTTCGTCCCAGCGGGGAGGATACCGGCATCTATCTCAACGTCGATGGACTTGGGCAGTACAGCCAGCTACAGGTCGAGCTTCTCGACCTGCAATTCCGCCCACTGCCTGGATATTCTGGGAAGGATTGTGTAGACGTAGACAGGAATGGATTGAGACAACGTGTAACGTGGAAACAGGGCAATTCCATCGGCCATTTCGAACACCAGGTGCGCTTACGCATCAACTGGGAAGGTGTGCGGCCGGAGGATGCCCGACTCTATGCCGCTTACGTCTCTTGACCGATTGTCGATGTATTGAAAGGAAGTGATAATAATGAACGCCAGCGACGGTGCCAACTACGCTCCGCGTGCAAAACCAAAACCAGTTTGCGCCAAGGGTGAATTTTGCTGTGCCGCGATCGGGTTGGACCACGGTCACATCGGCGGCATCTGTGGCGGATTGGAAGATGCCGGCGCGGAGATTGTTGCGGTGTACGATCCAGACCCTGCCAAAATCGAGAAATTCCGCAAAGACTTCCCCACCGCCAAAGCGGTTAGCTCCGAACGTGAAATCTTCGAGGACGACGCCATACAGATGGTGGCCAGCGCCGCCGTCACCTCGGAACGCGGCCCGCTTGGCCTGCGGGTAATGGATCACAGCAAGCATTACATCAGCGACAAGGCCCCATTCACAACGCTGCAACAGTTGGCTGATGCCCGTGCGAAAGTTGCCGCTACCGGATTAACATGGGCAGTGTGTTACAGCGAGCGCCTCCAGAATGAAGCAGCGGTGTTCGCCGGACAGCTCATCGAGGAAGGCGCCGTCGGTCGCGTCCTGCAGGTATTGGGTAGCGGTCCGCATCGGCTGCGTGCCGAAACTCGCCCCGATTGGTTCTTCGAGAAAGAGAAATACGGCGGCATCCTTTGCGACATCGGCAGTCACCAAGCTGAACAGTTTCTCTATTACGCCAACGCCACTAGTGCACGGGTAGTACACAGTCAGGTGGCGAACTACAACCACCCGGAGCACCCGGAATTGGAAGATTTCGGTGAAGCCAACTTAGTCGCCGACAACGGAGCAACTTGCTACTTCAGGGTCGACTGGTTCACCCCCGACGGCTTGGGTAGCTGGGGCGACGGACGGACCTTCATCTTCGGTACCGAAGGTTATATCGAGATGCGCAAGTACCTGGATGTGGCGCGCAGCTCAGAAGGCGACCAAGTTTATTTGGTCGACGGTAAGACCGAGCAGCACTTCCAGGTGACGGGCAAAGTGGGTTTTCCATACTTTGGCCAGCTGATCTTGGATTGCCTCAACGGCACCCAAAGCGCCATGCCCCAAGAGCACACCTTCATGGCAGCCCAGCTCTGTTTGGAAGCCCAGTCCCAGGCACGGCGGATCGCGTAGGGTGCTCCACTCCAAGTTCGACCTACAGGTGAAGCGAGCTATTGAAAAGATCCCGCCGCACATTCGCCAAGCAATGGAAAACGTGGCGATCGTCATCGACGCGTGGCCCGACGCAAATCTGGCGGAGGAAGCGACAGGGGAGCGCGGCGAGCTTTTGTACGGCTTGTTCACCGGTACGCCGATTGCCGAACGCTCCATCTATTCCTCCGGTGATCTGCCGGATGTGATCCACCTCTTCCGCGGCCCTCTAGAAGAGGACTTCAGCGATCCAGACGAGCTCGCCCACGAGATCGAAATAACCCTGGTCCACGAGATCGCTCATTTCATGGGTTTCGATGATGAGACCCTCGAAGAGTACGGCTACGGCTGAGCGCTCGTCCGTCACATCCCGACCATTCATCACTCGGGCAGGACAGGGTGTTTCCTCGTTGATACCAGCTAGTGAGCAGCCTACCTTTTGCCCAAACCAGGCCACAATATGCGAGGAAGATCGTAATTATATTTCTCATCGCCGTCGCAGCCATATTTATCATTGGATCATTACTCGATTTCGTCCTGCTCAATGTGATCGTCATGTCCACCTGCGAGGAAACGTCCAGTCTGTGGAGACCAATGAATGAGATGATGAGCAAGATGTGGGTCATGCACTTGACGTTATTGGTGCAGCCCACCCTCTTCGTCTACTTCTACACCCGGTTCTTCGCCGAGAAACAGTTGAGTTCAGCAAGCAAGTACGATCTCGTATGGGGATGCCGGTATGGACGTGGGCTACGACACCTACACTATTGTGCCGATTTCTTACTTGCTGGCAGCCGGTTGGTTTTGATGTATGGTGTTGCAAACGCCGTTGGACGGTATCATAGTCGGTCTCGCAGTCAAAAATTAACCACACTAGGCGCAAAACAGATCCCCTGTAGACGCACGAAAATTCAGTCGAATGCCTTTTTTAGCACCGCTCTCCGCGGGGAGACCCGACCTAGCTGTCGATTGGTATTGCACATGAAAGGATGTTGAGCACCGTCGTGTCGTTGCGAGGCGCCGATATTCTCGTCAAGACTTTGGTCGAAGCGAAGATCCCTTACCTCTTCACGCTCTCCGGCAATCAGATCCTCCCTATCTTCGACGCCACCATCGGGCGCAACATCAAGCTCGTACACACTCGTCACGAAGCGACGGCGGTGCACATGGCTGACGGATGGGGCCGGCTTACGGAACAACCCGGCATCGCCCTGCTAACTGCCGGACCAGGACACTGCAACGGGGTTTCAGCACTCTACACCGCACGCATGGCAGAATCCCCGATGCTGTCATTGAGCGGCAGCAGCCCTGCGGCCAAGGCCGGCCTTGGCGTCTTCCAGGACATCGACCAGGTCGCCATCGCGGCGCCAGTGTGTAAGGCGGCCTGGGAAGTCCGAGACGCAGCGGACATCGCCACCGATGTTCTTACGGCACTGCATATCGCTGCCAGCGGCCGACCCGGCCCGGTACACCTCAGTCTGCCTCAGGATCTGTTGGAGATGGAGGTGGTTCCCGCACGTAGCGACGTCCACTTTGAAAGTGTGCCGGTACTCAAGGCAAGCCAGGCCGATCAGGTACTCGATTTTTTGAGCGATGCTCACAAACCTCTCATACTCTGCGGACCTGCAATGTCGCGAAACGACCGATGGCAGCAGGTACTCGGTTTCTCGCGACGGGCATCGGTGCCCGCATTACCGATGGAGAGCCCGCGTGGCATCAACGACCCATGGCTGCGTCATGCGGCCATTTGTTTTGATGAAGCCGACGCGGTCTTACTACTGGGTAAACGGTTCGACTTCACCCTCGGCACCACTGCCGCGCCCACGTTCAACAACGGCTGCAAACTTATGCAGATAGATGCCGACACGACGGAACTACGCTACCATGGATCGATGGTCGGCAGCTTCCAAGCCGACCCGTTTGGCGCTGCAAAAACACTCTTCACTGGCGCCACCTCCAGATCATGGAACAGCAACCAGTGGTATACCGAAATCGTGGGTACAAGGACTCGCGTCCCGGATGATTGGAAGGCACTACGCACAAGCGCCGGAATACCGATGCACCCACTCGTAATCTGCGAAGCCGTAGACAACTTTCTGGACGACAGCGTGGTGGTGGTAAGCGATGGCGGTGAGGTGGGGCAGTGGATGCAGTCGGGTATGGACCCGACACATCGGCTAATCAACGGTCCGTCGGGTTCTATCGGTAGCTCCATAGGGCTGGGGCTGGCAGCACAATTGGTACACATGGACAAACGGGTGTTCGTGCTGTGCGGAGACGGCACGGCCGGATATCACCTGCTGGACATGGACACCGCCGTGCGTCACCAGTTGCCTATCGTTTTAATCGTCGGCAACGACAGCTGTTGGAACGCCGAGCACCAACTTCAGTTGAAAAATTACGGTGCCGACCGTCTTGCGGGTTGCGACTTGCTGAATACCAGGTATGATATGGCCGTGGCTGCGATCGGCGGTTACGGTGAGCTCGTTCAACATCCAGACGAGCTCCGACCTGCCATCGGACGTGCCCTCGAGTCCGGCGCCCCTGCCTGCATCAACGTCATCATAGAACGGTTCGGTGCCCCGACCTTTCGTTGATCGATCCGCATTTCCCGGCTTGATGCCTTAACCCATGGAGACCAACATGGCAAACTCAGAATTGGAACTGATCGTAGCCGACAAGGCGAACGCTCCCGGTCCGTACTCGCACGCGGTAATACACAACAACACCGCATACGTGTCGTCACAGACTGGCATGCCTCCTGAAGACGACGACCCCGGATCGGTGGGACTACAGACGACCCGTGCTTTCGACAGTATCCGGGAGATTCTCCTGGCATCGAACACTGATCTTTCCCAAGTGATAAAGGTCAATGTCTATCTAGCGGACATGGACGCATTCAGCGAGATGAACGAGGCTTACCTAGAGGTTTTCGGCCACCACCGACCGGCTCGCACGACGATTCACATCAATGAATATCCGGGAGGTTACAAAGTTGCCTTTGACGTCATCGCCGCGGTTTCCTGATTCCATGCAAGACGTCTATTCCTACATAGACAGCCGTCGGGAAACGTGGCTGCACGAGCTGTTCGATCTGATAGCACAGCCGAGCATCAGCACCACCGGCGAAGGCATGGCGGAAAGCGTAACCCTGCTTTCCCAACTGTTGGACTCGTCCGGGTTAGAAGTCCAACGATTCGATAGTCCCGGCGAACCGTTTCTGTACGCTGAAATGAAGTCTCCAGCCGCAAAGCGCACGGTGCTTGTCTACGGCCACTACGACGTGCAGCCACCCGACCCCGTAGAGCTGTGGACGTCACCTCCATTCAAACCGATAGTCCGCGACGGCAAGATCTATGGGCGCGGTAGCGGCGATAACAAGGGACAAATGTATGCCCAAGTGAAAGGCGCGCAGGCGGTTTTGGAAAGTCTGGGAGAGCTTCCGATCAATGTGAAGTTCCTGTTCGAGGGTGAGGAGGAAATGGGCAGTCCGAACATCGGCCGTTTCATTGGCGAGCATCTTGATCTGCTAGCCTGCGATCTGGTCTACTGCTCGGATGGGCACCATTCCTACGGCGATAGGCCGGAGGTGGTGTTTGGCGTGCGGGGAATCTTATACGTGGAGCTCACCGCCAGGGGACCCAAGGTCGACGTGCACTCGGGAAACTTCGGCGGGTTGATCGACAGCCCAAACGAAAAACTCGCACGCCTCATCACCTTGCTCAAAGACGAGAACAATCACGTCCAGATCCCCGGCTTTTACGACAAAGTTACGGAGCCAACCGAGAGGGACCTTCAAGCGTTCGGCGACCTGCCCTTGACGGAAGACCAGCTAATGCTTCAGCTCGGTACCACTAGGATCGCCGGCGATCCTAATCTTCACTATCTGGTGAAGAGGGTGTTGCAGCCGACGCTCAATGTAAACGGTTTCGTGGGGGGCTATACTGGCGCCGGCATGAAAACGATAATCCCCGGCACGGCGACGATGAAGATCGACATGCGGCTAGTAGAGCATCAGACCCCGGACGAAGTTGAGGAACTCCTTCAAACCTATCTGGCGGACCTGGGCATGAACGACATAGAAATGAAGGTTTACGGTCGCATGCCACCTTGGCGTACTCCGGTGGATCATCCCGCCGTCGGACCGGTGGTGCGGGCTGTAGAGGCCGGCTTCGGCGCTCCTCCGTTTCTGGTGCCGGGTGTGGGTGGTAGCTTGCCAATGGCCTGGTTCAAGCAAATCCCAGACGCCACCATTTTTCTCGTACCATACGCCCAACACGACGAGCATAATCACTCACCCGACGAGTCATTCGCAGTGGAACATTATTTTGCGGGCATTCGAACCATGGCCAACCTGATCATGGAGCTTGCGAAGGATTCCAGGCAATGATCGACGGCGCCGAGGTGATCGACTTTCACGGGCACATCAATCGCAACGACCATTTGCGTATGCGCGCCGATGCACCTAGGGTCATCGGCGCCATGGATGCGGCCGGCATCGATCGTGCCTGCGTTTTCCACACCGGTCGTCTCGACAGCAGCGGGAATGAGCTGGCAGCACGCTACGTCAACGCCAACCCGGATCGTTTCATCCCTTTCGCTTTTACTTCTCCGATTCTCGGCAAGACCGCCGTTCGACAGCTGGCACGGGCAATTGACGAGTTGCATTGCGTAGCGATCAAGCTCTACCCTCCCCGCACTCCCTGGCCGCTCAACGACAATCACTGGTTCGACATCTGCCGCTTCGCCGACGAGCGCAACCTGGCAGTGATCTTTCACACTGGCGCGGAAGACAACGCTCATCCTAGATTCCTTGGAGATATCGCATCTCGCTTTCCTCACGCCAACTTCGTCGCCGGACATTCTGGCAACATTCCGCCGGAGCGCAGAGATGCTATTCGCGCTGCCAACGCCAACCCCAATATCTTCCTCGAAACCTGCTCCATTTTTCGCACCCCCGGTGCCATCGAAGAGTTGGTTGAAGGAGCCGGGGCCAATCGAGTTTTGTTCGGTTCTGATCAACCGCTGATGGATCCGCGATCGCAGCTGGGAAAGATCGTCACGGCCAACATCCCCTACGCCGACAAGAGGCAAGTCTTGGGTGCCAACACACGCCGGCTCTTGCACCTGTAAGGAAATTCTTGTGAAAAACGCTTCCCTTCGCCCCGATTCTGACCGCATTGAAGCAGCGGCCATGTTGTATTACCGCCACTTCGAAACCGGACCGATCAGGCGCGAGCAGGACCTGAGCGCGCTGCTGGGGAGCATGGTTTACGCAAAATACGAAATCTTCAATCCGGTGAAGTCGTTCAAGCTTCGCGGCGCCCTGTATCTGGTAGACACCCTGGTGAACCAACAACAGGCCAAGGGATTTGTCACCGTGTCCACCGGCAACCACGGCGCCGCCATGGCCTTTGTCTGCAACATGTATGGCATACCGCTCACAGTGGGAGTACCCCGAAACTGCGACGCCAGCAAAGTGGCGATGATCGAAACCAACGGACCAGAACTGGTATTTCACGGTAAAGATTATGACGAAACATTGGCCTACATGTCGGAGCAGAAGCGCGAACCGGACCACCACTTCGTGCACGATGGAGGTTGCATCGAAATAAACGCCGGCACGGCGACCATCGGTCTCGAGATCGCCGAGCAGTTACCAGATGCGGATGTGGTTATCGTTCCTGTCGGCGGCGGCGCGTTGATCGGAGGTTTGGGCTGTGCATTGAAGGACAGGACTAAGGGGGTCGAGTTGATTGGGGTCCAGGCCGAACGTTCCCCATCCATGTATTATTCGTTCATGGCAGGGAGGGTAGTGGATTCAGTTTTGTGCGACACCTTTGCCTCTGGAATTGCCGTGCGAGACACATTGCCACAAGCACTGAGCCTGGTACAAGAGGTGGTGGACCGCATGCTTTTGGTGAGCGAAAACGAGATGAAACGAGCCATGCGAACCTTTTACGACACCACTGGACATCTCGCTGAAGGTGCTGCAGTGGCAGCGTTGGCCGGCGCCCTGAAAATTCGCGATCAGCTGGCAGGACGCAAGGTCTGTCTACTGATAACCGGAGCAAATATCGACCGAACTCTGCGCAACGAAATACTTCAGGAGACCGCGTAATGAAGGTGGCGGTTGTGGGTGCCGGGATTTTCGGTATAGCTGCAGCTCTCGAACTGCGGGCAAGGGAGCACGAGGTGTGGATATTCGAGCAAGGCGACGTGCCCAACCCCGACGCCAGCTCAACCGACAACAGCAAGATGATCCGTCGCGACGGGTACGGTCCAGTCGAAGACTATGTGGAGCTCGCGGAACGCGGAGCAGAGCAGTGGGAACGTTGGCACCAGCAGATCGGCGACCTCTTTTTTCGCGTTGGTAAGCTGCATGTGACTCGGCACTTCGGGTCGGATTCTCTAGCTTACATGTCATGGGAACGTTTCAAGGACGATCCCTTGGGCAGTCGCATTCTGACATTGGCAGAAGCAAAGGACCGCTTTCCCCAGTTTGCCTTTAAAGACGCCGAATTCATCCTTCACGATGCTTGGACAGGATACGTGCGCAGTGGTGCAGCACTCGTCGGTTTGGCCGGCATCGCCCAAGCGCAGGGCGTGCAAATTCTGGCCGATACCACGGTGTTGGAGATCATCGAAGACGCAACGTCGGTAATAATTCGCCATGGCCGCGGCACCACCGGCTTCGACCTGGTTGTTGTCTGTTGCGGTGCATGGGTCGGAAAGCTGGTGCCTGAACTGGCAGATCATTTGTCGGTGACCAGGCAAGAGATGGCCTTCTTCAAGCCCAAAGATGCTGCCCCGTATCGCCGAGAGATAATGCCAGGTTGGACCTTCGAACCGTACGAGGACGGATGGTACGGTTTCCCCTTGCTGGATGAAGGTTATGTCAAGGTGGCAATGCACAACCGGGTCCACCAGGTAGACGCCAACGTAGAGCGTGTGGCAACCTCGGAGTTCTTCGAGGCGGCCAAAGCCTTTGTCGCCAGGCGGATACCGGGCCTAGCAGCTGGGGACCTCATCGGCGGCCGAGCCTGCCTCTACACCAACACACATGATAACCACTTCATCATCGACTGGGCTCCCGGGTTTCGGCGCACTGTGGTCGCCGGCGGAGGAAGCGGCCACGGTTTCAAGTTCGGTGGATCTATCGGTCCGATCATCGCCGACGTTACCGAAGAGCGCGACAACCGGTTGGGAGAGATTTTCCGTATCGGAACCCGCCTGTCCTGATGGCACCTTGGAGATTTCGATGATCATAGAGAGGCACGACTGCATCCTTTTTCTTGGCGACAGCCTTACCCAACGTACCGGACTGCTCTCCAGCACGAATCCGGCAGTCCGTTACGGCCATCCATATCTCGGCAGCTATGTTGACATCCTGCTCCCACGTCTGTTAGTGCACTATCCGCATCTGGAATTGCAGACCTGCAACGCCGGTATCGGAGGTATCATGCTTCCCCAGCTACTGGAAAAACTCTCAGAATACCTAGCGCAGTTCGAGCCGACTCGTGCGGTGTTGTTCATGGGGCAGAATGACGCCAAGAAATATGGATCGGAGGAGTTCGAAAACTATCTTCGCCAGGTACTCGATGAATTGCGTGGTAATCAGGTAGAAGTTTTGCAGCTTTCGACGACCCCGCACCCCGGTGAGGATCGGAAAAACCAATCTCTGGCTGTATTCGATCGGATCATCGAAAAGCTTTGCAACGAGTTCAGCAACCACTTCCTAGACGTGAAGACGCCGTTCGAGAAAGTTCAGGCTTACAACGAAAGCGCACGCCGTCCGATTCAACTGTTTTCGGACGGCTGCCATATGTCAGCGCTTGGGAACCAGTTGTTGGCCGATCTGGTTTTCAACGCACTGACTGACACCTGATCAGGAGAGCTATCCCCTTTTTCCACAGCCATCCGAACGCCCACGTGGCCGGCAATGTAGCGCACAGCCAGAAAAGCAATCCAGCGGAGCCCGACTGATCGGGAAGGGAGATCGCCGGAAACCGCCAGCCTGACGTTCGGCAGCGAGTCTCTGGACGTTGAGCGCGGCGGCATTCATATTCCATTTCGCACTATGAGTACCACTGGCAAAAAACTGGAAAACAGGCCGGCCATCGTCACCGGCGCAGCTGGTGACATGGGCGCGGCGATTGGACAGCTCTTGTTGTCGCAAGGAGCCTTAGTTCTACTCGCCGATATCGATGCCGACGGTGTAGAAGCTGCCGCAGCCAAGATGCAATGCGATACCTCCAGGGTTCTCGCCTTCGCCGCCGATGCCACCTGCGAGCAAGATGCTGATGCCATGGTCGCTGCAGCCATCGAACGGTTCGGAAGCGTTGACATCCTGGTGAACAACGCCGGATTACTGCGTCCGACGAGGATCGAGGAAATCTCGGTGAAGGAATGGGAGTTGGTGGTAAACGGAAGTCTCAAAAGCACCTTCGTCTGCTCCCGTGCCGTGCTCCCGATCATGAAGAGAAATGGTTACGGTCGCATCATCAACATGTCTTCATCGGCAGGTCGCAGTGTCAGTACACTGGGTGGTGCCCACTACACTGCGGCGAAGGCCGGCATCCTAGGCTTTACGCGCGCTTTAGCGAAAGAGATGGCTCCTTACGGCATCACCTCGAATTCGGTCTGTCCCGGGCTCATCGATACCGGCATGGTCAACGCGAACTGCACGCCGGAGCGCGTTGCAGCGTACAAAGAGAGCTTTCCAATATCTCGTCTCGGAGAACCACATGAAGTGGCCCAACTAGTACTTTTTCTGATCGCCGACGCCGATTACATAACCGGTGCCGCCGTTGATATCAACGGCGGCGACCTCATGATATGATCTGCTGCTAATTCGTCGCACGGAAATCTCATGAAAAAGATGCCAGCCCTCCTGAAGCAAAAACCGGAAGTCGGCTTGTGGCTCGCCGAGGTGCCTGTGCCGGAAATCGGCACAAACGACGTCCTAATCAAGATCGAAAAGACCTCCATTTGCGGTTCCGATGTGCACATATACAACTGGGATCAATGGGCGCAAAAGACCATTCCAGTGCCTATGGTCATCGGCCACGAGTTCGTAGGACGCGTGGCGGAAATCGGCAGCAATGTCCATGACTTCAAGGAAGGTGATCTGGTCAGCGGCGAAGGACATATCGTCTGCGGCCGCTGTCGCAATTGTCTGGCGGGTCGGCGCCATCTATGCGCCAATACCAGTGGCGTCGGTATCAACCGAGATGGTGCTTTCGCGGAGTATTTGAGTATCCCGGTAGCCAACGTGTGGTACTGCGACCCCAACATCCCCACCGACGTCATTTCGTGTTTTGATCCTCTAGGCAACGCCGTCCACACCGCGCTTTCTTTCGATCTGCTTGGCGAGGACGTGCTGATAACGGGAGCTGGTCCAATCGGCATCATGGCTACGACAATCGCGCGCCACGCCGGAGCCCGGTTCGTGGTGGTTACCGACGTCAATCCTTACCGTTTGGAGCTGGCTACCAAGATGGGTGCCACGCGCGTGGTAAACGTCAGCAAAAAAAATCTTGAAGACGTGATTTCGGAGTTGGGTATGAAGGAGGGGTTCGACGTAGGGTTGGAGATGTCCGGCAACGAATCGGCTTTCAAAGACATGCTCAACAACATGTGTCACGGGGGCAAGATCGGCCTCCTTGGCATTCCTGAGGACGAGATGTCGATCGACTGGAATCAGGTAATCTTCAACGGCTTGCACATTAAGGGGATCTACGGACGCGAGATGTATGAAACTTGGTACAAGATGACCAGCATGCTGCAGACAGGATTGGATATCTCCGCGGTGATCACCCACCGATTCGAATATCCATCGTTTGAGGAGGGCTTCGACCTCATGCGCTCGGGTAAGTCGGGTAAGGTCGTGCTCAACTGGAATACATGATCGAAGGAGCAATTCATGCTTGAAACGGTAAAATCACACCTGACGGCCGTACTTGAAGAGATTCAGGAGAACGGGCTATACAAGACCGAGCGCATGATGACCTCGCACCAGCAGGCTCGCATCAAGATCCAAGGCAGCCAGGCGATGCTCAACATGTGCGCCAACAACTATCTGGGATTGGCGGATCATCCGGAGATCATCGCGGCCGCCAAATCGGGACTCGATCGGTGGGGATACGGGCTCTCTTCCGTACGGTTCATCTGCGGAACCCAGGAGGTGCATAAGGAGCTGGAGCTGAAACTGTCCGAGTTCCTCGGCACTGATGACACCATTCTCTACACCTCGTGCTTCGACGCCAATGGTGGACTTTTCGAAACCTTGCTGACTGAGGAAGATGCCGTCATCAGCGATGAGCTCAACCATGCCAGCATCATCGACGGCATTCGCCTCTGCAAAGCCAAGAGGCTGCGTTACAAGAACAGCGACATGTCTGATCTAGCGACAAAACTGGAGGAAGCGGCCGGCTGCCGCAACCGACTGATCGCTACTGATGGTGTGTTCTCCATGGACGGATTTATCGCTAAGCTGGAAGAAATTTGCGATTTGGCTGACAAACATGACGCCATGGTGATGATCGATGACTCCCACGCGGTCGGATTTATGGGCGCCGGCGGTCGCGGCACTCATGAGCACTGCGGTGTGATAGACCGGATCGATCTCATAACCGGCACCCTCGGCAAAGCGCTGGGTGGCGCCAGCGGCGGTTACACCAGCGGTCGGCAACAAATCGTCGACCTTTTGCGGCAACGATCGCGGCCCTATCTGTTCTCGAATACGGTAGCGCCCTGTATAGTCGCCGCTTCCGTCAAAGCCTTGGAATTGATCCACTCATCCGGGGATCTGCGGGATACCCTGCACGAAAATACCGCCTATTTTCGCCGGCGTATCGAGGAGATCGGTTTCGAGATCAAACCGGGAACCCACCCCATCGTTCCAATTATGCTCGGGGACGCGGTGCTGTCGCAGAAGATATCGGCACGCTTGCTGGAGCTCGGCGTCTACGTCATAGGCTTTTTTTATCCGGTGGTGCCCAAGGGGCAGGCGCGGATTCGGGTGCAGATCTCGGCAGCTCACGCCCGTGAAGATATAGACATTGCATTGGAGCAATTCGCCACCGTATACAACGAGTTCATGGCCTAGCGCACCAGACAGGCATGAAAACCTCGCAACAGCAGCTCCCAGACCCCAACCCGATGGTGCGTTTCGGCATGAGGCTCTTCCTCGTGTCGCTGAGCATACTGTTCATCGCTGGTGTCGTTGGCTATCTGATCATTCGCGGCCAAGGCCACATTCCAGAGCCGGCACGGGAGATAGCCCTGCCATTTGGCCTCTGGATTTCTACGGCCGTGCTGCTGATCTCCGGTTGGACCATTCGTCAAGCCAATCGCTGCGGGCGCGCCAACGAAAACGACGGGCTACGGGCTTACCTCTGCGCAACTTTTGTGCTCAGCGTGCTTTTTGTCGCCATCCAAACCCCATCATTGGTAGCCCTCCTTGGAATCCACCGCGCCGCGCTGGCCGAACACTCGTACAACCTCTACGGCATCAGCTTTGCCCTTATCGGCATTCACGCCGCCCACGTCCTTGGTGGCATGATTCCGTTGGCCTGGTTGTTTGCACGGGTTTGGCGAGGCGACATCAAACGCCAGCTTCAGCCGGCTATCAATCTCTGCGCCATTTACTGGCATTTTCTCGACGTCGTATGGGTAGTTCTCTTTGGCCTGCTTTTACTCACTCTTTGACACATTTCCCGACATTGCATTCCCCAACGCCGCGCTCGCCTGCACATTCCTTGACAAACGCGGATATGTACCCACCATGCTCAAAAGAGTTCCCAACTTGAACACCTGGCTTCTCTCCGACAACGGCATAGGGTATTTCTCGTCGGCCTGGATTCCTGTGGATAGTCAAAACTACCTGTTTTCACTGCGAGTCAACCTATGAGCAAACCCACCGCCCTTATCGTCGGTAATGGCCCACCGCCGTCAAAGGATCTGTTCCTGCAGCTCGTGGACCAGCATGAGCGACTTTTGTGCGCCGACGGCGGCGCCAACTTTGCCGTGTCGTGCGGTCGTCTACCCGACTGGGTGGTTGGCGATCTGGATTCCGTAGAAACAGGAGTACAAGAGCGGGTAACCGTCGATCGCATAGTTCGAATCGACGCCGACGACACCGGAACTGACCTTCAGAAAGTATTGAACCACGCCCTCGATCTGGGAGTTGGTAGCACGGTGCTTACCGGCGTGACGGGCGGTCGCACCGATCATGCCTTGTGGAATCTGGGCCTACTGAAGACCTATCAATCCCGCTTGGAGTTGCGGGTCGTGGATGATTTCAATGAGATCCGCCTCATTCGTGAAAAGATTCGGTTCTCAGCGCATACAGGTCTCAAGCTCTCGCTGTCTCCGCTATCGGGCATTGTCAACGGTGTAACCACCAAGGGTCTGAGATTCCCTTTGCATGGGGAATCACTGGGTAACGGCATTCGCGATGGCATATCGAACGAGGTCGTGGAGAAAGCGGTTGAAATTTCGGTCGCGGAAGGGGACCTTCTGCTCTGCATTCAGCGGAAGGAAGAGAGCACCCACATCGAGATCGTTACATAGCCCCAGCGCAAAGGCCGACCTTCTTTAATAACACCCCTGCCCCGCAAAGGCACCGCACAATTGGTATATTTGTGATGAACGAGAAACAGAACCAGGTCGTCAAGGTAATCCAGAAACTACAGCTATTTAGAGGACTCACGGCGGAACAGGTTCAGCATTTGCTCGCGATCTGCAGTTTTCGGGATTTCGAGACTGGCGATGAGATCTATGCCACCGGTAGTCAGAGTCGAGAAATGCTCATACTTCTGACTGGGCGCATCAACGTCGTCGGCAAAACGGGCGAGCGCCTCGCCGAGATCGAGCCAGGTCACTCCGTAGGCGAGATGGGCGTGTTTACGGGAGAACCGCGGTCTGCCCGAATCGTCGCCGCCGAGCCTTCTCGGGGAATCGCCATCACCAAAGCCGAGCTAGATAAGCTGCTCGCCGCCAACACCGACCTCTACATCAAGGTGTTGAAGAATCTAGTCGCCATCCTCAGCGACCGTCTGATCAGCTCCAATCGCCTCAACGACGAAAACATCAACACCATCCTGAAGATGCAGACCCAGCTTGTACGAGCTACCGGTAAAACCTTGCGCGAACTGCAGGAATCGGACTGAAACGGGTCTGTTCTGGTGGCTTGCACTATGGTTTCCTAGGCTACGTTGGCGACGTATCGTTCAAGGTAGAAACGCCCGCGTATTCTCCAGCTTCTCCGGTAAGTAGTTGGAAATCACGTGGTTCAGGTTGTGCACCACAAACGCCTGCTGCTCGGCGCGGTAACCCGATTCTTTGAGCTTCAATAGTGCTTCCTGCCATTTCTTGTAGTGTTGCACGAACGGATCGTTCTTGATAGCATCGTCGATCCGTTTGATATCTACCTCGGTCATCTTGTGGGTCGGCAGTCCGTACTCCTTGATATCGTTCGGCGTCACGCCCAGAAATCTGGCCTTGGGCACGCAGAAAAACTCGTTGATGTGCGCAGCATTCCCGGAACCTACCTTGAGCGTGCGGTAAATATTGTAGATTCCGTACGGGTCGTAATCCACGAAGGCGTAAACTGGAATACTGAGCTCATCCGACAGTCGACGGATGAAGCGACGAGTGGCTCGTGTCGGCACCCCTACCATGGAAACCATAATGCAATCGGCAGTCCTCCAGTAGTTGTGTTTCACCAAGCGCTGGAACACGCCGGCGGTTTCGATGGCCAGAATGAACTTGGCGTCCGAGCGAAAGCGCAGGTCCTCGACTGAAATCGGGATAGAATACGCCCCCGAGCCGAACTTGGTGCAATCGACCTCCAACTCGTCGCCAGTGTCGCGGTCGTAGTCGATTACGACAAGGTTGCCGGCCACTTCCCCACCCTTTTCCTCCGGTACGAACCCCAATTGTTCCCGGTTCACCAAGAAGAGTGCTTCTACATCATCCAGAACCGTGTCCGACTCCCCTTGCTCCCCAAAACGGATCTCCTCGTCCCAACCCTTGGCCACGTAATAGGCCTCGCGCTTAGTAGCGATGTCGTCAGTTTCGATGAGCATTTTGGAGAGCACGATCATCTTCAGCGCTTGGGCGAAGGTCTTCACAGTGGAAACGGCCAGCGTGCGCTCTTTGGTTTTTCGCCCCATCTCGAAATAACCCGCACGCGGATCGAAGCGGACATTGCTCAGGGAGCGTAGCGGGAATTTCATCACCGGCTTCTGACGCTTGAGAATCTTGTCTCGTATTCGTTTGCCTTCCTTCTCTATATCTTTGACCAATTTTCTCACGACCGGCTCCTTTCCAACATCTCGCGCAGGTTGTTTTCAACCGTTTTGCTACGGCAATCGCTGTCGCCGTTGAGTTCCTGAAGAGCTTCGGCGATATGTCCGATGTACTGCTGAATGTAGGACTTCTTGCGCTCCGCCTCTGCTACCCTCCGAGCGCGTCCGATGTAGTCACTCACCTTGCGTCCGCACTCTTGCGGACCCAGACAAATCTCTCGCACCAGCTCGGGATAATGGGCTATCGCCTCCTTACTCTCGGAGGTGAAGGGCACCCAGACCGAACCAACGTGTACGATGATGATCAATGGCCCCGTCGGTAGTCCACCCGAGGTCTGACCCAACCGGTAGTTGCGCCAATCGACATCTAGTACGCTTTTGGTAATCACACATGCCGCCTGCTGATACAGTAGCGGCACCCGGTTCGCAAAACGCATCAAGGTGACTGGCCCTTCGGGATCGATATCGCCACCGTAGGCCATGGCGACTTCCACCTGAAACGGGTTGCCACGATAGACCGACGGCAGTCGACCGACGCTCGCGTAAAGATCCGCTTCGACGCTCTGTTTGAGGCTGAGCTCCAAAAGCGTTTCGCCGATCGGCACGATGCATTTGGTCGGCGGTTTCATCAGCTTGGTTTCGTTAATCGCTTTGAAGAGCCGATCACTTTATTCGCGCGCGATGCTCTTCGGCCTAGCTTTCGGTTTTATCTGTGCCCGCTCACAGATCTCCTTGGCAGCACGGCTGGAAACCCGCGAGAATTCCTGGGCAAGAAAGGCCTTGAACGAACGATGGATGGATCCATGCATCATCTTCATGAGCATGCCCAGCTCCACGCCGTGGGGATGTGGTTTGACTTCCACCGGCTCCGGCGGCAGCTCCCTGGCACTATTTTCGTATTCGATCTCACGGCCGTCGGGTGATTTGTAGCGGAGAGTGAGATGCGGATTGACCAACGCGGTCTGACGCAAGTACTCGTCCACCGACTGACGCCCGCGGAGATACCGCGCCTCCATCTCGATCTCGACAGCGGTGCCGCGGGTTACCTCCCATCTTTCCTCTGAATCGCGAACGATGGTCGGTTTATTGCGCGTGGTGTCGATCTGAATTTCGTAGAGGTGAGCCGCTTTCCCCTTTCCAGTCCGCGAGATTATACGGGTTGGCTTACCACTGGTGAGCTGTCCGTACATGCTGGCAGTCGAGATGCCGATACCCTGCTGCCCGCGGGACATCTTCAGGCGATGAAACTTGGAGCCGTACAGGAGCTTGCCAAAGACGTTGGGAATCTGGTTTTTACAATGCCCAGACCGTTATCCTGCACGCGCATGATGTACCGATCTTCGGATATAGGTTCGATCTCTACCAAGATCTCGGGCAATATGCAGGCGTCGAGACTATTGTCCACCGCCTCCCTGACACCGGTGAGCAGGGCACGGCGCGGATTGCCAAAGCCCAGCA
>CAYNZV010000016.1:4320-10511 GCA_964401715.1 uncultured Gemmatimonadaceae bacterium | reverse complement strand
ACCGCCTCCCTGACACCGGTGAGCAGGGCACGGCGCGGATTGCCAAAGCCCAGCAGATGACGGTTGCGACTGAAAAATTAGAATATGGAGATCTCCCGCTGCCGCATCGCCATGGTCTGCGCGGTGGTTCGACCTTTCGATGAGACAGCCGATTTTTTCGCCGTGGCCGGGGGCTGTTTTGAGATCTTGGCTTTGGTCGATTTGCTCTTTGCCATCAAAACCTCGAAAGTCGTTGTACCAACTGAAGAAAAACGTGCAGAAACGCACCATGTTCGGATCGAGGGAGAAATAGATTGAAGGCGGGGAGATGATGCTCAATGCCGCGGCGCACTTTGCAACCGCAGTGTCGAACTGCTCTCTAAAATAACGCTGCCGGGACGTGACCTACGCAAGACGCCACTCAGGAGGGAAAGGACTGTTTCGGCTTCGGTTCAAACGCCAGCACATCCATCGGACAGACGGTGACGCAAATACCGCAACCGATGCAGGAGCTGTTGCTGTTGTTCAACGTCTCCTGCTTCATGGCATACGACATCACATCGATTCCCACCAGACAATTGCGCGAACACTCGTAGCAGGAGATGCACTTGTCGTTCGGCTGAATGTGGTACCGACTGATGCCGAACCTAACGTAGATGTTTGACATGATGTCCATGAGCTTGGCCAGCGGACACCAGTAGCGACACCAGATCTTTCCCCCGAGAAACGGGTAGAGGGTCACCGGAAGAATACCGATGAGCCATACATCCACCGAAATGCGATAGATTGCAATGGATAGATCTGCAGTGCCACCAAACAGCCCCCAGATGTCTCGTACCAGCATCACCACGGTCACCAAGGTGGCGAACAGCAACACAGCCATGTTCATCTTTTCCCAGCGGACAGCGGTTTCACCTTTGGGCGCCAGATGGCGCCAGCGATCACCGAAGGTCTCGGCAAGCCCGCCGCAGCCGCAGATCCAAGAGCAATAACGCTTGCCGTTGAAAAGCACGAACAGCGGGATGAGCACGAAGGTCAACAACAACCCCCAGACCACCCAAATGTGATGTGGATTGTAGAAGAAGGTGTAAAAGAACAGAGGCCAGGCGTAGACGATGCCGTAGCTACGCCACGACTGATCGGCAAACACCGGATCGTTTGCCAGTTCGCCGACCCATTGGTATTTAACCGCCCACTGAAAGAGAAACTCTGGAATCACGAAGAAGAACAGCCACTGGAATCCCAACAGACTGACAAAGCGCCAGATTTGGAAACGATCCTTTCGGTCCAAACCCCAACGTTTCAACGCCTGCACTCCGAACGCCGTCATCAACACCGTGTAGATGACGGTGTACCAAAAGCTCCACGGCCGATCTAGGAACGAAAAGGCGGCGTACCCCCAATTCTTGAACGGCCAGAACTCCGCTCCCGTGCCTACCTTGACCCCGTAGATAGTGTACCACGCCAAAAACGAAATGCCGAGCCAAGCCCAGCGGTCGCCTTGACGACCGAACTGGATCAAAGCTGCAATAACCGTGAACGTGAACGCGGCGCCAGCCCAAGACGCCACTTCCTGGTCGAAAGACGGGTATCCGGTTTGGCCGCCGAAGAACCACAACCCGACCATAGCCGCCGCCGACAACATGAGGCTGCGCAGCAAGGAACCGCCCCACTCGTTTTCCAGTTTGATGCCAAGAGATTTCAGAAAATGAACCGGAACCTCCGAACCGACCAGCACAAAAGCGTGCTGCATCGGCATAGTTTGCTCCTTGCTGGCATCGCCCACTGACAACACCGCCTGTTCCGCTTCGAAATATTTCACATTGGAGTTGAACAACACGCAAATTTTGCCGGCAGCGACAGCGTCATCCAGGGCTTGGCGATTGTCCTTGAATAAACTCGAGAATTCGGTGCCACGGTAGGAAAGCACTACGCGGTTCTGTTCGCACAACGTAAGTGCCGCTTCGATGGCGCTGTTGCCTCCTCCCACCACCAATAGGTCTTCGTCCTTGTACTGACGCGGGCTATACAGCCGGTGATAGACGTGTTCCTGTTCTTCGCCGGCGACGTTGAGCTTGCGGGGATTTCCCCTCTGTCCGGTGGCCAGCACGATCCACTTGGCGCGATAAGTCTGCTTCGACGTCGTTGCTTCGAATAGGCCGTTCTTCTTGATGAGCGCCGTCAGAGGCTCCTCAACCCGCACATCCAGCTGGTTCTCTTCGACGATCTGATTCCAGCGTTTGATCAGGTCTTCCTTCTGCGCTCCGTCGAGCCAAAGCTTCCCTTTGGAAGGGGATTTGTCCGGTTCGGCGTACACCCACTTACCCTCGGGAAAGTTCTCGATGGTGTTGGCCATCTTGGCTTTCTCCACGAGCAGGCAGGACATGCTCTTGTCCCTGGCTCCAAGGGCAGCGTTGAGTCCAGCAGCACCCGCGCCCACCACTAACACATCGAGCACATCGCCACCTCCGTTTACCTTCGGAGACTTGAGGTGGGCAATATGTTCGATAACATTATACCCCTGCTCCATCGCCAGCTTGATCACCGGGGCGCCGGCGAGATCGCCCACCACGAATAGACCCGGAATATTGCTTTCCAGGTTGGCAGAAAGCTGAGGCCGGCGGTTGGGCCCGTCAGCCGACGCGAACAGGTTTTCTTCGAGCCAGGTTTGCACTTTGCAGAACACCCTACTCTCCTTCTGCCAAGTCGATTCTATTTACCTCAGAATCGGAGAGCGGCTTCATCTCGGCATCGCAGCCGTTGCAACGCTTGGCGGTCGGGTGATTGCGAGTACCGCATTGAGGACACTCTTCGGACTGCACGGTGTTGGGGATCTTCGCCAAGCGGGGTGGCAGCTCCACCTTTTGGGCCGAGGAACGTGCCAGCACAAGAAGCACCGAGACAATGTTGAGCAGCAAGCCGGCAGCAAACCAGGAAAGCGGTGACAATCCCTTGCGAAACGCTACGCCCGTACAGATTGCCGCCCCTACGAGACCCAGCAAAATCCAAACGCCCAGCACCAGCCAACCACCGCTGATCGGTTGCGCTGCCCCTTCCTGGAAGAGCGCACCACGAGCTTCCAGATGGTTGAAGTAGCGATCGGGATTTTGAAGAAACATCTGAAGGTGTTTTTTGCTAATGGCTATAGGACGTCCACGGTAATAGAACGCGAGACCGTCACTGGGGGTAAGCTCGGTTCCACATACCAGACAACGTTCGTGCGCCTTCATGTCGCGCTTTTCCAAACGGGGCGCGTCGAACGCCTCGGCGCCGACTCTCGGTACCAGCAAAAGCCCAAAGAGAACAACGATTCCCAATCGCACTACAGCGGAAGTCATGTTTGTGTCGAACGACCGGCTATAGACACTTCGATTTTTCATTGACCTATGCGCCCGTCAATTTATAAGCAGTGAGACGGACACGGTGGTTCCACTGCCTAGCCTTATGTCGATTGAACCGTTGTGTCGCTGGACGATGTTGTAGGCCGTTGAAATGCCAAATGCACGCTTGATATTGGTGCCCCCGACGCTGAAGCCAAAATCGAAGATGAGGTAACGTCGTCGATCTCGCCTTCGATGGCTGCCATCTTGCGGAGCGAATAGAAGTTTCCCAACGCCATGATCTCGAAGATAGCATCCAACCCGAGGCCCTGCTTGGATGCTATCTTGGCGTCTTTGAATCTCATGAACAGCCCTTTTAGGTAACGTTATATGACCCGTTCGTTGCCGCCGTCGATGGGAACCTGCGCGCCGGTGGTTTTGGCGAACAGAGGGCCGGCCATGGCACAGGCCAAGGCAGCCACATCCCGAGAGGTCACCTCCTGGTGCAACAGATTGTTGGTCTTGTACTCCTCCACCGACATACCGTAGTGCAACGCACGGCTGGCGAGTAGCTCATCCGTCCAAAGGGCGGTATCGAACACGGCATTGGGATGCAGGATGTTGACGCGGATGCCCTGATCCGCCAGCTCCAACGCAGCCACCCTGGCAAGCTGCGTGAGCCCAGCTTTGGCCACGGAGTAGGCCGCTGCCCCCGGACCGGGGGCAGGCACGTTCTTGGAGGCGATGATCACCACTGCCGGGTCGAGACCCAGCTCCAGATACGGAACCGCAGCCGAGATCAGCGCCCGGTGACTGGAAAGATTGACCGCCAAACTACGCTCCCAGTTTTCGCTGGTCAGATCGACGATGCGCTGGCTCGGGGGGAAAAGTCCGGCGTTGCAGACCAGGATGTCCAGACCGCCGAAGCGCCGCACCGTTGCCGCCACACCCGCTTCTAGTTGATCGTGCTGCGTCACATCGCATCGCTGACCGTAGATCTCTTCTTGCGCGAAGCAATTGACGATGTCCTCGCGTATATCCAGCGCAGCGACCACCGACCCTTGCTCACACAACGTTTCCGCGCAAGCGCGTCCGATGCCACTAGCAGCACCGGTGACCAACGCCACACGTCCCTGCAACGGCAGTGGATCCGGTTGAAGTTTCGACTTGGCTTGCTGCAGATCCCAATATTCCACGTCGAATACCGAGCTTTCCGGGAGCGCCACCCAGCCACCTAGGCCTTCCGCCCACTGGATGGTTTGTATGGTGTGCTCGGCGATGTCGCGGATCACCCTGATTTCCTTCAGGCTGCGCCCCAGAGAAACGAGGCCGACCGAGGGCCACAACACCCAGCGGGGAGCCGGATCGAGGGGCTCACGATTGCCCGGATTATTACGCTCGAAGTAGGCACGATAGGCACTAGCAAATCCAGCCACGCAGGATTCGGCCTCGCCGTCAAGGATAGCCGGGAAGCCTTTGCTGCGGGACGCATGATCGGGCGTCTGAGGACCGCCGGTAGCAACGTGGGACAGATCCGGCCGACCCACAAAGCTCAAGGTTGTTTCATCCTGGCACAGTTGGGCTAGCACGGGGCAATCGCGGGTGTTAGCGGTGGCACGCCGAAGCCGGGCCAGAGATTTCAGGTCCACGTCTCCGCCTGTGTCAGCATCTGTCCCCCTCATTTTCGCGCCAGCCAACTTGACGTGTTTCGACAGATACTCCTCAGCTTTGGTCACCACCTCGATCATTTTTTCGTAGGATGCCTTGGGGCAATTATCGAAGGTAAAAACCCCGTGACTCAACAGGATCATGCACTCCAGTCGGTGCCAATCGATACCGCGACTGAGCTCGTAAACTTTGCGCGCCAGCTTGAAACCGGGCATGACGTACGGAACGACGAGGCTGTTGCTGCCAAGCAGGTCGCGGATTCGAGCCTCGCCGTCGGCCGTATTGGTAATGGCAAGAATGGCATCGGCATGGGTGTGATCGACAAACTTGGGGGAAATAATCCCGTGCAGGATCGCCTCTACGGAAGGATTCGGAGCCGTTGGATCAATCATCGCCGCCCGCTGCCCCTTCACCATATCGGCGTCGCTCAGCTCCTCCAGTTCCGCCATGCGCAGCAACACATCCAGCTTGACCGGAGCAAAACCGGCCACTTCGATCGTTGCCAGATCCCAACCACTCCCCTTGATGTAGATGACCTCTTCCTGGTCGCTAAAGAGATTGGTTGCCTTAGCCTTTACGGAAGTGTTGCCACCGCCATGCAGCACCAGACTCGGATCGCGACCCAGCAGTCGCGAGGTGTATACCCGCTGACTCAGCGGATCATCACCGAATTGGACCGCTTCTCTGTCATTCCACAGCGATTTCAAGTCAACCTCGACCGATGTAATCCTGGGTGGTGGGAAGCACGATCGCTTCAAGGAAGTTGATGTGCGGCGGCATGGTAGCCATGTGCACCGCTACCTCCGCCAACTCCTCTGCGGTCATCATCGGCTCAGTATCGCTCGGCTTGTCGCTGTTCATACGCCGCTCCACCAGCGTGTTACCCGGATGCAACGCACTAACCACGATGCCGTGGGCACGACCTTCCAAGGCCGTCGCCTGCGTCAGGCCCCACACACCGTGCTTGGCACTCGTGTAAGGTGAGCTCTGATCCCGCGTTCGCTGAGCGGAGATGCTACCGATGTTAATGATACGGCCCTCACCCTTTGGTTTCATGATGCGAAACGCTTCCCGTGTACATAGGAACGGTCCGGTAAGACAGGCACCGATCACCCGGTTCCACTCATCGAAGGTTACCTCTTCGACCGGTCCACCATCGAAGGCGCCGGCGTTGTTTATCAAGATGTCCACCGTGTCGAAACGCTCTATGATCTGCGAGAAAAG
>CAYNZV010000016.1:0-4220 GCA_964401715.1 uncultured Gemmatimonadaceae bacterium | reverse complement strand
ACCTCAGTTGACTTCGAAGAGCCGAATCTCCGCTGGTTCCATTCGCACTCTGAACGATCCATCCTGGTTTGCCATTTCCTCGCCGCCGACGGCGTCACGCAGCTGCTCAGCGCTCATTGTCAAAGAAAGATCCCGGCTTTCGGCGGTGCGCATATTTACCACCAGCAGGTGGGTGGTGGCCGTGCTGTCACCGAAAAAACCGAGCTCCAAATCGTTCTCCCCCGCCGTTTCAACCGGGCCGCCCGGCGGCAATGATCGCGCAGAATACCCACCTCGAAAGTATAGCGGCGCTACTTTTTGCCCTATGCGGCTCAACTGTGCGTTCAATTGTCTGATCGCTTCGTAGGTGGAAGTTGGCTCTCCGTTGCGATCGACAATCCCGCGGTAGTATCGGGTTTGCACCACCTCTCCATTCTTGTTGCGTACCTTCTCGATACCGGAGCTGTAGAGGAAGTAGATAATGCCCGAGGCTCCCCGTGACAACGCCGCTCCCGCTTGCACCGCCAGCTCTGCAGGGTTCGGCTTGCGGTAGAATCTCTCGGTCTCGCCATCCACGACCCTATCCTCCCCGTGTGCTTGGAGAATAGCGTGCCAGCGACCGTTACGACCGTGGAGGTGGCGTGATACGCCATCGTATTCCTCCACCAACTCGCGCAGTTTCTTGCGCTGCTTATTCCCCCTCTCGGGCAGGTTGCTACGAAATATATAGTGTTCCTGCTGAAACACATTGGTGGGGCCAGCCTCGTTCAAAAAAGCGTCCAAGAATCGGCTCTTCTCTGGAAAGCTCGCCAAACGGCCGACGGTGTAAGCCGGATGTCGGGAATCTTCCTGGGCCAACACTTCGACGGTGTGGCGCAAGGCCGGATAGAAGGAAGCGCGGTAATCCTCGTGACCAATCAGGTAACCGCTAAACCCGGATTCATCCAGCCACTGTTGGTTGAGTGCACGTACCCGCTCTCGCACATCGTGGGCAAAAGATAGTCCGATCTTCGCCCGCGTCGTCCAGTTGCGCAGTTTCTCGTACGGCGAGAAACCTTTCGGTTCGTAATACACCGGCATGGAAAGTCCGTTGCGGGAGCAGAAATCCATAGCCAGCTCCTCGGCGGTGGACTCCCCAACGGTGGCTCGTTGCAGCCATTCTACCTGATTTACGCGCAGGGCAAGCAAACGATCCTGGTCGGCTGCATCGAAGCGGAATTGGTCCAATCCCGCTGGTAACCAGACACCAATGGTAAACGGACCCTGCTCGAGCTGGCGTGCTTCGAAATCGTTGGCGGCAGAAGGTCCGCCGATCCCGCACCCTGCGATGGCGAATAATAGTAGCAGAAGTGAGAACATCGCTCTATTTAAGTTTGGGATTGTCGGCGTGGCGTGAGCTATCGCGGCGGGTTTTCTTTTCCATGGCACGGGCAAACCCTTCTTGGAGATCGACTCCGGTCTGATTGGCGAGGCAGATGAGCACGAAGAGAATGTCAGCCATCTCCATTCCGAGATCGGCCTCTTCACCCTCCTTGAAGCTCTGGTCCCCGTATTGCCTGGCCATCAGCCGAGCAAGCTCACCCACCTCTTCGGTAAGCACCGCCATGTTGGTTAGCTCGGAGAAATAGCGGACGCCGACGGTGCGAATCCACTCGTCGACCTCCCGTTGATAATCCGCGAGGGTCGGGGCATTCATGAATTCTGAAGATGCCCCCGTGCGAGAGCAACGTCAAGAATTAGCGAATGCCGCCTTGCCTGCGTAAGTGTATGTAGACTTAGAGGTTCGAGCGTTTGGAGGCTTGCCTACAGGCGCTGTATGTGCGCGCCCAGCGCCCTTAGCCGCTCTTCGAGGAATGCGTGTCCGCGATCGAGCTGATAGAGATTATAGATGCTCGTGGTTCCTTCGGCCGCCAAACCGACCAACACGCAAGCAACGCCAGCGCGAATATCCAACGCTTTGACCCGGGCACCTCTCAGTTTGGCGGGACCGTGGACGATAACGAGACGGTCCTTCTCCGGAGAGATACGTGCCCCGAAGGCACGTAGGCTCTTCACGTGACCGAGCCGATCCTCGAACACCGTCTCACGAATGAAACTGTCTCCCTGGGCAATGCAAGCCAGAGCCATAATACCAGGTTGCAAATCGGTGGGGAACCCGGGGTAATAAGTCGTCACCACGTTGATGGGCGATAGCTTCTTGGGAGCGCGAATCCGGATGGACTCACAGTGCTCCTTGGCGGAAACTCCCATCTGATGCAGCTTTGCTTCGAATACTCGCAGGTGAGCACTATCGACACCACGTAGGTAAACATCGCCTGCGGTGATGGCACTAGCCATCATCAACATGCCCGCATCGAGGCGGTCGTACATGACCGTATGTTCGGCACCGCGCAGCTTTTTTACTCCGGTGATACGCACGGTACGGGTACCGGCACCTTCGACCTTGGCACCCATCTTGGTGAGAAGCTCAACGAAATCTACGATCTCAGGATCGGAGGCCGCGTTCTCGATCAACGATTCGCCGCGCGCCAAGCTGGCTGCCATAACCAGGTTCTCCACACCGGTATGGCTGGGCACGTCGCAGTACATCAACGAACCTGTCAAGGCATCGGCGCTTATCTCTAAACCGCCGCCTGAAGTACCACAAACCTTGGCTCCCAAACGGGCGAAGCCACGCTCATGATAATCCCATGGCCGGTGACCGATACTACAACCGCCCACCTCCTTGATGCCTGCCTCGCGAAAACGACTGAGCAAAGGCCCGACGAAAAGAATGGATGCGCGAAACCGATCGCTCAGATCCTGTGGAAGATTGGTGTTGGAAACGTTGGACGCGTCGATGACCACTACGCTTTCCTTGACGTCGTAATCGACCTTGGCACCAAGGCGTCGCAGCATCTCGATGCCCACCAGGACATCCTTTACCGGAGGCACTCGATGCAGAATCGTTTTTCCCTCTTCGGCCAACAGCGAAGCCGCCAGCATTGGCAACACAGCGTTCTTCGAACCCTGAACGATGACCTCGCCACTCAGACGGACGCCGCCGTCGATATGCAGCATTTCCTCAGATGCCATGCAAAATCCTGATGTGAAACGCGGGAGAAATAGGGTCAGAAAGACGCGTCGTGAAATGTACAAGTGCACTTTCGAAACGTCAATCAAAAAAACGTGTAAACGCTTGAAGACTTGACAGATACAGGCTGCTCGCTATATTCGCCGCAGGAGAATAACCTAACGCTTATGTCCTTGTAAAGGAGCTATCATGGCAGATGCACCGACGATCGTCGCTTACCTGAAACCCGTGTGCGGTTGGAGCAATAGCGTGCGCGAGACGCTCGGTAAATACAACCTTCAGTACGAGGACAAGGACATCATCAATGTCCCCGAGAACTATGCCCAAATGGTGCAGAAAAGCGGTCAGCCGCTGTCGCCATGCGTCGACGTCGACGGCACGATGCTCGCCGACGTCGATGGAAATGAGGTGGAAACCTGGTTGCTGGAAAACGGTATCGTCGAACCGGTTTCCGCTTAAGTGTCCAGAATGCAACAGAGTTCCTGACGCACCCGTTCGGTAATATTCGGCTGTTCGTGATTAAGCGGCCCCTCGGTAAACGGACGAATGAGGGTGAGGGCTCCAAGTGGTCGACCATCCGCACCACTGAATAGCAGCACGTAAATATACCCAATGTTTCCCGAATCCTGCCCTGCCAGCAGGTGTTTTTTAAGATCAGCTGGCAGGGCGTTTTTTGTAACACCATCAACTTGGCCCATTACCAAGAGTGACGACTCCTGAGCAAACGCTTGCGCGGCCAGCGAGTCGGCTTCCATCTGGGTGAGATGCTTGCCGTATACAGCATCTGACTCTAGCTGCTGTTTTAAGACGTCGGCATTGGCGGTGTCGGTGGACATAACTTCCTGGAGTTGCAAGTTGCCGTCCCCGTCTACGGATTCGTAGATCATGGTGTGAGCGGCGTCGATCTCAATTAGTAGCTCCATCGCTTTAGCGACGGCATCGTCCTTGGGTAGGTTATGGAGCATGGAGACAATATGTTCGGGGATCTCCATCGGTTCGGGCATGTTGAATGGTATGATAGAAACGGCCATTGGTACTCACTTGACTTCGGTGAAGAGGGTCTCTAAGATTTCTGGCTTATTGGTGGCTCTTTAGCTCAGTAGGTAGAGCAGGGGACTGAAAATCCCTGTGTCCGCGGTTCGATTCCGCGAGGAGCCACCATTTTTCT
>CAYNZV010000015.1:53058-59254 GCA_964401715.1 uncultured Gemmatimonadaceae bacterium | reverse complement strand
CTATCCGGCGCCAACCTGAACGAAGCGAGCATGCATGACGTCAACCTGTTGGGTGCATCCTTGGAGGGGACCCGCCTCGAGCGGGTAGATTGGAGTCCACGCTGCATCAACGAATGTGAAGCACTCGATGCCCGACGCGCCGGCAACCGGGAACTCGCTCAGCAGAAGCTGAAAGAAGCCCAGGAGGTGTACCGCGCTCTGCGCCGGGCTTACGGCGCACAATCTGAGAATATTCAGGCAGGTGATTTCTTTCGGCGCGAGATGATCATGCGTCGGTGGCAGATGCCGGTGTGGTCCGGCGGTCGCCTGTGGTCCTGGTTCGTGGACGTCTCCTGCGCTTATGGTGAAAGCCCGCCTCGAGTAATCATTTTCTCCATCGTCCTCAATCTGGTTTGTGCAGTGGGTTATTACTTCGCTGGCATCAATGGACCGACAGGTTTGGCCATTTTCGATCCCGGTGCAGGATTTAAAGCCAACTTAATCGCCTTCTGGGAGTGCGTCTACTACAGCCTTGTTGTCTTCACCACCCTTGGATACAGCGACGAGGCGCGACAGGTCTGGATCGTGCGACCGCTCGCTTCAGCCCAAGCATTCATAGGGGTGTTCATGATGGCCTTGTTCCTGGTCTCCTTCGGCAAGAGAATGACACGCAACTAAAAACTTCTGTTACCACTTGCTGCGATCCCGTGTGTCGCCACCGATCGCTGCGCCTATAACATCCCAGTCACGACAGCATACGCAACGCACGGTTGCAGAGCTCTTCCACCGGCCCGGCCGACCACACCAACCATCCACTCAAACTGACCGTCTCACCCGCCTCCACCTGACGTGCCACCGGCCCTCCGTGGATACAATTCACGCCGGGATCGGTGTTGCCGCTATACTCGCTATGCGTCTCCCAGGCGATGGCTGCGGCGCCGCCATTGCGAGCTTCCACCGCAATTACTGCCGGCCCTTCGTCGTTGTCTGGCATGCTCAAACCGTGGCGCAATGTCGGGTGATGGTGCTCGTGACATTCGGGCGGAATGCCGTCTTTCGCGACATTGGCCAAGCGATTATCCGCCCATGCGTAGGTACGTTCTCCTTCCGGATCGCGAAAATCCTCCGCAGCCGCCATCTGATAGCAAGTGCCGATGCCGGCCTCCTCCCATCGTTCATTGCTCTTGTTGGTCAGCTCGTATTGAAGCTCCAAACAATTGTTCAATATGCTCGCCGTCGCACTCAACGAACCATTCTCTTTATCGAATGCATGGCATCGCAGCGTGCGACCGTCGTTTTCGGTAATCCAGGTTTGAGGCCCCTCTTTCAACTGGTTGTAGAGCGGGTTGCCATTAGCCCCGGCACCTTCGGGTAGCCATAATCGAAACACTTGCTCGGGAAAGAGGGAAACAGAGATGTGCAAGACGGTCATCTCGTACTGGGGATAAAATCGTATCGGAATGGTCTTCGGTTCCATGGTGATCTGCATCATGCTTTCCTCGGTTGACGTTTATACTATGATCAAGACGACTATACACATGTCCCGGCTCGAGTTCAAACAAACAAGGGGCAGATCTTGTGCCGGCGTGGGCAATCGAACAGATTGACCACGCCGGGGACGCGGCGTAGGTTGGCCGACGTGGAAGCTAACCCCAATAAGCATTTCTCCCTCGGAAATTTGCTGGCCGGCATCAGCGTCGCTTTCATCGTTATTCCACAGTCTGTCGCCTACGCCGAGCTGGCGGGCATGCCGCCCTACACCGGGTTGTTGGCCGCCGCCCTTCCCTCCATAACCGCCGCTTTCTTCGTGTCGTCGCCGTACCTGCAGACGGGGCCGGTTGCCCTCACCTCCCTACTAACCTTTGGCGTGCTGACCCAAAGCGCTGCCCCCGGAACCTCCGATTACATGGCGCTGGCCGCCAGTCTGGCGCTGATCGTCGGCGTCTTTCGCGTTTTGATCGGTGTGCTCCATATGGGCCAGCTCGCTTTCTTGATTTCTCAACCGGTCCTCCAAGGTTTCACTACCGCTGCCGCCCTGCTGATTATATGTACCCAGTTGCCAAAAACGTTGGGTATGGACAGCGGCGATCGCGGAGTGATCGAAGGCGCGATCTTCAGTCTGAGTCGTCCCCAGGACTGGTTCACGCCTGCCGTGCTCGTTGCGTTGGTTTCGATAGTCATTATTCTACTGGGCAGGAAACTCCACCGCATCTTCCCCGGCACGTTGATTGTCGTACTTCTAGGTCTCGCGGTCGCTGGCTGGCTACCATACAACGGCGAGGTGTTAGGTGAGATACCATCCGTCTTCCCGTCCTTGTCACTTCAGGTACCGTGGTCTAACTGGCCGAGCATTGTTCTCGGAGGATTGATCATTGCCCTCGTCGGTTTCGCTGAACCGGCTTCCATCGCACGACAGTATGCCATTCTTGATAAGATTCCCTGGAGCTCCAACCGGGAGTTCATCAGTCAGGGTGTCGCCAATGTTACTTCCGGCTTGGTAGGCGCATTTCCGGTCGGCGGTTCCTTTTCCCGCACCTCGATCAATCGCCTCGCTGGAGCCAGCAGTCGCACCAGTGGTCTCATTACCGGCTGCGCGGTGTTGGCCTTCGCGCCGTTCAGCCATATTCTGGCACAGTTACCTACGGCTGTTCTTGGTGCCGTGGTCATCACCGCAGTCATCAGTCTGATAAACTTCAAAGAACTCTGGCACCTCCGGGTTTATTCCCGGCCACAGGCGATCATCGGTTGGTTGACGTTGGTGGCTTGTCTGGTGTTGGCACCGCGCATCGACATTGCCATACTGCTGGGCATCGGAGTAGCCGTCTGTCATCACCTGCGGCGCGAGCAACAGCTCGTCGTCGACAGCTGGATCTACGAAAACGTGATCCACATCAAACCAAAGGGAGTGCTGTGGTTCGGTTCCATCGCCAACTTTGAGACGAAATTTCGGCACCTACTCAGTATTCATCGGGAAGCTGAAGGCGTCGTGATACAGCTGGAGGCTTTGGGTAGAATCGACTTAAGCGCAGCCATAAGCCTGTCGCGTTTGGTGCAGGATGCCAAGAAGACCGGATTGGCAGTGAGCCTGGAGAATGTCCCGCCGATGGCAAAAGCCTGGACCCAACGTCTATGGAAAGAACCGCTTAAACAGTGACATCACTCAGAGTCATAGAAAAGCGGGTAAATCGGCGAGAACCGGGTGTTCTCCCAACCCATAGTGCGAATCTGCCACAACCGTAGGAACCCTCCAGGGGCACCTCTGAACTCGAGGTAACCGCCCGGAAGGCGGCTGTAGAACCAATGTTCGACCTGCAGCGCCGTCCCCTGCACCGGGTTGCGATACTCCTTCTCGTTCAGCTCACCAAATTGCCCCCAGTTCAAAATAACGCCATTGAGCTCCTCTGCAGGCCCCCATTGGGCTGCAACTTCGGTAGTTATCAGTGACCTCGGCAAACCAACCCGCACCACGCGAATCGGTATGTCGACGTAGAAATTGCGGAAACCGATCACAATGCTGGTCTGGCCTTCGTTGCCAAAAAACACTTCACCCAGGTTGGTGACGAGGGCGATGGACGGGTTCCGACTGACAAAGTGGAGCTCACCCGTCGAGTTCTGAATGCGAAAAAACTTGTTGTTTTCGAGGAAGGCTCCGCCCTGCAGCGGACGGATCATATACCCGCGCTGCGAACGGAAATTTTCGTCGTTGGATCGGTAGAAGAGGCTGTCGCCGTACAGGATCGTCAACGGCGTGGTGGGAATATCCAACCCCGCCGGATTCCGCCATTGGATGTTCGGCTCCTCGTAGCCCAACTCGGCAAGCAACGCGTCAGTGTCTTCCTGAGTAGAAGCCAGCGGCACGTTGCTACCGCTGCTGCAGCCTCCGATGGCGACAGCGGTGCACGCGAAAGTCGAAAAAAAACCACGGCGCAGCCGCGATATGACACTATTGGCAGGATTGATATCCATAGCCTAAGAGCGCCACGCTCTTTCGTCAGTTCCTCCAGGCGAAACGTTGTTGGTCAGTTGAATCGTATCGCCTTGAACTTCTGCATCTGCTCCGTGATGGCGATCTCAGAGGGCAATCGCTCGACACTGGAGGCGCCGTAAAACCCGTCCACACCGCTGGTGTTGTGCAACACGTACTCCGCCTCCTCAGGCATCGAGATCGGTCCACCGTGACACAGGACGATGACATCCGGGTTGGTAGCCTTGGCCACATCGCAGATCTCCTGCACCATTTCCGGACACTGCTCCAAGGTGTACTCAGTTGTGAAGGCACCGATTGCGCCTTTGGTGGTCAGTCCCATATGGGCCACCACCACATCGGCACCGGCCTCAGCCATCTCCCTGGCTTCCTCGACGTTGAAAGCGTATGGCGTCGTGACTAGGTCCAGCTGGCTGGCAAGGCGCACCATTTCGACCTCCAGCTTATATCCCATTCCGGTTTCTTCGAGATTGGCGCGGAATACGCCGTCGCACAAACCAACGGTCGGGAAGTTCTGCACCCCGGAGAAACCGGCGTCCCGAACCTGTTTCAGAAACCGGTCCATCAACCGCGTTGGATCGGTGCCGCACACCCCGGCAAGAACAGGTGTGTCCTCGACGATGGTGAGTACTTCACCCGCCATTTCCATCACGATGCCATTGGCATCCCCGTACGGCATGCAACCGGCCAATGAGCCACGGCCGTTCATGCGAAAGCGACCGGAGTTGTATATGATCAACAGATCGACGCCACCCGCTTCCTGACACTTGGCACTTATCCCATTGCCGGCGCCACCACCCACGATCGGGACCTCTTCTTCAATCCGTTTCCGCAAGCGATTCAAAACCTGCTGTCGCGTGAAAGCCATCTTGCTCCGTCCTATTCTTTTTGATCGATCAGCGCCAATATCATCTCGACCGCTTTGTCGGCAAACTCGGGATCGTTGATGTTGCAGTTGATTTCCTCGACCGGAATGCCATCCTTCAGGTTCAATTTGATGGTATCGAAGATGACTTGATCAACCTCGCGGTCGCAGAATAGCTCGCCATCTCCGTCGAGAATCGACACCCCTTTGAGCGGAAAAAGGAAGGCAACCGGTCCTTTCGCGGCATTTGCTTTTTCCGCAAACGCCTTCCCCATCTTTTCGTTCTCCGCGGCATTCGTTCGCATGAGGGTAACCGAAGGATTCCACTCGTATAAAATCCGGTCCCCGTTTTTGTACTTCTCCGGCACCGTATCCATACCTCCGAAGTTTGCCATGTCCACACATCCGGGTACAATCAGGTGCGGCAAGCCCATCTGTCCGGCCGCGCCCATCCGGTCAGGACCGGCGTCGAACACCCCACCGCACACCGTGTCGGCCCATTCAGTAGTGGTAATGTCTAGCACCGCATCCACCAGATCCTCTTTCACCAGACTCTCCATGGTCTTCCCCCCAGTTCCCGTTGCGTGAAACACCAAGACCTCGTAACCCTTGGCAGCAAGTTGTTCCATACAGGTGTTAACGCAATCGGTGGTGTTTCCGAACATGGACGCGGTGATGACAGGCTTGTCCTCCGACCTATCCGAGACATCGGCGTCGACCATGCCGCACACCGCGCCGGCGGCACGGGCGAATATAATCCGCGATATGCGGTTGATGCCAGCTACGTCGACGATCGAGGGAATCATGGTGATGTCCTTGGTACTCACGTAGACCGCAACATCTCCCGAAGCCGCGGTCGAAACGCACACCTTAGGCATACCCACCGGTAGCACCCGCATCGCTGAGGTTACGACGGTGGTACCGCCGGTACCGCCCATGCCTAGGATACCATCGATTCTTCCGTCGTCATGCAGGGATTTGACCACCTTCGGTGCACCATCGCACATGATCTTCATCGCCTCACCACGATCCTTCTTTTGGCGCAGTATTTCCAGCTTGACGCCGCCGGCCGCAGAAACTTCGTCGGCCTCCACGTCCACTTGGAAGAGATCCGTCGAGCCCATGACCCCCGTATTGACCGTGAGCACCTCTTTCCCGCGGGCGATGATCTGGTCACGTACGAAAGCGTATTCCGGCCCCTTGGTGTCAAACGCTCCTATCAAACAGACCTTACCCATGATTTTGCCTTTCTCTACTTTTACCGGCTACCGCTATCGGCTCAACAGAGTTGGCCCTAATGGAATCCAGTGCGGTCGGCGGTACACGGTACCAATAAGTACTTGCGGCCTCAAATCCCAATTTTCTCT
>CAYNZV010000015.1:1214-52958 GCA_964401715.1 uncultured Gemmatimonadaceae bacterium | reverse complement strand
AATGGCACCGGCGGCCTCAGATCGGATGGTCCACCATGTCAGGAAATACAGGGCCTTCGTAGGGATGTTTCGCCGCCACTTCCTCATCTAGCTCGACGCCCAGACCCGGTTTGCTCGGAGGTATAATGTAACCATCCTCCCACTGAATTGGCTCCTTGAGAATTTCCGCGTGGAAGCCGCCGAGGGTTTCGATACATTCCTGAATCAAGAAGTTTGGACTGCAAGTTCCCACCTGGATGTTAGCCGCCGCCTCCACAGGACCGCAATACAGATGGGGAGCAAGTTGGGCGAAATGTGCCTCGGCCATACCAGCGATCTTCTTCGCTTCCAGAATGCCTCCGACGCGTCCCAACGCAGGCTGTATGATGGCAGCTCCTTGCTTTTCCAGCAAACCGGCGAATTCGTATTTGGTGGCGAGACGTTCTCCCGTAGCTACCGGAATGCTGGTGGAGAGAGCAACCCGCGCCATTTCCTCCAGATTTCCGGGCGGCACTGGTTCCTCCAACCACAGTGGGTCATACGGCTCCAATCTCTTGGCCAAGCGAATAGCACTCGAAGTGGTCATCTGGCCGTGGGTGCCGACCAACAGGTCACAGCGATTCCCCACAGCTTCTCGCAGGTTTTTGGTGACCAACTCGGCATTGTCCAGCGCTTCCAGCGAGAGCTGTCGCGGATCGAAGGCGGACATCGGCATCACCGGATCGTATTTGATCGCCGTGAACCCCTGTCCCACGTAATGGAGCGCTCGTTCGGGCGCCAGCTCAGGATCTCCGAACACATCCGCAATCGCCAGCGCATCCTTCGTTTCTTCATCCGCGTCAAATGCCGGATATAAATAGGTATAGGAGCGTAGCTTCTCGTGAACCTGGCCACCCAGCAGGTTGTATACCGGTTGGTCCAGCGCCTTGCCGACGATGTCCCAACACGCCATTTCTATGCCGCTCAGAACCCCCATGAGTGTGAGGTCGGGATTCTGGGTGTAACCGCTGGAATAAACCAATCGCCACAAGGTTTCGGTTCTGAACGGATCCCACCCGATCACGTAGCGCTCGCTAACATCTTCGATCAACTGGGCCACCTTAGAAGGATGGAACGGTGTGCCATAGACTTCGCCGATCCCTTCGATCTTGCTATCGGTCGTCAGCTTGACAAAGACGAAATACGGACCTCCGCGATGAGGCGGAGGGTTGGCCACTACGAAGGTTGTTATCTCTGCGATTTTCATTTGGTTTTTTCCTTCAATTCCCCGGCATATGACGTGATGTAGCGTTAAATCAATGGCATCGCGATATCGCCGCGTTTATCCAACCGCAGAAAGTAATGCCCGAGCCCTGCGGAGGCCTGCATAAAGTCAGGCGAATAAAAACCTGATTCATTGATGGACCATGCGTTGCCTTCTAGTAGTTCCGTTTTGTAGGCCGTGGCCATTTTCGAAAACTCTAGGGCAACGGTTTTTGGTTCATGACCACTTCTCAAGCTCGACTAAAGCCCGAGCAATCCTCGATTTCAGTTCTGCGACCGATTCCGGTGTCCATTCATATAAACCCTTGCTCGTCTTCACCCCTAACTCACCCTTCTCGACTATCTCCTTCAACACCGAGGGTACCTCCGGGGAGAATGCCATGTGAGGTAACAATTCGGAGGCGACCTTGGCCAACAGGTCCCATCCAGCGATTTCTAGAATTTCGAAGACACCCGCCACCGCCCAACGTCGTCCCAGACTGTTACGCAATGCACTATCCACATCCCGCGCCTCAGCCACCCCGTTCTCCACTAGCCAACACGCCTCGCGCAGCAACGCCATCTGCAACCGGCTGAGCACGAATCCAGGGACTTCTTTGCGCAGGACGATGGGTCGCTTCCCCAACCGGGTCAGCAACCGCTTAACCGTAGCGATGGTCTCACACGAGGTTTTAACAGTCGGCACCACTTCCACCGACGGGATCAAGTGAGGAGGATTGATGTAGTGCATAACCAACGCCTTGTCGCTACGACGAATATCTCCCGTGAAACTGCTCGGCATGAAACCGGAGGTGTTGCTCGCCAGGATTGTATGCTGGGGACAAAGTTCGTCCAGTTCACGAAAGATCTCCTGCTTGAGCGACAAATCCTCATACACGGACTCGATGACCAGATCTGCTTGTGCCACAGCGGCATCGAGCTTGTCCTCCCCTGTAATCCGGTCCACCGCCGCGTCCGCCTCTACCGCGGTCGATTTCCCCAGCTCTACGAGCTGATCTGCGCTGGATCGGACCTTGTCCAAACCTCGTTGGATACTGGCAGGCGAACGGGAGTGGATTACGGAGTGAATGCCAGCAAGCGCGAAATCGAGAGCGATGCCATGTCCCATGAGCCCAGCCCCAACAACGGTTGTACGTTTGATTTTCTCAGACGTCATGGTTTGGTAATCCGAATCTGAACCAACTCTGGATTGATTCTGTTTACTTGGGAGACAACGCAGCAACCACTTGCTCCGCCTGTTTGTTCCCCTTTATTCGCTCCCACAGAAGCGCCAAGACACCTTCGCTAGTGAAGCTAGGAGGACGACGTATGAAGTCGGTAACGACATTTGGATTTTCCGGATTCCGTAACAGACGAAACGAAAAAACGTAGTGTCCCTTATTCGTCAGCCAGATGTCCGAACGCCCGAAGCGTAGATCGTTGAAATAGGTCTCTCCGCTATCGATGTTGACAGTGTAATACCCGCGCGCGAACCAGAGCAGTTTCTTTACCGGCTCTTGATCGAGCACCTCAGCTATTAGCTCCTGGTTCTTGTCGACGCGACGGAATCGAATCGGACCGTCGCCATCAAACAGCGAATAAAGCCCGATCCACAAATGATCGCCACCGTCTGCCAATCCCATCCACAAGAGATTGTTCAGCGGGGTCGGCGTGGCAAACAGACGATCGTATGCCAGTCGTTGCTCTTGCAGGGCATCGACGAACGCCGATTTGACGTGCAGTTGGTTCGCTATGCCGATGCAAAGGTACAGCGTGCTCAACCCCAGACCGACCTGGTTGAACAGAAGCCGCTGGCGTGAAGCTGGCTTGAAGAAAAGTGCGATCAGCAGCCCTAATATCAATGGCGCCGTATACAGTGGATCGATTATAAAAATGGTGGAAATCGCTACCGGATAGGAACTGAAAGGGCTGAACAGCTGCGTACCGTACATGGTGAAACAATCCAACAAGGCATGAGTCAAGAATCCGAAAAACACGAGCAGACTCCATTCCTTCCAGCTGGCTCCCGATTCCCGATGAAGCTTGTACAGCAGGCGCCCCCCACACACACCGGCGACAACTGCAAAAACCAAGGAATGGGTGATCCCACGGTGGATACCCAGTTGGGCAGTCTGGGAGACCCATGGAGAGACCATCACATCCAGATCGGGAACGGTTCCAGCGACCGCGCCCCAAATGGGGGCTTTTTTGCCGACTTTGCGGCCGAGTACCACTTCCCCTACAGCAGCCCCCAATCCGATTTGAGTTATTGTATCGATCTTCTATCCGTCCTGTTCTTCTCGGGCCCACCCTCATCATCTATTGTGCAGGCTGCCATCAACAATCGTGCGGTGGAGACAACCAAACCGTTGTAGGGCGTAGCGATGATTACACCAGAAATCTTCACGGATTGATGATAGTCTTGTCGAGACCAGACGCAACCACTTCGCGGTGGGAGGCTGTTGTAGCAGCCGCCCGCGACCATCGAACTTCAGCGAGTCAAAAAAATAGGCCAGTTTCATGAAGTACGAACGACAACCGATCATCGCATGGATAAGATCCTGCGTCGGAACATTAAGATGTTCCGAAAACCCGACCATAACTCGGCCAAGTCAAGACAGAGGAGACGTTACGCACGTGACCTTCTCGTTCCGGCTTGTTGTGGGGTGATTCTTGCAATTTTTGGCGCCATCGTTGCTGCACGTCAAGCTCAATTTTTGAAAAAATTATTGGCCATATTCGAGAACCAACATCAAGAGGGGTTCAATAGACTTTAAGAAGCAAAGGTTTCTGTGAGAGAAGGTTGAAAGCACATTAGAGTGTTAGAAAACGTCAAGAGAGCCAAAGCCCAGTCGCACGAAAATATTGCAGAGGAAGTGGTGGAGGATCGGGAGATAAAAGAAAAAACCCTCGAACGAAGACGCGAAAAGAGCCCTTCTATCTCAGAGCATCACTTGACTGCCTCTGAGACAACCGTCAAAGCAGTGCCTGTAATTGCCGTTTATCTTCAAGCCTATCTGGATTGAGCGCGAGCGTGCGTTCGTAGAAACAGATCGCCTCTTGATGCGACCAATCATCTCATACGTTTGAGCAAGCAGGAAATGCGCTCCGGGGTTTTTGGGTTCTAATGCGATTGCGCGACCCAAACACGCGACCACTTCGCTGAACCTATCCTGGCTATAATGCAAAACGCCGAAATTGTTGGGAACCATGGCTTAATTCGGCGCCGCTCTTGCTATCTCACTGTAGATTTCGAGCGCGTTGCTCAGATTTCCTCGCTGGTCCTAGTCAATGTCTACATTCAAATGTTGGGCCCAGAATAGATCCCTGGAATTCTCCATTTTCAAAGCTTCGCGTGCCCACGGAAAATGTCGTCGTCCCGGTGCCTAAGTACTCGTAGAACCAGAATTTCGGAATCAACTTGCGTTTGGCCGGTCGTTGCCACAACTCCTGTGCCAGGCTTGTTTCAGCATTGATGTTGGCTTCATTCAGGCTCTCGATTTGTTGGCTAAAATGTCCCGCTTTCGGTTTGCCCTCAGGTGAGAATCGTAGGCTCCAATCCGGGCACTTCGGAGTCGGCCGGAAAGTAGGGACGTTTCAGCTTCTTAAATTCTACATGCTTGAGCGTAGCTGGTGTCGGTCCCGGCGTGTCCAGCACGAGCATTCCCTTGGCGATCTTTCCGTACGCAAGCCGGTAGTTCATTGGATTCTTGGCGACGATGAACTTCAAACCCGACGGATCGATATGCATGGCTTGCAACTGCTCATCGGACCAATCATAAGTAGCCCGACTCATTATCATTACGCGCACAGCACCTATGGCAAAAATAGCCGTCGGCCCCATCTCCGCATTCAAACCCTCCCACTGCCCTCCAGTGTAGACAAAATGACCCCGATGCAACTGCTCTACACGCCCCTTGAACCTGCGGCTCGTGCCCCAACGGCGATCCAGCTTATGTCCCAAATCGATCTCCAATTCCGCATTTTCTCCAGCTGTTTGGCACATAGCCGCCGCTTCGGGATCAACCACCGGTGTTATAGACGGTTCACGCACTCCCTGGTCGACCAAGGCTGATAGCGTGGCGATGCTGTCCCCCGCAGCCCCCCCACCACAGCAATCTGCGGCCTCGACCAAAATGACGGGGCCACCTTTAATGGCCAATCCCTCGGCGATCGCTTCGTTGGGAGACAGGATATCGGGTTCCAGATCATGGCGTCGGCTCCAGTAGCGTCGAGCAATGTCGTCAGCAAGTGCCTTTGCCAGCTCTATATCGTTGTCCGTGATCACCAAGCCGCCACTTCCCATCTGCTCCACGTCCATGTAAGGGTGGATCAGGAAAAGGCTGGTGGCCAACACACCATTCCTCCGCTCCAAGCTCTTGGTGTAACGCATCAACTCAGCAAACGGGTCGTCGTCATTGGTCGAACCGTTGATGGCACTGGTGATAACCGGAACCTTGGCCATCGCCATGGTCGGTCGGCATTCACCTCCCAACATCTCCAATACCAGCCTTGCAGTACGCTGCCCGATGCCGTACTGATCGTGATGGGGATAGGTTTCCCAGCCCAACATGACATCTGCATGGCGCACCATCTCTGCAGTAACGTTGGCGTGGAGGTCTAGGCACGTGCCAATCGGGATGTCGGGACCAACGATCTCACGCACCGCATGGATCATATCTCCTTCCGGGTCATCGTAGCCTTCGGCGAGGGCCGAACCGTGTATTGGCATCAACACGCCGTCGACCGGCATCGCTTTTTCCAACCCGTGGACAAGCTCGCTCCGGAGTTGACGGTAACAGGAGTCCACGATCGGACCAGCGGCACAAGCCGAAGCGTAGAGGATAGGAACGGGTTCGGCGTTTTCCACTTGTAGAGCGTCGAGCATGCCCCCTACAACGCTGGTGTCACAGGCGAGCAGTTCTCGGCCCCGCAATAGCTCGTTATCCTCGTAGACTTTGAGGTCGATGGGTAAACCGCCAAAGTGGTTGCATTCCGTGAGAATGCCACCTATGGCGATGCGTGGTCTGGAGTTCACTTGACCGACAGGGGGATTTTTGTATGCTCAGCTGCCTGAAGATGGCAATCACAGCGCTTTAACGCAAAGTTGAGCTGCGAATCGTGCAGCAGATCCGGTAGTAGGAGGAACAGGACCAAGTCAACATCTTTCGCGGCAATTCCGACGACCAGGTCGCGTAAGTAAGTCTGCCGTATAGGGGGCTCTTTTCAGTTCTATCCAGATGCTTTAGACTCTGACGCGATTTCAATCCCCATTAGAACCTTTAATGAACAAGCTCCTTCCGCCTTTTGCATTTTCCATCCTCGCACTCGCTTCTTCCGCTCTATCCCAAGTAAACGTGGAGAGGCTACGCCGAGCAGACTCGGGAAAGGCGATCTCGGCGACGTTGGAGATCGATCTATCTCTCCGCACTGGCAATGTGGAAATCTTCGAGTCGGGACTCGGCTGCCGCCTAGACCACATCAAGGCTAGGACAGCGACGTTCTTCGTGGGCAAAGGTGATCTAGGGTGGCAAGGCGGCGAGCGCTACTCGAATAAGGGGCTTGCTCACTTGCGCCAAACCTTCCGCAGACAAAGCAGATTACAGCCGGAATTGTTTCTCCAATGGGACTACGACAAATCGCGGAACCTCAGTTTTAGAGGTCTCGTTGGCGTCGGGGTTCGCATGGGTGCTGTGCAACTAATCGCGACCAATTTGTGGTGGGGTTCAGCCTACATGTTTGAGCACGAACGCCTCGAACTCGGTGAGCAAACTCATCATGCCGAGGGTAGCTCGGTGCACCGTTGGAGCAACTACATTTCCGGCAAGAACCGAATCGACGAACGGATCGTTGCCACGTGGACAGCATACGCTCAGCCGCGTTTCGACAAACCCGGAGATCTGAGATTGCTAGGAGAGGCCGATATGGAAATCCACTTAGGGAAATCTGTGGTCTTCATTACAACCGTGGATATGCGTTACGATCGGAAATCACCCGTAGACACCAAATCGCTGGACACCTCGCTCAAAACCGGACTTGCGCTCCAACTCTAATCACCAAGGGCCTACGCTCTCCTTTCCGCAACGATAGGCAAACCGGAGGACACCGCTCAGATAGGTCGTGCCACGCAGAAATGTGCCCCTGTACGGTGTCTTGGTCGCTTAGAACCACCAGATCGCCGACGCGATTCGCGGGAAGCTCGAACCGCGCTACCGCCTCGGCTCTCGTCAAAACCAACTCGACCCCATCAACTTTCCGCAACACCTCGGTTGCCAGTGAAATCTGGCTCTCGAACAGGTATACGGTCGCGTACGAGCCGAGTGATCCATGGTGAACAACATAGGGGTCGGCTATCGGCAGGATCACCCTGGCGTCTATTATTCCCTTGTCGATGAGCAGGTCTTCTATAAACTCGACCTTGGGCGAACCGTCAGCTTTGACCTTGGCGTTCATACCGTGATCTTCGGTGATACCGAGAAGAAGATCCAAGGAATCCAACGCTCCTATAAAATGGTCGAGCCGTGCGTAGAAACGGTTGGCTTCTGAGGCTCCCGGCTCATATTTGTGTTGTACGTAATCGGTGGTCGTCAAGTACATTAGCTGAATTGTGTGTTTTGTCAGCAAACAGACCCCGGCTTCTATACAAAACACAGACGCTTCTGGATCGTAAATTCCGGGGGTGTCCCTGCTCACGAGACCGCAGACATTTGCCATTCCGTTTTCCTCGACATTCGCATCTTGGGCGCGCTCGCCTGAGAAACAAATGCCATGATCGAGTCCGTTGCCCAACATCGTCCTTAGTTTGTCCTTGGTGATAACCGCAGCAACAGTGTGCCCGTCGGCACTGAACTTCTCCAGTATGGTCGGTGCGCGTAAAAACGAAGGATCGTTCATCATGATCTCTTCATTTTTGTCCATATCGTAATAGTAGTTTCCCGCCATGCCGTTGATTGCCGGCGGAACGCCGGTCACGATGGCCATGCTGTTCGGGTTGTTGTACGAAGGCACTACCGCGTTGACCAAACCGTGGTGGCCTTTGCGTTGGATAGCCTGCAGGTTTGGCATGACGTCTAGTGCTGCGTCCAGATATTCCTAGGCACTACTGTCCAGCAGACTCCAACTACCGGTCGATCGGAAATAACGTAGGTTCGACCGTTGACCTCGATCACCGAATTGAATCCTGCAGCAACAATTTGAAGTTGTCTTTCACGTCCGCTAGATCCTCGGGACGCGGGATCTCGTACATGAACGTTCCTGGGAAATCGATCTGCTGCAGGGCGTCGAACACGTCGTTCCAGTCTATCGCACCTCGAGTGGGCAACAGGTGCTCGTCGCTATCACCATGATTGTCATGGATGTGTACGGTGATAAGATGTTCACCGGCAATCCGTAACGCACCTCCAGGATGCCCGCAGAGATTTCGATGACCGACATCGATGCAGATACCCACGTTGTCCGCTCCAACGCTACGAACAAGATCAACGAGGTGTTCCGGAGAGCCGAAATATCCAGCTCCATGGTTTTCTACCGCAATCCTGATCCCGTGATCCGCTCCCAGGGCAGATATTTCAGTGAGGTTTCGCACCAGCGACACCCTTGCTTCTTCGTGACCCGCCTCGTCCGCGTTGGGAATCAGGTTGTCATGGGTCACCAAGATGCAGCCTCCTAGCCCCGATAGGGCCTCGATGGCCTCGCGGTAACGCTTTATTACATGCGTCCGCTGATCGAGGCCTGCGGCAGCCAAGTCGCATTTCGGATCGAAGTATTTCAGATGGACGTGAAACGAGTTCAGCTCCAAACCGAGATCCTTCAGCTTAGCGCGCAAGATGGAGGTCGTTTCCAAATCGCAATAGTCAAAACCTGGATGGTAATCGGTGAGTTCAACCGAAGCGGCACCCGCATCGGATATCTTGGTCAACAGACGGTCGTCGAGGGGCTCGTCCCGGAAAACAATCGTCGACATCCCCAACTTCATTTCATCGCCTCCTTTGACGTTCATGGATTCCACATCCTCAGAATGGCGTATCTACACCCAACTCATTTGCAACCACACTCAAGGCCTTTTGATGTTCAGGACTGACCAGAATACCCTCGAGCTTGTTCTCATGCTCCCAATGCCATTCCACCCCTCCGGCTACCTCCGCCACATCAGTACCCGGCAGCGGTTCCATCCTCCTAACTTCAGCCACATAGCGATCAACCTCTAACTGCAGCTCCTCTAAAGGCATGAAATGCTCCACGTCGATCACGATTATGAAGGCTCCTTGATTCGACTTCCACCGAGAGACCGATTCCGACAACTCCGGTTTGTAAATGCCGGCAAAGACCCCACCCAAGAGCTGAACGATGTTGCCCAAACCCATCGCTTTGAAGAACGGATACGGGTTGTTGAGGCAGGCGGAACGATCGAAGTCCAGAAGAGTATTGCCCATATCTAGGACAACCGGAGATTGCCCCTTGGTCGGAAGAGCCACGCTGATGGGCGAATTCGAAACCGTATTGTATATCGATTCCCCCGCTTGTCTCGAGGTTTGGTGTGAGGACACTGCGATACCGATACAGTTTTCCGACAATGCCAACCGGGTGTAGTTCCCGGCAGCACCAAAATGATAGTGATTGCGGGTAGTCAACGCTGCTATCCCGCACACACGCGCTTTTGCAATTAGCCGTTGGGTACCGCGATAGCACGGAAAATAACCGAGGCCTCCGTCGCCGTCGATTACCAAAGCAGCCGGCGACTCGTGCACATCGCGCATTACGGGGGCTGGGTTCACCTCGCCCTGGATTATCTTAGGGATATAATCGCTGAGCTGCTGGGTACCGTGGGTGAAAACACAACGAAGGTCGTTCTCGACGAGCAGTCGAGCCATCAACCGAGCGTCGTCCGTGCTCGTACCGGCGCATTCAAAAAGCCTAACAACAAAGGCCTCCAAGATCTGCGGTGCAATCCGCGTAGCATTTGTGGGAGGTCGATTCTGCTTCGCCACGTTTCCCGCGCGCCTCTATTCCAGATTATCTACGTTCGGTGTCCACAAACACGCATTCCGACAATCCAACGTCGTTTTGCCCCGTCATAATAACGATCTACTGTCTCAGTTTGGTGCTCGGTCGTTCCGCAAGATAAATAGAAGCATGGTTCCCTAACAGCTTGCTGCGCTATCAGTGGACGCTTGACTGTGTATCCTTGATCGGACTATTTTGTAGGCACTGATCGATGGTTGGGGTGCTCATCGAAACCCGTTTCGATGAGAGAATAGGGAAGGCAGTGTGAATCTGCCGCGGTCCCGCCACTGTAACCGGGGTACGAAATTCGACCCCTTCTCGACAGCGCATCCACTGATAGCGCTATCGAGAAGGGGTCGAAAGCAAGCACCGGAAGCCAGGAGACCTGCCTCAACCTGAGGTGACGCAACCTTCGACGGAAAGGTGGTCAGCCTTTGAATTGCTCTAAGACCCGCACTTCGACGAAGGCGGGATTTTTTGTTTTGGCCCGCGCCGCAATATCGCTTTTGTGCCTGTTGGCACATCCGTCCATTGCAGCAGACCTCAACGGGCGCGTTCTCGAGGATGGTAAAGATGTCTGGATCCCCGGGGCGCTCGTGCACCTATCCGCTTCTTCTGCTCCAGACAATATTCGATCTACGTTGAGCGATTCAGTCGGTGGCTTTTCATTCGTCCGGCTCGCCCCCGGCGAGTGGCAGCTGACCGTAGAAATGTTGGGATACCGTCCGCTTCAGCGCACAGTTCTCTTGGCACCTCGGGGTGCTATCCTAGAATTACGTTTGGAATCTAAGCCCCTACAAATGGAGCCTATGGTGGTATGGGGTCAGCGTGACGGCGAACGCCGCCATACTCCTGCGTACGTGGAAACCGTGCCGGTGGAAATCTTGCAGGCACCGGGCGCCGATCTCGCCCAGACTTTAGATACTGCCACCAACGTCAATGTACGGCGCTATGGTGGACTCGGCAGCTTCAGCACCCTATCGATACGCGGGTCCACCACCGAGCAGGTGCAGGTTTACCTAGATGGTGTACTCCTTAATCAAGCCCTCGGCGGCGGCGTCAATATAGGTAACATTTCACTCGCTGGCGTCGAAAGCATGCAAATCTATCGGGGCGCAACCCCCGCCCGTTTTGGAGGAAACAGCCTTGGTGGGATAGTTCACATTCGCACCCGCTCCCTCTCCCAAACCGAACGGTCTTACATTCACGCCAGTGCCGGTTCCTTCGGCACCCATCAACTCAGCGCCTGCACCTCTGGACCGTGGCGTCAATGGCAGTACCTGGCATTAACCGAGTTCAGGACCAGCCAGAACAACTTCCGCTTCTGGGACGACAACGGCACTCCATACAATCCAAACGACGATGTCTGGTCACGACGCGTTAACAGCGATTTCCACTCCTTCCGTGGGATCGTTAAAGCCGGCCGACCTTTGGGCAGTGGCCGAATGCAGATCCATAACACCCTCGATCTTAGTCATTCTGGCATTTCCGGTACTGGAATTTATCAAGCCAAACGTACGCGTTTGGACTCTTGGCGGAACCTGTCTGAGGCAAATATATACGGTCATTTGGCGAACGGTTTCGCCGGTTACTCCCTAAAAGCTCATCTGTCGCTAACAACAGGAGAATACAAGGATCTTTACGGCGAAGTCGGCTTTGGCACGCAACACGATCGCAATACGACCATCAGCACTGGTTTGCATGGCGAGATCAACACCATCAATCCGCGTCGCGGCGTAGCAACCTTGTTTGCAGCTGGAAAGTACGAGGATTTCGAGCCAGAAAACCTGCTCGACAAGGATCGCGATCAGGTTCACAGCCGGCGGTTTCGTTCGATCTTGGGTGGCGAAGTCGAATCGTTCCCGCTGTTCGACCGCGTTACTTTGACCGCGGGAAGCCAAGTGGAACATCTACACGATCGTCTTCTTACCCAAGAAGACATCGTGGGCAGTAACTTCGAACCAAGGCGTAAGAGCACAAAGGCTATTTGGGGATTCCGGCTTGGTGCCGGAATCGCATTGACCAAGCAGGTCCTTCTGAAAACCCATCGCGGTCGGTATCAGCGTCCGCCAAGCTTTTTCGAGCTATTTGGCGATCGAGGCTCAGTGCTCGGGAACCCCGACCTGGCCAGCGAAGAAGGAGACAAGTGGGATCTGGGGATCGACTTTCGCGACCTAGCGGGCGGGGTCTTGCCTCGAGGAGAGCTGGTGTACTACGAAAATGCGGTCAATAACTTGATTCGCTTCATGCAAAGCACCCAACAGGTTTCCCAACCACACAATCTGGATCGGACCCTGCTTCGTGGTATCGAGACACGCATCAATCTTCGCCTTGGCCCGAAACTCGGGCTGGACGGGAATTACGTCTACCAACAGAGCCAGAACCGCTCGCTCTTGACGTATGAGAAAGGCAACGACCTTCCCAACGCTCCCCACCATCGTTATGGATTGGTGCTTCGCGCTGCGAAGGCCAAGATATCGGCCCGCTATTCCTTCAATCGGGAAAGCAGAAGCTTCCTCGACCGTGCCAACCTGAACCCGATACCGGCACGCTCGGTGCACACCGTCGCGATAGATTTCCGTGTCGTCGCCGAAGTCGTTTTGTCTGTAGAGGTGCGCAACCTAGGCAACAATCAAATCACTGATGTCTGGGGCTACCCATTGCCCGGCCGTTCATATTTCGTCTCGGCGCGATTCGAGCCGACGGATTTTGTACGATAAGTCGGATTACTCCTGTCACAGCCGGCAGCCGTTCGGACAAAAGCGGACAGGCGATTTAGTGCGCATTAGAAGCGAGCACAGACGGGTTGGGAAACGATAGAAGAGACGCCCCAGCGGAACGCAACAATTCGATCGTGTGAAAATGAGGTGACCATTCTCGTCATCGGAAACGCAGGCTACCGCAACAGAGCCTGAGTAACGGTTTCAAAAAGTGTCGCGCACCTGCATCCAACCTCCAGCAGTACAGTGTTCGTCCCAACGAGGTGCGTTTAGACTTGTTCCCGACAATCAACTGGCGCGGCCGAGTTGTTCAATATCTGGAAGCAGCTCACCAAGCCGAAATGGGCTCTTGGACGAATGATGGACTTGAACGTCAATCTGGCGATCATGCACAGACCATGAATCCTTCAGTCTAGTAAAAATCGGCCGTTCCAAGGGGAAATCGATTTCAATGCTCCGGAGTGTCTGGTCTATTGGTGCGCCCTACTTCATCAAAAGCAGGCGGTCCGTCTTGACCTGGCCGCCGGCTGACAGCTTGTACAAATACATCCCCGTTCCCACGGCGCGACCTGCGTCGTCTGTGCCATCCCACGTAATGGAGTGCAGGCCAGACCTTTCAGCTTTAACAACCATGTAGCGAATCCGTTGACCAGTTGCATTGAAGATGGAAAATTCGACTGGGCCGACCTGATCAATGTTGAAGTTGATAACCGTCTGAGCATTGAACGGGTTCGGAAAGTTCGGAAACAGAGTCAAGGCCTCCGGCAACTTACTCACTTCGGCCGCCATCGACATCGGCGCCTCGGGATAAGATACCTTCAGCTGTCCGTTGGCCTCCAGAGTAGTACGCAGGCTTTCGCGACCATCCGGCCAGACAATGCGCAGGGTGTCGACCTGGGTCTCTTCTCCCAAACCGAAGTGGATCTTAGGCGGGGCCTGGCTCCCATAACCAAAGCCTGGATGTAACTCCCTGTACTGCCGTCCTTGCGATGTCACCAGGTGGACCCGTGCCCCCAACGCGTGTCGGTTGGCGCCGGTGCCGATGAGATCCAATTGCAGCCAATGGCTGCTTTCCAGCTCGCTGCGATAAAGCCTACTGGCGATGGCATCGGCAACCAGAAGGTCCTGATCCCCGTCGCCGTCGAAGTCGGCGACGCTAAGGCCACGTCCAGCAGATTCTTTGGCGAGCCCAGAAAACGCTCCTAGCGATCGCCACCCGTCATTATCGTTGTTGAATAACTGATCACCGCCGTTAGACCTACCCACTCCAGTGGTGAATAGATCCAAGTCACCATCGTTGTCGACGTCTACAAATGCAGCTCCCGCACAGGATGTCCCAAAGTCTCCTGCGGTATTCTCGTTAACCCAATGAAAGCCCGCTCCGTCCAAATTCTTGAACAACCGGTTGACAGAGCTTTCTCCAGTGGTGAAGATGTCGACGAATCCGTCCCCGTCATAGTCGCCAAAAATTCCTGCGACGTCGTTGTTGGAAAACGGGATTCCAAACTCTTGCCCCACCTCCGAAAATATCCCTCCGCCATTTCGATAGAGCCGGCTGGGACCACCCTTGTTCGCCACTAACAGGTCGGCGTCGCCATCGCGATCGAAATCTCCGAACGACATACCCCTTCCATCGCCGGCATCATCGAGCCCCAGCTCGGGTGCAACGTCTGTGAAAAAAATGCCGTCATTGCGGAAAAACCTGTTGGTGTCCGGGCTGGCGTTAACGAGGAACAGATCCAAATCGCCGTCGGCATCGCCATCCCAGAAACCAGCGCTGCGACCCGACCCTGCATCTCCAAGTGGAACTCCGTCTTTGCGCCCCGTTGTGAATTGGGCGGTCACATCGGAAAACGATCCGTTTTCGTTGCGCATCAACCTGTTTTCCTGACCTTGGCGGACAAGATAAAGATCGAGATCGCCGTCGGCGTCATAGTCACCCACGGCAAATCCGCGACCAACGCCCCCATCGGCAAGCCCGATATCTGCGCCGATCTCAACGAAGGCGTCGCCGTCGTTGAGCAGTAGTTGATCCTCATGTCCCTGCCGCACCAGCATAAAATCGAGATCGCCGTCGCCGTCCATGTCGAAAAATCCGGCACCATTGCTGTAGTTCAAATCGCCTTCCATATCTATGGACGAATAGGTAACCGGGACCTCGATCAATTCGAGCGGTCTGGCCTCTATAAAGTTGGTCAATCCATCGAACGTAGTTGAAATACCGACCTGCAATTCATAGTGGCCGCCTGGGAGGCCAGAAACAAGAGGTAATTCAATCTCTCTGTCGCTGAATGCCTCTAACGCCGATTGTTGAATTTCACGACTTGCAACAATCTTATCGTTGCGAAAAATACGATATTCGATGCGAAATGGTTGTGAGTTGCCGTTGCCGCTATTGGCCACCAACAGTCTCGGTGCGACATCACCGGCCCTGACTGGCGTTCCAGGAGACAATACCGACTTGATCTCGAGTTTCGATACACTTTCAACCTTCGCGCCTGCCCATAGGAAGGCGATCTGATCACCGAGAAACTTCATCCGGCTTTCCGAAGTCACCGCGGTAAGATGCAAGCCGATATATATGGTGCGATACCTGCCTGCATCTTTCCGGACGGCCGTGACCCGACCTTTCGAATCCGCGAGCAGCGGCTCGGTTCCGTCCAAGGGAACAACATACTGGAACGGAATAGTGCCACCGCGGCGATTCCCCTTCAGATTCTCAAATTTTCCGAAGCCGCCGTTTCTGTGTTGGCTTCCGATTCCGAGGACCTCGTTCTTGAAAGTATCGACCGTTGACGAATACCCGAAGCCCGGCGAAGCCACCAGAATTCGACCTCCGCTGCCGACAAAGCTCGAGATGGCTTCTTGCTGCCAGCCACTCACCCTTGGCGCAAGCCAGACAACAAACTTTCCAGCACCGACGTAATGCTGCAACAGAGCATCGCACATTGATGGATCGGACAAACTGGTTTTATAGGTCAGGACATTCGCTCCTAAGCCGTGCTGCATCAGCTGATCGAGGACATCAGCGACGATGGGGCGGCCCAATTTGGGATAATTGTCGACAATCAGGACCGGTTCCCACTGTGCAAATGAAACTGCTTCGACGCCCACGTTGTGTGAGCTGATGCGTTGCGCTCCCGATCTATCTCGAGTCCGGATAAACATCCTGTAGTTTCCTGCCAGCGGGGGCATCCATGAGCCATCAAATATCCTTTCTTCGGCACTCTGTTGCTCAAGCAAGCTCAACGTTACCTCTTGCCCGTGTCCCAAACCTAGACCTTTGATCAACACCTCGGCCTCCACCGCTTCACCGTCTGCGACTACTCTTATCGATTGTTCCACTCCGGCAAGCAGTACCGTACCCCTATCGGAAAGGAACGCTCCGGGAATCTCCAACACCGCCTCCTGGTTCAGGTTTTCGCGCAGCAACCCAACCGATTCCTTTAAGAGATTCTCAGCGTTTCCCACATTGGCCGCATCGAACGAATAGTAAACGGCTCGGTAGCCGCCGTTGGCGACGTGAATCCCCGCTATTTGGCCATCGGTTCCCACCACAAGGGGGACCGCCGGCGACTCGGGCGATAACTTTCGATGATTGAGCGTCCTACCATTAAAGGAATAGTCCATACCGCGGTTGGATATGAGCGAGACCAAGCTACTGGAGGCATTCGAACCTACAGACGTGAATAGATATTTTCCGGCCAGATCCTTGAGACCATGCATTGACGCACCTCCCCTACTCGCCAGAAAGAGATGACCTCCCTTATCCAGAAATTTGCCAAGTATGGGTGTTACATGTTTGTCTCCAAAGTCGCCAAACCAGAAAAGAGCCCTGCCTTCGCCTGCGTAGCTAAGAATCAGATCCTCGTATATCCGGTTATCCTTTTGCGGGTAGTCGATGATGTCGGCTTCTGTTTGGTTGGCCGCCATTGCTCGCTTGATCGTGCTGCGCATCTTGACGCGGTCTCTGGCACTGAAAGCCACATTGGTTAAGACCAGATTGGGACGATCGAACAGGCGAAGGACCTCGCTGCGAGCTGAGTTTGGAAGGCTGCTTCCCTGATCATCGTAGATGCGAGCGGAAATCAGGTAGCTTCCTGGTTCGGCGATCGAGAGCAACTCTTCGAATCTGCCTGGAATGTTTGGGTCCTTCCGCAAGTCAAAGGTTTGGTGTAGCTGCAAGGTGGGTAGGTGTCTTACGTCGAGCTTGGCGCGAACAACTTCGTCGGAGACATTGACTATAGCGAGTGGTAAGGTGTTGCCTTTTACCAAAACAGACTCCCCCAACTGCTCACTTTCTGAAAATTCTATCGTCGCTGGGATCGAACTCGAACTCAAGAACGCCAGACTGGATTGTATCAACGACGCCGCCATGTCCTCATCTAGAAAACCGGGATTGAACGGTAAAAAGACCGCGCGGAATGTCCCCGTATCTACCCGCATGGCAGCGGCATTGTAATGTTCGTCAAACAACATCGGTTCCGCTGGCATCTGCAAATTCAAAATCCTGTAGGTCGACTCGATCGGTTCCGGTGCATGCAGATCCAAACCGTATAGCAGCCCTTTTGCGGATGACCTGCTCTGAGTGATGTGAAGCACCTCAGAGGCGAAACGGCGACCGTACCTCATCGTTCTATTGTCTTGCATTGCCATTAGCATGCGACCGCCCTGATTGAGGAACGACATCAGATGTTCTTGCACCTCTATACCAATAGAGCCACCTATCCACACGATAGTCTTGTTGGCTCCGACAAAATTCGGCAGCAGTAGCTCGTATAGCGTTTCGTCGCTTGGCGCGTCACGAATTACATACTGAGACAAATCACGCGTGGTGGTAGCCCGCTCTAACGCAGCAACTACGTTGTCGTGGGTGTCTTCGGGACCTGTGTTGCCCACAAATGCAAGGACATCTGTATCCTCTGAAATGGACATAACGCCCATCAACAATGTTGAGTCCGCCAGAGTCGTTAAGCCGTTTGCTCCATGCACGCGGACGAAGGCCTCGAAATAGCCTTCATATCCTGCGGGAACAACGGCCTCGAAGATATGACGATCCCCACGTACGCCAGTCTTCTCCATAGACGTCGCTACTACGTATTTTGACCCTGCCACTGTTCGCAACATGAGGTCTGCAGCAGCTATGTCCCCCTGCACTAACGCCCGAACTCTAGTTGGCGTCGTCGGCGGCACCAGTACCGAGCGGCCGCGAATTTCGCGGTCGGGCACCTCGAAATCGACGTCGTTTTGAGAATATTTCCCGGTCACCACGAAGTTCAGCGTATCGCGACCAATATCCACCACCCTGGATGTATGGCGGGCCGAGGTGCGTCCTATAATGCGATGGCCGTAATCGACCACAACCCGGATCTCTGTACCCGGTTCCGCCTCCTTGCTCACCGCCAACGTAACTACGTCAGTGTGGCTCTTTCCAGGATACAACGTGAACGAATCGTCAATCTTTAGCTTACGCCTGTGGTTGGACGTTCCACTCCTCTCCCAAGCCGGTCCCAGCATCGACGAATTCCAGCTCATTTCAGGCCGCACTCGTCTGTAGGTGTCCAAGGTCCAGTTATCTATAGTCAATTCGAGTTGAACGATCTCCCCGGGATTGAGGGTCCCATCCCCATTTCCTACCGTCTCGGTTGCAGAATCGTCGATAAGATTAACGTTTATATCCAAAAGCGGCTCCTGCAGTGCAAACGGTGCACGCTCAAAGATGAATCCATGGAGGACATCATCGAGGACGATACTCGACGCCGACATCTCTATCCGACTAGAGTCGGCGGGATCAATCAGGATGCCATACCAGCTATCGCCTGGGTGCAGGGCCTCAATGATTATATCCGATGCCACAACATCGCCGACGATCAGGTCTCCGTTGATTTCGAACTCTGACAAACGAGGATCTAGGCCACCGAACAGGCGGTCGCTGCCGGAAACCCGTACTCTCGTATCGGAATGTATGTGTAGCTCACCGTCGTTTGCGACCTTCACATCACCGTCAACTATTACGTCACCCGCCCAGTGCACCTGCTCGTTGATAATGCCCGCCCACCGTGGTTGCACAACATCGACAATCATTTTGGCACCATCGCGCTGGAAGCGTAAGCTGACTCCAGTGGTCGCAGAAGACGATCTGCCCTGCGGGTTGTTCGAAGGATTGGAATGTTGGTTGAAAGCTGTAAACTGCACACCATCGAATGGATCAGTGGCGTCGCCGAAATTTCCGTTATTCGCTCGCGTGTAACTGTCATCGTGAGACCAGAAATCCAGATTGTCCCCGCCAAACTCTGCGTCAACGATGCGACCGGAAGGAAATCCTAAGTCGGCATAGAGTCCGTCCGCGCAGATCAGGTCGATACTCTTGGAGGCTTCGTCACCGTTGCCACCGATCTGGGGCCTAACATGCCACAGGAGCAGCCCCTCACCGGGTATGTTCCTTCGGTAGAACGAACTCGAGCGACTGATCTGCTCGAGAAGGAGATACTCCTGTGTGAAATTGTTGGTCTTGCCACCCGCCAGATGTATTGGAACCTTGTAGACGTTACCATCGGAGAGCAAGTCGACGATTTCGAGGCTTTCAGCATCGCTGTCGATCTCAATCAGGTTTTCGTTGTCCTGGCCAATCCATCCCAATTGCTCCAGACTCCAAGCACTAAAAGGAGCTGGACCATCCTGTCCGGTCCACCCATGAGCCCCCCAACCCATAAGACCCCACCTGCCAATCCCGGCGCTGTCATCCTTTGGAGAGCGATAAGAAAGATCGTATAGATCGGGAAGTCCGAGGCGGTGTCCGAACTCGTGGGCCATAGAGCCCACTGTCTGGGCAAAATTGCCTTCCTGTTGCAGGGCACCGTGCCGTATGGATCCACCGATGGCAATCGTGCCACCATTTGCGGCAACATCTTTACTTTCGAGCATGATGGAGCCGAGATTGGCTATTCCAGTTGCACCACCGGTTATGAAACCTCGAGGAGTCGAAAGAATGTTGACGAATATGTAATCGACGAAACCGTCGTCATCGCCGCTGTTGGGTTTGCCGTCCACACCGTCGTTGTCGAATCGCCCCAGATCGACATCCTGATCGACCTGTGTCAAAATCTCACTTACAAACTCAGGATACCTGCCGTAACGCCCGTGTTCGTGGTTGAGATAAGCCGCTTTAGGCCGGAACGAGCTATAACGGTTGGGCAGGACGGTGCCGCGGACAGTAAGTTGCCCGTCAGACATTTCGTTGTAGAAGTGGGAAAAGCTTCCTTGAATATTCTCGTCGAAAAGTTGGTCGGCGAACGCCGGCACCCCATCGACTCCGGGTGCCTCGTCCTTGAACTTGGCGTATACGACGAGCACGTTCACCGTTCCCGTCGTCGGTGCTATTCTGGTCCTTTTCGCCAGCGCACCCGTGGGCGTCGGCGGCTCGTAACCCGAGCAAATAAGCTCCTGGGCTTCCGCCACAGACGTACCTAGGTATACGAGGAGGAGTAGGAGGACAAACGGAGACATGCGGAGAAGAACTAACATTTTCCGAGCCAAATCCAACATTTTGTACTCCACTACTGGGAAAACATTCGTAATTGGGGAGTATTTGAGGTACTCGGTGGATCAAACGCGATCCAGCAATCAAGGAACGCGCAACAAACGATCGGCGATAGTTTCGTGGGAAAAGCAGTGCATCCAGGCGGGGAGCCTAGGCCAAACCTAAATGCAAATTGTGTGCCACATCACATAGGAATTTTCGCTCCGTATACATCTTATTGTTTTTACTAAATTTATGAATATTTTTTTAAAAATTTTAAAGTGTTATCACATAGTATTTCGTAATTGTCATAGCAACATCTTGTAGGTAATCCTGTGAATAGCGCACGTTGTGGTTAGCTCCGAATGAAAGGACGGAACCTATTTCCCATCAGGTAAGGAAATTATTTCCGCTGAGCGTCGCGCAGATATCGTTGCGTTTAAATCACCATCAATTGGTGGAGGTTGGTTTTTTGCATGTCGGCGGACATACATCGGCTGCCGAATTAATTTTGTCATTGTCAAGCTTTTCACAGTAGGCTTTCCCGACCTGACCCATCCGTGCAGACGGACTTCTCGGCTACCTCCGACTACCTGTGGGCCAGATCATCGTTGAAGACCGGCTGAAGACCTATTCGTAGTCCCGAACGCAAACGCGGCTTTTAGAGGGATGTTCGCGGTGTCATTCATCGCCGCCGCCACACCATTACAGCCCTTAACCGAATCTCTTTTTCTATCGATTAAGCAGAGTTGGTGGGTTACATCTGCCCCAACGGGGTAGTCAAATCGACCGCGGTCAAGCTGCTGGCCTTATCTCAATTTTCGATGCCGGCCATTGCGAGTTACTTGATTTTTTACCGTAGCAACCACCCATCGAGCCCGTCCGCCTCATCGGCGCGGTATTCGGGCAACGCTTACACAGCTATGTTGGGATCTTCCAGTCGTCGAGTCGTTCAAGCTTTTGGGGGACATCTATTCAGTACCGGGCGATAAAATTTTCGCCAGCACCGCGATGGGCTCATCGATTTATTGGATTTGAGCACATTCCCAAATGTCTCCGTGCGTCAACTCTCACGGGGCCAAAGGATGAGCTGCAACTTAACGCGGGCACATTTTCCAAGAGCATGTGGCAGGAGGAGCAGAGCCATGGAAACCAAAACCCCTCATCACGGTAAGAAGGTGAGACGCATAGTTCGCGCTGACAACCTTGCTGTTACCAATTACCAACGGGATCAAACAGAACTCGAAGCGAAATTCTGGTAAGGGCCTACTGCTTGGACAGGCCGATGTCGAAGAACACTTGGCTTATTCTCCAAGATCCGCTCTTGCGACTCGCCAACCACAGAACATAGCGGTCGAGGCTATGGATAGCCGGTCCCTTGTCATATTTGGTTGTTACGGTTTCTCTGGTAACTGCTATCGCCTCCTGCCCGTCGGCGCCGACGGTGGTATAGACGACATTGCGGTCAATCTCGTACATGGCATGTCGCAGTCGTTTGGTGAGCCAGCTCTCCCAATCTTCCCTATGACCGAAGATGATTTTCCAAGATTGGGGCTCGACTTTATTCCCGCTATTATATGCGGCAAGTTTTTCCACATATAGGCCAGCGATCGCTCCCGTGCTACCTTGTTCCCAAGACTCCTCTTCTGCCTTTAACAATTCCGTTAGTTCCGGCACGACTTCAGATTCTCGAGTAATACCGACCGTCGTCGAATGACCTAGATTCTGCACATACCCGGAAACCAGCCATTCCTCTTCAATCTTGTCGAAAAACCATAGCCGCTCTTCGAGCAGTGGCTGCGACTCTCCCGTCGCCTTGTCAATTACGACACCTGAATCGATTGTAGTTGCTATCGCTTTTTCATGTTGAGGTGACAACACCTGGATGAACGGCATAGCCCGTTCGAAGTCGAAATGTTTGGTCTCCAGATCGCTCGCCAGCGCCTGGGCGAAACTCTTGCGGTGTTCGTAGACTACTGTCCAGCCGCGCGGATCAATGGTGCCGTTGGCGTCGTATGCTGTTATCTCCTGTGCATAACTCTCCATCATCTGCTGCGCGTCGCCCCGTCTTTTAGCAAATTTGTCGTTATCGATGGTTTTGCGCAGTAACACCGTTTCCGGCGTTTCGCCGGCCATTGCTGCCGTGGCGAAAAACATGCTGACCACCGCGACGCAACAGCTAACCGCCCTTAGCATGACATTCTCCTCAACTGTAATTGGGCCAATTTGTCCGTTTCAAGGGTAATATCAGCAAGGTTTAGGGTTAACGCGAGGTCTTGCGTGCGCTTCCTAGCCAACGCCGGCCTTAGGACATCCAGACACGCCGTAAACTTCCGTTACACAGCGGTCAATTTGTTTTCTATAAATGAGTTAAGGCACCTCTATAGGCCATGGCTATCAGCGACGATACCAGTCGATCGCTTCTTCCAACGCTACCCGAATCGGCGTGTAATCGATTCCGAGCTCCCTTGCTGTTTTACCGCCGTCCGCCTCGATGCCCTCCTTGATGGTGCGAATCTGGTCGATTGCCAATCCCCATCTTGGCGGTGTTTTGATGAGGTTTGAAAGTGCCGTCAAACAGATCGCATTGAGCGTCACCATGGGTCCGGGCATCTCGATCCGCGGCAGTGGCACGGCCGAGATCTCGCTTACCATCCGGTTGAATTCAGTCATTTTCAAGCGTTCGCCGACCACCAGGTAGCGCTCCCCGATATTTCCCTCTTTCTCCAAAGCCCTCACCGTCGCTTCCGCCACGTCCTTAACGTGTACCCACGACATGGTGGAGTTTTCGTGTACGCGGGTCGGCAAACCGCGGTTGATCAGATCCAGTACATACTGGCCGCTGGATTTGACATCGCCCGGACCCAATACCCCACCGGGATAGATCATGAGCACGGGCAGGCCTTGCTCTTCGAGTAGCTTCCAGGCGATGAGATCGCCCTCGTGTTTCGTGCGAGCATATTCACTGAAGCGAAAAGGACCTTCCAGGGTATCTTCAGCAAACGGTAACGCCTTTGGTTTTCCGTAGGTCACCACGGAGCTCATATGCGCGATTTTGGCGACTCCCGTTTCCAGCGCCGCCTCCATGACATTCCGCGTCCCTTCTATGTTGACTTGAGCATAGACATCTTTGCACGGTTCCCAGAAGGAGTAGACATTGGCCAGATTGGCTATCCAGTCACATCCGTCCATCGCCGCCAACAACGATTGTTTGTCGGTGACATCGCCGGTGATGAGGGTGACATTGAATTCCTCGAGCTCACTCACGTCACTCGATTCGCGTACCAGACAACGTACATCATAATCGGTGGTCTGGAGCCGTTTGATCAGATGCAAACCGATGAAACCAGTGGCGCCGGTAACCAGGATCTTCATGAGTTGTCGCAGGATGCGAATGTCACGTCAGGGTCTTGCACACTTAAAAATCGATAGCCCGCGCATCGCCGACAGGAAACCAATCTTCCTACAGACGCCGTCCAACGTCGGATTGGCCGGATCGGTGTACGAACTACAAGAATCGTAACCTTCCAAAAGAAGCTCTCTGGTCAAGATATAAACGCACGAGATAGCGTAATCTTTGTTTTGGCGGTCCCAGGGTGTTTACATCCTGTTGATCGGTGCGCCTTGCCAGTTGGAGCACGATAGTGCTGCCAATGATACCAGTTGACCACCATCTCCTCATTACATAGAGGGGTTGCTATCTAACATTCTATAGCAGCGTTGGCTGCAGAAGATCGTGATTCCGAATCATAGCACCGGGATCTGTGCGGCCTAAAGCGTGGTGGTTTTTGTGTGATAGAGTTTCATTCCTCGGGCCTGGTAGTTCGCCAATGCATAGGGATGATCGGTGGTACAGGTATGCACCAACACTCGTTGCGTACCCTCCCATTCCCAGGCACACTCGATCGCCTTTGTCAGCAGGCAACCACCATAACCCCGTCCTATGAAGTTGGGAGCCATCCCAAAAGATGCGATCTCTGTGTCCGCTTCAATCTTCCGCAGTTCATAATAACCGATGGGACTGCCTTTTTTATAACCGACCCAGGTGCGGAGATTGTCGTTCTCGGAGTAAGCTACCCATTCGTCATCGGACCAAGGAATCTTGGTGGTCCAATCCCAGTCGGAACCCACGAGCTGGTAGAGGTATTTGTTGAATTGGAACTGCTTGATCTGGCATTCGCGAACCTGCAGTCCGTTGGACTCCTCCCTGCTCCGCAGTTCGGCAGGTGCCTTCATCTCCAAATAATAGGTGGTGCGTGTCTCCATGATCTACCTGGTGCCAAGGCGCGAATCGCCAGCCACGCATCACGACGCAAATTACGTGCAAGGAAATCGCTATCGTTGGTGCATACGGATTAGTCGGCTGATGAGCCGTGCGGCCGCGTTACCGATGTCGCAACCTGCCGATATATACAAAGGACAATCGGCCATTGCAATCCAGAAGTACCATGGGAATGACCGTTTTTTTCATTGCCATGTTGCTTGCGCCCAGCATTGCTACCGCTTCTCTGGATGCAACCAGAAAGATCGCTTTTGTATCAGTTATGTATGGCGATTTGGATATCTAACTCATGAAATCTGAGGTTTCAGAGCAACACAATCTGACGCGGATCATTGGAAACAATCGTTATCTCGCGTAGGATCTTTCGGCGAAACTACGCATTGCCTTTGTTCGCGCCTACTCAGACGCACAAGGCAAGCGAAAGAACGGTATATACTTGATGAGTTGGGACGGCGATGATTAACGTGATCAAGACAGTTAGATAAGTTTTATCTCTAAGCTCGGAGCCGCCAAAAAAATCGTCGTGTCAGCTCCAGTTGCCGTTGTGGAGAAGGTGTCTGAAGAAGACGTCGAAAACACAAAGGCGATGGTAGAAGATGCCGGGACGGAAGTCGTATTTGATTAAGGCGACTATGAGCCCGACCCGGTCTTAAATGAATATCGCGACGCCCACGCTTCGAAACCGCCATCCATACTGTAGACCTCGGAAAACCCGTTCTCCACCAGGTACTGAGCGGCCATTTGACTGCTGTTTCCGTGGTAGCAGTAGACCACCACCGGTCGATCCTTTTCGCTGCTGGTTAGAAATGTCTCGGAGGTCTCGTCATTCAGGTGGATAGAGGGATCGATAAACCCGCCTTTTCTCGACATTTCGTCACGTATATCCAGAAACACTACAGCACCCGATTCGAGATATTTTTTCGCCTGGTCGACATCGATGTGTTGGAACAAGCTCACTACCTACATGACTTTCACGATTTCGAGGAAGTTGGGACGCTTTTCATTTACTGCATCGAGTTTGTCCGCGGCGCCCAGTACAACAACCCGGCCTTCTTGATTGAGTCTGTCCAAGACCTGGGCGAATTCCTGGAACAAGAAGGTCTCTGAAGCCAGAACCTGATCTCGGATGGATTGTCGGTATCCCTCGGTGACGCCTGTCAGGTGACGCACCATAGCGGTGTACCCCTTGGCGTCCGGCAGTTGGTAGCTGTCCATATCCCCGATGGTGCCGATGATGGCTTTGTGGAGCTCGTCTTCGCTGATCTCCGTTTCGGCAAGGAACCGGCTGGTCCGATCATATGCATCCACCGTTTCCAGCAGATTGGGATCTCGGTAGGAAGTGTAGGACAACACCCCGGAGAAGTGGTCGAAGGAGCAAAACGCTCCGTAGGCACCTCCCTGCACCCGTACGCGATCCCACAGCCATGACGTCCCCATGAAACGGGTAATCACACCGACCGAACCATCTAGTTCATAGCCCAAATCGTAAATATTTGCGGCTTTGGCCACATAGTTCACCTGGCTGGGTACTACCAACCCTTCATTGCGCTCCGCGTACGCTGGCGACCATCCCACCGGAGATGAATCGGTCTCTGGGAGACTCGCCGCAAAACGCGCCAGCTCCCTCTCGACAAAAGCGCGGTCACCACCGTGGTAAGTAGTATTGCAGATCATTGATTGACGGTTTACCAAACGATGGCGAATCTCCTCCAGGTTCTGTTGTACCCTATCCCATTGCTGTTCACAATCCTCCACCAGCTGCCGCAGGAAAAACAGGTAATCCACCCCTTTCATCAGTTCACTGGCCCAGCTTGCTTCGTCGTACTGGGAGCGCAATCGCAAATTGACAACTCGATGGCCACCCGGAACCAACCCCGCTTCCTCACCAGCTTTTTCCTCCAGCACCATCTGCATGAACCGCTCGCGGTTGTCCAATCGGGCTGTGGTCAAAACCTCGCGAATGATGTCCAGCAGCTCCGCAACTTGATTTGTCATCCCTTTGCCACGCAGGAAGAGCCACGCCGCCGCTTCCGCACCTTCTCGTTTCGAACTGAGCAACGAGTGTGAGCCGATACCCCCAGTCTTCATGCCGATGCGTTGTCCAAGCTGGACGAAATCCTCGCGCTCCGTGCCGGTTTCCACCAGCGCACGGCCAAACAATGGCACGTACGGAATCAGTTCTACCGGCAACAAGTGAAGATCGAATCCAATGTCGATGTAGACTATGCCATTGGTAAACAGGTCGTGATATAGGGTCGTCATGCCGCTTTCGCAGCCGATCTCCTGGGGAATTTTGCGGGTGTTGCGATCAAGATCGGACAATTGCAACCGGGGCAGTTTAGCCAGATCCTCCGGCGCATCCGGGGTCTCCTGAGATCGGCGCAATGCCAGAGCACTCTCTATGTGGGCATTCAGCTCGTCCTTATCCATAGCAGCACGTGCTTGCGAAAGACGATCGATCTCTTGCTTCTCTTCCTCCACCGAAAGATTGTCGTCAGGCTCGAGCACGATGGTCGTCCGATGGCTGTTGGACAACAATTGCGCACGAATCATTTCCTCAAAGTAACCGGATCCTGCACAAGATTTTTTCTTGATCGCTTCTAGGGGACCTTCGAACTTTAGCGGTTCGAGCGGATCCCGATCGTAGAGCCAGGTGCTGAGTGAACGCAACATAAGGACCAGCCCTCGGGGATATGAACCGGTGTTGTTTTCCCGCAGGCGGAACTCGGCGGTGTTTAGAGCAGCCGCCACTGCATCCGGATCGATCCCATCATCGGCGAGCCCTTGTAGCGAACTGAAGATCAATGCCTCGACATCGCTCACCCGCGAGGTCTCCACACCGCGCAAACCGACGGAAAAATAGAGTTGCTGCAGTTCGCTCTCCATACCCACACCTGCGAGATCTTCACCCAATCCAGATTCGATCAAGTCTTTACGCAGCGGGGAAGCGGGAGTACCGAGCAGAATGTGTTCCAACATGTGCAAAGCCATCACGGTTTCAGTGTCTACGTCGTCTTTTAGCAGCCAGCTCACCGTGGTCATGCTCTTGTTGGTCTCGCCCTCGGAACTTACCGGGTATGACTGCACGATGTGACGCGGCTTCGGGAAACGCGATTGCATAGCAACCGCGGAATCGATGCCGCGCGACTCGAAATCACCCAAGTACTTTTCTAGGATCTCTAGTCGCCGCTGAGGGTCGTCGTCGCCGTAGAAATAAATACGGCTATTTGCCGGATGATAGAGATCGCGATGAAAGGCCTCGAATTGCTTCCAGGTTAGATCAGGAATGTTTCGAGGATGACCACCCGATTCCACACCGTAGGTGGTGTCAGGAAAGATGGAATGTTGGGCTAGCTCAGCCAAGCGGCGGTCTGGATCGGAATACGCCCCTTTCATTTCGTTGTAGACGACACCCTTGTAGGTAAGTGGCTTCTCAGGAGACTCCAGTTCATAATGCCATCCTTCTTGTTGCAGGACCTGAGGCGTCAATCGGGGATAGAAGACCGCATCCAGATAGACGTCCACCAGGTTGTAAAAGTCTTGAAGGTTCTGACTCGCCACCGGATAGCAGGTTTTGTCTGGATAAGTGAAGGCATTGAGAAAGGTGTTGAGGGAACCCTTTAGAAGTTCGACGAAAGGCTCTTTGACGGGGTACTTACGGGAGCCGCACAGAACCGAATGTTCAAGAATGTGAGCTATACCAGTGGAATCAGCCGGTGGCGTGCGGAAGTTGATGCCGAACACCTTATTCTCATCGTCGTTTACTAACGACAACAACTCGGCCCCACTGTGGTGTTTATAGAGATACGCCTCCGTCCCTATCTCGGCGATCGATTCCTGTCGATGCAGCTTAAATTGGTGCATGATTCCTTGGGTTGTGAGAAGTTAATTACCGAAGATCGGATTTTCCGGGCAAGCTTGGAACGATTCAGGCTATGGCGATCTTGCCCAGCACCACACTTTTTTGAGCGCCAGTAGCCGAAGGTAGGTTTCCTGGCTGTTCGGAAAACGTCTGGTTGCCCAACACCGCAAAAGCCAGCGCCTCGCGGGCATCGGGTTCAATCCCCAAACCGTTGAACGATTCCGCTTTGAGCTCGGACAGTCCTGCGGTCAAGTGCCTGACCATCGACTCGTTGTAAGCACCTCCCCCACCCAGCCAAAGCTCGTGCATTTCCAAAGTTACAAAGTCTCGGATACCTCGCACAATCGCCTCGCAAGTGAATGCTGTAAGCGTTGCGACCATGTCGTTGGCAGACAACTCAACCTGACGCAGCAAGCCTTCGAAAAACTCTGTGCCGAACATTTCCCTCCCCGTTGATTTTGGAGGCCTTCGCTGTAGGAATTCGTGTTCCATTAGGTCATATAGAAGCTGGCGATCAACGTTGCCGATAGCCGCCCGACCCCCATCAGTATCGCATGTCTCTTGTCCTTCGGTATAATGATTCACGGCTGCGTCCACCAGAGCATTTCCCGGACCGAGGTCAAATGCAAGAACGGCGTCTGCTGATGTGTTTGCCGGCAAAACAGTCACGTTGGCTATGCCGCCGATATTGAGTAGCAACCGCCCCTTCGTCGCATGCCTGAATAGCAGATAGTCTGCCATCGGAACCAAAGGTGCACCCTGACCTCCCACCGCCATATCGGCCGGTCTGAAGTCTCCAACCGTAACGATCCCCGTTCTTTGTGCGATCACCGAGATGTCGCCAATCTGCAGCGTCGACGGGAGACTCCCTCCAGGAAGATGGCGCACGGTCTGGCCGTGAGAACTAATGAGATCGATCTGTTCAAGCTGGAACCCGGCGTTGGTAGTGACCTCAAGGGCTGCCCGCGCGAATGCCTCGCCGACGGCAACATTGAGTACACATAGGTCATCCACCGTGGCCGACGATTTGAATAAGTTGAAAATCTGCTGGCGCAGAGTCGGCTCGTAGGCTACAGTCGCGAAATGCAGCAGCTGCTGTTTAATGTTTTCTCCCGCTCCCTCAAACCTGCACAACGCCACATCGATACCATCCACCGATGTACCCGATATCATGCCGATCACCAGTCGTTCTGTCTGCGAACTCAAGGCAGCTAAGCAACTCATGGAACAGCCCGGCGATTTCCGATCACCGCAATGAGGCCAAAGAGGATGGCGTAAACCAAAGCGAATCGCCCGTTGACCATGGATCCGTCGCTCACACCTAGCGCTGCCATGGCAATAACCACCGCAGCCGCCGCACTTGCAAACGTCCGCACCTTGGCGTCAGCCGCGTGCTTGAAATTCTCGTAGGCAATACTCACCACCCGCCGCAGTAGCCATAGAAAAGCGAGGGCACCGATCAGTCCGCTCTTGAGCAGCAGTGTCAGGTAGAGGCTGTCCACAGTCCAGGTGGTTATTTGTTCGAATCGTTTCATCTCCTCGTTGAACATAGGCACATCAAGAGTGGCCCCCTGACCCAATCCCAACAGCGGGTATTTCGCAAACGCCTCCGCGGCTAGGCGATATGACTGTATCCGCCCTAGAACGTGGACATCCCGCTCGAAATCTACGAACGTGCGCGAGCGTTCGAGGGCGTGGGCGCCAATGGCGGCACCGGTGACGCGCTGAAACAGAAACGCTGTCGCGCCAAATAGCACCAGCACGCCCGAAACCAGCATCAAGGCACGACCCAAGCGCCGGCGTTGATTATCCCCGCTTGAGTAACGGAGAAACACGGAAACTGCAAGTCCGATCGTGAAAGCCACCCACATTCCGCGACCTACGGTGAGCACAAAGGCAAGCCCCATGGGAACAGCCAACGCCACCAGCAGCCAGCGTCCGTACCGTCCCGGATCGTACAGGTACTGATTCACCAAGAACAGCAAGCCAATGGGCAGTATCAATCCCTGTAGATGGGCCACCCGTTTGAAACGGCTACCCACGGAGAAATCGATGGCACCGAGGAACTCCAGGATGTATTCAAAGCTGACCGCCAATCCTGCAAGGACCAGCATGGGTACGAAAATGCGCAATGCCGTGTCACGATCCACAAAAGTGGTAACCAGGAAAATGGCGGAGTAATACATGAGAAAACGGACATCCCGCAGCACTAGCGACATCGAGTTTCCATGGAGCAATCCCACGCCCGCGGAAAGCACTGCAATGAGAAGAAATACCGCTGTGGCAACATCAATCGGGCTGCTACGCAACTGCAGTCGGCGATACATTACCAAGTCGATGGTGGCAAAGACGAACGCTGCCAACAAGATACCTTCATAAAAGCGGAAGCCACCGGGAAGTATGAGAGCGTCCAGCAGTTTAGCAGGAAGGATGATCGTCAGCAGCAGCAGGGTAACAAGCGTTCGCTCGACTGAGAAGGCTACCATAGCCAGAAAAACGAGTTCGCAGCTGATCAGCCAGGTGTAGTTGGTAGAAAACAGAGAAGGGAACACGATCAGCAGGAGCTGAGCCGCACAAACCAGAGCCAGCAGACCGTTGTTCTGCGGACATACTGACATTAGGGGAACACGAGTTGTGTTCATGACCGCCGCCATTTGCTGAGAAGATAGCTTATCGACCAGGCTGCCGGTACCATCAATACGGCGTCAACGGGAAGCCGAAACCGCGTGTGAGCGAAAAAGATCACGTGGACAGCAGAAAAAGAGATTGCTAATGCGGCTACCGGCCAGGCAATGGGTTGTCTTCGTAACATCCACGTTCCCCAGACGCCCAGAAGAACGACCGGTACGTAGCTCACTGCAGCTGCAAATTTGCGCAATACGGTTTCACCCGCAACTACGGGGCTCCAAAACAATACCAACTTGCGAAGACTCAAGCGCACCGTGCGTGCGGGGTCTGCCACCATCCATGACACGACCTTGCGCAATGCAGCTCGTTCGCGATAGACTGCATCTAGCTGGTCGCCAGTTACACGATGCAACAAACCGACATAATCAAACCCGTGGCGATAGGTGCCTCGAGCATTGGGCTCATGGCCGATTAAAAGATTCATTCCGGCGTTGGACGAAATCGGCAGGAAGTAACCCGTCAAAGTGTAGTTGCGAAGGGTCCAAGGTGCGATCACCAGACACAGGGCGAGCGTCACTACTGCCAAATATTTGCAGACCACCCGAATCCCAGTTGTTGTTCTCTGAAACTGCACCAAGACTCCCACAGCGAGCACTGCCACCCACGCAAGCAAGACCGGTTTGCAGAGCGCTCCCAAACCAAGTACGCCACCTAGGACGGCGGCACGACGAACCGAGGGTGTCCACTGAAGCTCCTGCATAAGGAATAGAGAGATTACTGTTAGCAGAACCAACAGAGTCTCAACCATCACAACTCCGGCGAAAAACACAGAAAATGGATAAACGGCTCCAAGCCCTGCGGCAATCAGACCAACGCGCTCGTCGCCGGTTCGTCGACCGATCAGAAACAGTAACCCGCAGGTGATAACGCCCATAAAGCTTTGTACAAACCTTACCGCGTCTATGTTCGTGCCCACCATATCGAAGATGATGGCAAGAAATAACGGATAGAGCGGGGGCCGATAGGTGCCCGTGTCGACGTGTAAAGGTCCCAGCGACACGAAGTGTTCAGCGAGCCGAAACCAGTGGGCTTCGTCGGTGGCAGCCTCTAGATCCGCCCTCGTCATACCGAAGCCAATACGTAGCAACAAGGCTACGGCAAGGATGATGCCCAGCTTGACCATCAATCGTTGTTGTCCGTTGTACTCAGCTTGCTGGCTATAAGAATGAAATTCCAGCTGTCGCTTTCGACCCGATGAATTCGGTCGAGCACCCATGCTGCCGCTTGTACGATAGCGTAAACTGGCAGCAGAAGCGGCTTCAAACCAATCTTCTCGAACTGCTGCAAATAGTAGCAGAAGCGCGTTCCCGCCGTCACCCAGTAACCGGCCATCGCTTCGACCTTTATGATGTGCAAACCAACTTTGGCGGCGAGATGTTGCAGGCCGAAATTGGTGAAACGAAAATAATCGTGCGGCTCCTCGTGGATTCCCCACATGTGTGGTGCAGAGAGAATCAGGTGTCCGTTCGGCTTCAGGATCCTGTAAATTTCGCCAAACACTGCGGTCGGTTCTGCGACGTGCTCAAGCACCTGGGCACAGAAAACGGTTTCGAAGCTTTCACGAGAAAATGGCAGAGCAACGCTGTCGCCCCAGACATCGGGAGGAACATCGTTATAACGGGTCCTATCACAATCGATGCCGATACACCGTTTAGCTCGCTCCAGCTGCAAATTCAGATACGGTTTCTGGCCGCAACCAATATCCAGCAACTGACCACGTGCGAATTGGTTGAGGGCGTCGTGCAGGTGCTTCCGACACAACCGGAGCACCAGCCAGTTTACCGAAAACGGCGAGCCCATTTCCTCAGGTGTTACTGGCGATCCCGAGCAGTGTGAGTAAAATAATCGGTGATATGCCCTTCACCGTCGGTCACGTACGCCCCGGGGTAACGAATGGCGGTCGGGCAGACGTGACCAGGCACAGCTAACAAATAGGTACCTACATCAGGGGTGGATCCAGACCAGGCAAAGACCCCGTGCTCTTCGTTCTGCAGCTGTAATCGAGCATTTCTATAGCCCAGCAAGCGGACCCGCTTCTCAGGAGGTGGATCAGCAGGAATCGCCTTCGTGCCCAGGTCAGTGGTCACGATCTGGTGGTCGGGGTAGACCTCCACGACCTGCGTCAATACACAAGCGGCCCATTGGAACGGCATGTCGACCAGTTCGTCACCATAACCAGTGTCCCAGTAGATGCAGGTTCCGGGTGACCCGAACATGCCGGCGGCGTGGGCGTAATATGGAAACGTCCAAGTATTACCGGCAACGATCCTGGCAACCGAGAGACCAGCCCCTTCGAGTTTCGCTTTGAAAACTTGCAGCTCTCGAACGTGGGCGTCGGAGGTCTGTTGGCGTATGACAGGATCGACGATGTGTTCGTGGCCATCGTACCAATGCAATCCAGCAGCCGTCAGATATTCGGCGGCATCAATTCTCCGATAGAGTTCCTCGGTGTGCGGTCCCAGGGCGATCCCGGTTCGGTGCATGCCAGAGTCGACATCGACCAAGACACCAAGCTGCTGCTGTTTAGCTTTGCTTACTTCGTTGAGGAGTTCAAAGTGCAAATTGGCGCTGGCGATGGCATCAATCGTCACCTGGTCGTGCGAGGAACAAATATCGCAGAGGCGTTCTACCTTCAGTCGCTGGACCAATGGATATGCAAGGACAGCTTTTCTGGCACCCGCCTCGATCACCATCTCCAGCTCCTTTAAAGTCGCGCATTTAAAACCTGCTATCCCCTGATCGATCTGTCTGCGGACGACTTGCGGCGATTTGTGGGTTTTGACGTGCAACATCAGGTTCTGCGGACCGCCCGCCAACTCGATGGTCTTGCTGAGATTGTGCTTCAGCTTTTCCTCGAAGACCACCATGCACGGCGTCTCCAGGCCATCGGGGTCGGCAACCTTGTAACCTTCATAATCGATCATCTCGTTTTGGCTCTTCGTCGCTCAGATCGGGCTATTTTGGTATTTGTAGTTGCTCTCGATACATCTCGTTGGCGTTGCTGTTCAGTTGCCAATACGGCTCTCTGACCGTTACCACCAGCTCACCGTGCCCGCCGTCGGAATCCTCCCATGCCAGGATACGCCGAGGCGGTGCGTCTTCCACCCACACCGTCTTCCAAAATCCTTCCGAAGACCAAGACCATGGTACAGCACGGTATGCTTTTCCCGCCACCGTCTTCAAAACCGCATGGTTTTTCGTCAGGCTGGCATCTACCAACCGGTGCGATCGGCGTTTGAGGCGAAACGACCAGAGCCGAGGCAACAACCTGACCTGCCGACTTTCGCCTGGTTCCATCCATGGGCCCGTGAGTTCACGGATACGGATGAGCAAGTGATCTTCCGCTACGAAGGCGTCGGGTAACGCTAAATGGTAATCGCGGCGGCCCTCGCGTTCGAAATAACTATTCAATGCTCCCAACAGTTTTCCGTTCTTCACTCGGCTCTCGTCAAACACGTGGCCACACCATTCCTGCGAGCTAAAGGTGATTTTACAGAGCTCCATTTCCTGTCCCCGCTCGTATCCTTCCACGGCACTGAATACCGAGGTCATCACAGAATAGTCATAGATGCCGGTATTGAATTTGAGAAGGTTGTTCAGCTTGAGCACGTAGATGCGTTGCTCGGCCGGTTGAGGAGAATCCACTTTAATAAGTGTCTTGCGATTGATCACCTCTGTAACGAAGACCATTACCCCGTACCCACTACGTTTCTCCCCGTATCGCGGCTGCAAAATGGAATAGCTGGAGATTTCTGCCTTGCCGTCACCCCAGTGCGTGTAGAACTCGGACAGGCTACTCCCGTGGCTGACAGCGCAAGTGAAGAAGAACGCATTGAACAGTTTAGTCATTTCAGACCTGCGCTCGGGTAGGAAGATCCATCCGCAAAAACCACATCTCGTAAATCGGCACCAAGATGCACAGCAACATGGTTATACCAAGCAGCCCGGAGTTGATCGGCGCCAACGATGCAAACGAATCTCCGCCATAGCGGATTAGCCACGGTTTGGAAATGTCCAGCACGATATACGCAAAACATGAGCTAATTACAACGGTTTTGCTGCGTCGACCCCAAGCACTGAGCAGGAAGAGGTGTCCGGTGATTACGAACACTATCGGCATCATGAACAAGTGAAAATGACTGGTCTTCATCAACTCGGGCATCTCCTTCGCAAAGACCATGCGCTCCTCCGCCCCTAGTGATACACGGAAGCTCCGGTCGGTGTGAGCTTGGTTCGTCAATAGGACATGAGGAAAATCGTGATCGCCTATGCTCTCCCCGGTCTTGCGGTTGGCACCATTGATAGGCCATCCAGTCCGTTTACAGTCGTGGCCTTCTGGCTTTGCTGCCGACCCCGCCGAGCACTCGCTGCCAATCACCCGTCGGCGGCGCGAGTACTACTGCAAGACTATTTCAGCTTGAGAGCACGAAAGCCTCCGGGCTAGGACAGGTGGCTTAGTGCGATCCGAGCCTGCTGTTTCTTCTGTGCCCGCCACTCATTCGCTCACGAGGTAGACTCCCGGTGACGCATCTCGTCCAAGGCGGAACCGAGGCTGGCAACCATTTCCTTCAATCCAAAACCGGAAACTGCCGAAATGCGAAAACGTGCAGGACACAACGCCTCGAAGTTCTCATCGGGCTCGGCGTCCAAAGGCAGCAAGTCGCACTTAGTGAGAGCAACGGCGTATGGTTTGTTCAACAACTCCGGATTGTATTCGCCTAACTCGGTTCTCAAGGTCTGAAAATCCGCTTTCAGATCGGTGCTGGTGCACTCTATCATGAATAGTAAACTTCGGGTACGTTCGATATGACGAAGGAACCTCGTCCCGAGACCTTTGCCGTGCGACGCGCCGTCGATCAACCCGGGAAGATCGGCCATCACGAAAGTGTCCAGCTCATTCCATCGGACGATTCCCAATTGCGGCTCAAGCGTCGTGAACGGATATTCCGCTATCCGCGGATGGGCGGCGGAGATCCTCGATAGCAAGGTAGATTTGCCGGCATTGGGGAAACCCACGAGGCCTACATCAGCCAGCAGTTTTAACTCCAAGAAGGCTTGCGCTTCCGAACCTCGGCGGCCTTCCTCAGCATGCTGAGGAGCTTGAAGTTGTGGCGTCGCGAATTGAGCGTTCCCACGCCCGCCCTTGCCACCCTTCAAAAAAAGGAACTCCTGGCCTGGCGCCAGTAGATCGACCAGCACGTCTCCTCCTTCCGTGCGCACCATCGTTCCGGGCGGAACGCAGATTATCGCATCCGCTCCTCTCGCGCCGGTCATGTTCTTGCCCTTGCCGTGACCGCCGCGGACGGCAGCGATTAGCGGGCGATATCGGTAATCCAACAGCGTAATCAAGTTCTCATCCACTCGGAACAGAACATTTCCGCCATTTCCGCCGTCACCGCCGTTGGGGCCACCACGAGGCACGTACTTCTCGCGCCGAAAACTGACACAACCATCACCCCCGTCTCCCGATCGAGCGACAATTGTTACTTCATCGACAAACATCGAATTCCCTTCGGCGCTCCGACATAGTATGAAGCTTCAATCACTACTCGATAAGCGACAAAGCCGATCGGCAACGACAGGGGGAACGAACGGGATAACATCGCCACCCATCTGCGCCACTTGCCGCACCACCGTGGAACTCAAAAACATGTAGTCCGAACGAGTCATGAGAAATACCGTTTCGAATTCCGGCCACAGGCTGCGATTGGTCAACGCCATGGTGAACTCGTTGTCGAAATCGGTTACCGCCCGCAGTCCTCTGACTGCCACCCGGATCTTCTTTGCACGGGCATAATCAACCACGAGGCCGTCCCAGCTGTCAACGTCGACACGGTCCCAATGGCAGGTGGCCTCTTTGATCATCTCCACGTTCTCTTCCACGGAAAAGAGAGTTTTCTTTTCCGGATTGACAGCCAACAAAACCGTCACCTTCTCGAAAATGACCAGAGCTCGCTCAATGATGTTCATGTGACCGTAGGTGATCGGGTCGAAGCTACCTGGATAGAATGCCGCCTCCATGACCGTTCCTTTCTTGCTGAGCTTGCGAAATCTATTGTACCAATACCTCCACCACGGCATATAACGTTTCGTCCCGCCATTGCCGGCTGTCGCGATGTGCCGGCACCAGTACCAACTCACTCAAAGTCGCATGCGTACCAACTGCACGAATCCGTCCAACGAAACCAGCGATTAGTTCGTTGTGGTTGTACACGAGAAAATTGATCGTCTTTGGGGGGAGTGGGCAACCGAACATGTCAACGAAAAAACATGGTACCCGAAAATCTGACTTCTCGAATTTTGCGTGTCTTTTCGGTGAGATTGTTGCGGTTGTTGTCCATACGGATTACTCCATCGCCGCGAAAACTGTCGCTGAATTTATACGAAGCAGTGAGCGATGTGCGCCATTTGCTGACGGAGCTGATCGGCGCCCGTTCGGCGTCTCCCGTGCCATTCGCTCGGACCTCATCCTCCAGTGTAATCTCAAACTTCAGATCGACATTACTCTTAAGTTTTCCGAAGATCGGAATGCTGCGCGGTCGCAAGTTGTGTTTGATCGAAAACGTGGTTGTCGTCATTTCCAACTCTCCACTTCCGCGCAGGGGTCGGAAATTTCCTTCAGCTGCAGCACTGTCTTCCGCGGCAACCAGTTCGAACTCGAGGTCGGTTCCCTTGGCAACGACCCGTTCGACGCGTGCGGTTGGTCCTATCCGCAATTTTCCGTTCCACGAGATTCTAGTCTCCTGTGACTCGTTCTTGGTGATGAGATTGCCGGCTCTCAGGCTGCCTTCACCTTCGCTGGACTCCGTTTTCTGCACGGACAGAGCGAAATGTGCGCTGTTGACCACCCTCCGCAACAATGGAATTCTGTCTGCCCTGCTCCAGGTCACATTGACCTTTGGGAAGCGGGTCTCCTGACGCACTCTGGTGCGCTTTTGGGTGCTTCCGCTTCGGCGTTCGAGCTTGTCGTTGAAATCCGTCTTCACACTAAAGCCCCTCGGCAGCTTCAATCCAGATCCCATATCCAGATTTCGTGTGCGACCAAAACCATCCTGCTGTGTTAACCCTACCGAAGCTTGAGGGACCTCCATCGAATCCTTGAAACCCAGCTGGTAGAGCAGTCCTGGGCGACGAGTCAGATTGAACGAACGGGCGTTGGTATTTCGCCGCCAAGTGACGTTGAACGGCTCGATGAAACTACCGGCAAAATTGAACGTGCGCCAAAGAAAAAATGGTGCGATCGGTTCTGACCTAGGCTCTTGCTCTGTTTCTTCTTCTTTTAGTTTAGTCGACGTTTTTACGGCTTGTTTGGCAGGTCGTTGCGGTCGTTTCTTGATGACGGTTTTCTTGTTGCCTCCGACGCTCTTGAGCAACATCGGAAGTTTTAGATTGAAGCGGGTGGAAAGATTGTTCTTGGTGTCGATGTCCAACGGTTTGATCGGTAAGCCACTCGTACTGTCGATCAGTACTTGAGCGCGGCGCTGGGTGGGATTGCTGTTTTCGTTGTAGGTGGACTCAAACGTGTATTGCTGATCCAACCAGCGCAACCAGCGTAGCGTAACCTTCAAACCTCCGCCTTGCGTCCGTCCGATCTCCCGACCGAAGCTGAGTTTGTCCAGCTCATATCTCTTGCGAAGGTCGCGATTAATCTTAAGATCGTAATTGACAGATACGCCACTGAACGGATTGGCGTTGGCAACGTATGTTTCGTTGACGATGAAGTTTTCCTGTTTCGTTGCCTCTGCATCGGAACGCTGCTGGTTTCTCTGCTCCTTGCGGTTGGCGATCATCGAGTAACTGAGTGTCGAAGGCAAGTACCTCCATTTCAGTTCCCTTATTGAGCGGGGCGTTCGTTCGGGAAGCCAGGTGAACAGCGGCAATTGCGGACTTGGCAATGGCATCTTGTAGCTGAAGTTCATGGTCTGGGCGTCGGTACGATTCAACGGCCGCGTGGTCGACGATCCGCGCTCTTCCAAATGAGAGAGCCGCAAGTTCATCTGGTCGATAGTCCACTTGAACACCCGGTTCCGGCCTGTCCTCTTCGACAGAGACATTTCATAGAAACGTTTGGTCCTGAAGGTGCGCTGTTGTCTCTGTTCCTTCTTACCGAGCTCAACGTCCGAATTGGGACCAAACCGTGGAAGGTTTTCCGTCTCCGTGAAAGTCGCTTTGAATGGTATAGAAAAACCCCATCTTCCCGGTAAAAAACGGTGAATGTTGGTGGTTGCCGACAGCATGCGATTTAGATCCGTACTGGTGCGTCCACGCGAGTTCAGGGTGCGGAAGTCACCACCGGTCCACGTCATCTGACCGTCCAGATTCATGACATCCGCCAATTTGGTGTTAACTCGAGCGAAGACGGCCCCGCCTAGATCGTTGCGTCCTTCCTCCAAGCGCAACTCGTCCACCAAGACTTCGCCGCTGTATATCCCGGATCCTCGGTTCCGGACGCCTATGGTGAGTTCCTTGATCTGCTGCATCGAAGGATTGCCGCGCACACGGTATATGGCGGGCCTGAAATCACGCAGACGGGACTCTGCTATCACCGTATCTTGGATCGTCATTTGCTGCCCCAGGGAATCGAAGCGTCCGGCCTGCAAACTAGACTTCAGGCGTGCTATCTCCAACAAATCGATATCGACCTCATTCCCCTTGTAGCCGACACGACCGCCGTCCCAACCCGGCAAAATCCGGGTTATGAACTCGTAATAGTTGGTAGTGTCGGCGCCGAACCGAACAAACAGCTCTATGTCACTCGAGTCTCCAACAACGTAGGAGGTGTTGACATCGTCGCCGTGCACGAACATGCGCATGCGAGTGTACTGGGTGTAGTTAGCATTGCGGGTTAGTACCTTGGTCACCGACATTTGGTGTTCAGGTTCTAGGTTCTCGTAACGCAAACGAAGGGACTGTTCGCGTTCGCGGGTCCGCGTCTGCCGGTTGCGTTGAATTTTCACACCCGGCGGAGGTTCGTAATCTATATTCTTGTCCGTGCCCACAACGTTCACCGATATCGATTCGTTTCCTCCCACATCGTTACCGCCGTCGAGTACCAAGATCTCGTCTTCTTGCCATTCGTTTCCAATCACTTCGATGAGGGCGATTTCCACTTGGATGGAGTCGTCGTCGGCTGCCGCTTCGCCGCTCACTACTAGGCGGGCAAACTCGATGCGACTGGAGTCTGGCAATCCTTCTCGGTTTGTGTTGTCGAACAAGGGAATCCGAAACATACGCCAACCGTTGCTTTCCGTTCCGGCGATGTGGGAATCCGAAGCCAGATCAATGGAATAACTATAGTAGTCGTTACGTGTGTTCAGAATCCCGTCGTTATTTAGGTCTTCGCTGTCTGGGCGATCGGCTGCCTCGCGATCGTTTTTGTTACCCTCGGTCCCATTGATCCAACGGTAGTCGTTCTTTCGATTACCGGTCGCATCGTAGTGCCAATTGTCCCCCTGAGGATCGTTGACATCGCGGTTACTGTATATCTGCAGGAACTGTTGTCGTTTCTGCTCCCGGGTCAGGTTGGTCGTGTCTATGCCGGCCGCGGACAGAAAGAAATTCAGCTCACCCTCGTCGTTTCTGCGATCGATCCCCACATCCTCTGCCTGCGAAACCAATCCATCGCCAGTAGCGCGCCCAGGAAACGGTTGATCCTCCGTATCGAGCCGTCCTTCGTCGCGGAAGTTGAGGATATCGTCTTCGGTTTGCACACAACAAAAGTCCTCGCTGATCGTTCCCAAATCCAGATTGAGCAAGCCGCGATCGCCACGCACCCAGATCTCCATGAACTTGGACAGAGAAAAATCGTTCACGGCACCGAGCGAGGTCATGAGCCCCCCCCACACTTGTCGTTGGTCAGCACGCGGCTTCAGGCGCATAACCAAAACATCGGTGCGGTTGTTTTGATTCTCAACATGCTCCTCTTGTCCAGGCCAAATATCCTTACGCAAGATGCCGTCGAAGGGGTTGTACCAGATCAATCTGCCACGCTCTTCGTGAACGAACTGCAGCGTCGCAGGTTTGCTCGAAGGCGTCCAGTTGGTGCGAGATATACGCAGGCTATTAGGCCGGGAGCTTCCTTCGAAATCATCGATGAATCCCTTACCTTTCGTGTTCAAATTCGGTCGACTCTGTGCCACTTCTCCCTGAAATTCGACGGTAGACCTAGTCGCCGTCTTCAAAAATGGCAAGGCGTCGACAACCCTTGTCAGAAACGGTGAACCAAACTTGGCTCGCATGTCCGTGCTCCATACCACGGTGCGCGCCGGCTCCGCACCCACGCGCACCCGCCGCTCGGCGCTGCGTTCGTTGTTGTAGAGCATTGTAGTTCCCCACTTACCTTCCCCTCCGAGAAACTCGTACTGGGTGCGCATGCCGATGAGGGTTTTCTGTTGACTTCCCAAACCGAGCAGATCTTCGCTCTCGTAGGTGATCTCTAAATCGGCACCGGGATCGGCGACTTCCTGGGCGGTGGTACCCACGAATGTGATGTCCCCGGCGAAACCGACGTTGTAATCCTTGCCCTTCTGTTTACGTTCGCCGTTGAGGCGAACCTCCACTGTTTCTGGACGCACCCCAAGACCGAGACTAATACGCTGTTGGCCCGAGCTCGAACGCACCTCGATGATGTAGGTACTCGCCTCGACCTGGTCACGCTGTTGCTGCCGGTTGTAGATCTGAGAAATCTTCTCATTCAATTCGGCATTTCCTGGATCTTCCGGTGTTTCTGGGTTGAACGGCGTGCGGGCTGGGAAGATCAGGTGCCCACGGAAGTCGTCCAAACCGATGTAGTCGCGGTCGATCACGCGGTCGGGTGCACTACCCGGGTCTTGGCCGCGTTCGTCGAGGCCGAAAATTTGGAGATACGACTTTCCTCCTTGAGACGGTTGAGATTCTTGGCCGGCAATCTCTTTCAGCACCTGCACCTCCAGCGACGATGGGTCGAACTTGCGACCCGCAGCAAATCCGGTGGCAATCCGGTAGACGTTTTTCCACTCCAGGTCCCATGTGGGAAAACCCGGCCGCGCGTCACGTGCCTTGATCAACTTGAGCTGAAGCGTATCTCCACGGGTGTCGCCAAATTGCTCCGGTGACACATTTGGACCGCCGTGTGTGCGATAGCTCACCGCCAAGGCATGCCGTTCTGGCACCATGCGATTGAGTATGATAAATCCAGCCCCTTCGACCACCGTGTAATCGTCGTCCGGATCCAACCGGTGCCAAGTGCCTTCTTCGAAACAGCCGCTACTGTCCACCAACAACCCATTGGGATTGATACACACCACCTCGTCATCATCGCTTACATCACTGGTGGCCACCCGCGCGACACCGGGACGGGCAAGCAATTCGGCATCGTTAATCGTGTTGAAATCGTTTATGTAGATCTGCAAGCTTCCCGAGTCGATAAAGTCCGACCCCGGAATGCGCGCGCCGGAAACAAGTCGTCGGTAGTCGGGAAGGTTGACGCGGTAGAATTCATCCAAGAAGAAGTACGTATTGCGCAGAAACTGGTAGTCACGCAATGAGAGGGTATCCTGAACAGCACCGCCGTGAAATGTGCGCCGGTTGCTCTTGCTGCTTTCGTGGCTGGCGATAGTGGTAAAGCTAAGCGGTCCTACGGCACCTTTGGCACGTATTCCGAACAGCCCCTTATTCTGTTGCTGGAATCCGACAAATTTTGATCGCGGCAACGCCAAGGTCGTGTTTCCCGCCTGGATCTCCTGGAAGATCGCATCCTCATCGTTTTTGTAATCCAACTTGATCTGGTTGGCGATCTGATCACGCAGATTCAAAGTGCTGACAGCGCCGCCCGCACTTTCAGTGTCTTGATCTATGCGCACGTTGATGAGTTCGCCCACCTTGCCTTCAACGGTGAAACGCTGCTCTTGATCCATGGTCAAAGCCGGAAATTTCGAGGGGCGCCCAGCCGCGGTTTGTACCTCGCCGCCGGTCCACTCGCTCTTCCCCGAGATAGATACCTTCAACGAACCACTCATGCGCAAGCTGGGGCCTTCGTCTCCGATGAAGCGACGCAACGGTTTGGGCGCTGTGAACGGCACCGTCCATTCCAACCGGCGATTACCTTGTTGTCGCTCACGGCGCGAAGACTCTCGGAATGCTTGCCGGATCTCTCGCCTCCATACGTCGCGCGAGCCGTAACCATAGATGAGATCCAAGTATTCGTCTTTGTTCATCGCCGCGGTCATCCCCGATGGAAAACCACCGGAAAGCTTAGTGAAGGTTACCAAGCTGGAATCCACTTCGACCTCGTTGGCGAAAAGGTGAGTCGGTATTTGCATGCGAAGAAGCGGCGCTTCCTCCTGCATAGGCGAGTTCCCATCGGAACGCTCAAAGAAGTCGCTCAACGGTCCCACAATCGATTCCAGATGCAAGCCGGGAGCGGTCCAAGCCGGGCACGACGCAACCAGCACCAAGCCCAAACCACCCAACAAGCCAATGAGTCGCGGCCGCTGTTGCACAACTGTCGATAAAGGGTTACGGGACATCAAAACGCGCATTATGATGAGCTCGATCTGTTCCTTTGATACGCGATCGAACTGCTCGAACTCTATGCCGAGGACCCCGGCGAAGCACATCCGTCAAAACGAGAACGCCGCACCATATAGCGGGGAACTGACCTCAGAAAACTAGACGTAAACTATGCGCGATAAGCTTCTCCGGTCGCGGGTAGGCGCGTCGCGTTGCGATTGACACGCCGCTAAAGGGGAAAGAGGCCGGATGCCCTGCAGGAGATCTGCGTCAGCGCTTGACAACCTAATATAAGGACCTCCGAAATTCAAGGCGTCGTCTCGGCTTTAAGCATGTCATGTGCCGAGCTGTAGCACTCTCTTTTAGTTGAAGCCGTCATCCCCGTATATTTGATCAGTAGCACGCCAGCAATACTGACGGGTATCAGCGCGCGTTCGGTCACTATAAAGCAGCATTTCAACGTGGCATATTCTTTATCGACGAGGAGACGGCGCATGCAGTTTCTAGAGATTCGAGTCGTTTTGTTTTCACCTTCGAGTAGCACGCGGAACAGCATTGAGGCGAATTGAAAACGTTATCCCGATATTTATTGCGGGAGCACCTCGGCCCCTTCGGACTGGCGCTCGCCCTCATTATCTTCGTGCTGGTCATAGACGTGGTGTTACAGATGATGGACCAAGTGTTGAGCAAGGGATTGTCCGCATCCGTGGCTATGCAGCTATTTGTTTATAATCTCGCTTGGATCGTGGCGTTAGCTGTGCCTATGGCTGTACTCGTCTCGGTGCTGATGGTGTTTGCACGGTTGTCAGCGGACAATGAGATAATGGCCGCCAAAGCGGGCGGTATCGGATTTCTTCGTTTACTGAGACCAGTAGTAATGAGCGCACTAGTTTTGACGGCGATCATGGTTCTTTTCAACGACGTGGTTTTGCCGGATTGGAACCATCGCGCACGCAATATCACCACCAATCTCAAACGAGTAAAGGCGGCGCTCGTCCTGAAAGAGAAAGAAGGCATCTTCATTCACAAGCTGGGCAATCGGTACAGCCTGCTGATTCGCGAGGTTGACGAGCAACATAACCAAATCCGCGGAATTACCGTCTACGATGCTGGCAAAAAAAGAACGCCTACAACACTCCACGCAGCCAAGGGACGCATTGAAATCTTTAGGTCCGGCAGCTATATACGCCTGACCCTAGAAAACGGCGAATACCACACCGTCGATGCCGACAACCCCGAGCGCTTTGTTCGCGGCTACTTCGACCGGCAGGTGGTCCATATAGAAGACCCCCAGCGCGCCTTCAACGACCGCTCTTCATCGTATCGCGGTCAGCGAGAAATGAACGTTGCCGCTCTCTATGAGGCGGTGGAAAAACGCCGGGCAGAACAAAATCGCGGATTCCAACAAATCGATAGTACCCAGAAGCGATATGTCGCCATCATCGCGAACCTACACTCCGCTGCGGTAAACTCTGCCTCCAAGAGCGACCGCCAAGAGGCGCAAGCGCTCGCGAAGCAGCTGGAACGCCACCAACGCCTAGCGCTCAACCGCTCCAAGCAGATCGACGAATTCATGGTCGAGATCCACAAGAAATTCTCGATTCCCGCTGCCTGTCTGGTCTTCGTATTAGTCGGGGCTCCTTTGGGGGTGATGATTCGCCAGCGCGGTGCCGCTGTCTCTATTGGAATTAGTCTCGTGTTTTTTCTCTTCTATTGGATGTTCCTTATCGGCGGCGAGGAGCTGGCAGATCGCGGTTTCGTTCCTCCGGCGGTGGCAATGTGGGCACCAAATTTGGTCTTTGGCGTCCTAGGTATTGTTTTGGTTCGTGGAGCCAACCTCGACCTCCCGGTGCTGCAGTGGCGTCGACCGCAAACGACTAAATCATGACATTATTGGACCGCTACCTGCTCAGTCGATTCGCCATCGCCCTGACCTTGAGCATTGTGGGACTCCTGCTCATTGCCATTGTGGTCGACCTCACCGAAAACATAGACACATTTATCGATCACCAGGCCTCCATTTCCCAAATCCTGCTTTATTATGTCTATCACACGCCGTATTGGGTGATACTCACGTTGCCAATTGCCGCGTTGATGGGCACCCTGTTTTCGTTGACGGAATTGGCCCGGCGAAACGAGATAACTGCGATGAAAGCGGCCGGGATAAGTCTCTATCGCGCCCTCGCGCCGCTGTTGGTCTTTGCTGCCTTATTGAGTACCCTTGCATTCGTTTTCACCGATCGCATCCTGCCGGGGGCTACGTTCCGGTACAATAACATTCGCGACGAAATCCGATCTTACAGTCGTTCCGATGGCTCGCGACGGCAGGTTCTTCTTCAGGATGTCGATGGCCAGTACATATTCGCGCGCTCCTACGACGCAAGACGACGCAAGGCCCACGAGATTCTGTGGGAGCAGCATGTCGATTTTCGGATTACAGAGCGCGTCGTAGCCAATCGCCTTGAATGGCAGGATCGGGAGTGGGTACTGTTCGAGGGGCTCAGATACCGGTTCGGCCAGACGGGTCCCGAAACCAGCCTTTTCGACACTTTGCATCTACCCCAGTTGGCCCTTGAACCGGCCGCTTTCGAACAACAGCAGAAGAAACCGGAGGAAATGGATTTTGCTGAGCTGCAGACCTATATATCGCGGGCCCGTGCCAATGGGGAAGACGTGACGAGACATGTCGTCGACTTGCACCTGAAGATCTCGTTCCCCGTGACCTGCTTCATCGTCGTCCTGCTGGGCGCACCACTGGGGGCCAACGCCAGGCGGGCAGGATTGGCCAACAGTTTCGGCGTCGGCATCATCGTCTGTTTCGCGTTCTACAGTTGTGTCAAGATGGGACAGGCATTAGGATGGAATCAAATCCTCACGCCGATGTTGGGCGCATGGTTTGCCAACATCCTCTTCGGCTCTGTCAGCCTCGTCCTCGTATGGAGGGCCCACAAGTGACCCCATCACGCGCTACCTTGCCAACGGAGCCAATTTAGGTAATCCCCTGCTGCATGTGGTAGATCTTCAGCTTCAAAGCGGCCGAACGGGTTTTCCACGACTCTAAGAGCTCCGCTGCTTGCTCGCCGGCCGTTCCGCTGAGTCGACTGCCGAGATCCACCAACAACTGTGCCAACCGTGCAATCTTGTCTTCCGAAGCTTGATTGGTGAGCCGTTCGATGTACGTCAGAAAGTCAGAGCCAACGAAGCGGTCAGCGCGCATCAACACAGCATCTAGGAAGCGAGCATGTCTCCTAGCAAACCGTTCTTCCTCGCTGCTTTTCTCAAACAGATAGCGCAACAACTCTGGACCAGGCGCTGCCTCGAGGACTTGCTCGACGGCGCGTATCAGCCTTCTCCAAGCCCGGTCCTGCTCAGGGCGGTCAAGTGCCCTTTCGGGGCCACCGCTTTCGATTGTTACGTTGAAGAGAGGTACCTGGGGAAGCTCCTGAAAGACAGCATGCAAGGTCTCGTCCTCCGACTCGGTCAGGTCCTCGTCCAATATGTGATAAACCAACTCTTTGACCAGCTTGGGATCTATGGTTCGCAGCTTTTCGAGCAAAATCCTACGGTTATCGTTCTCTTGGCCGGCGAATAGGTAGCCGACAAGTGATTCCAGAGTAGCGTGGCTGACAGGTAGTCCCAACGCAGCCTCTCTGGCCACCTTCGGTTGATCGCCGAACAAGAACTCCTGGATCTCGTCCTTCTGACGCAGACCCCAAACCAGCGCCGCCGCCACCCACGTGTTCGCTTCCAATCGAATCGTTCTCAAAAGACGCTCCATAACCGGTGCGGACGAGATTAAGCGACGATGGTACCCAATTACTTGAGCTGCCACCAGTCGTCTAGGATCGCCGGGCTGTTCCAAGACGCTCCACAGGAGCTTGAAGCCGGAAATGCCCGGAACGAGGTGGCGCAGGTGCTCGACGGCACGCGCACGCTGGCCAAGGGATTCTCCCTGTGCCGCCGCCGTCAGCAGGTCCTCAAGCTGAGGAGTACTTTCCTGTTGCTCGGACGCCGTCTGCGGCAATTCTTCCTCATGTCGGATATCCATTACCATAATAGTTCAGCCGTTCATTGTCCGGTTTGATCGCTGGAACTGGATCTCTCCGCCAAGAAAAAGTACTCCATGAAGATGTGGACCTGCTCCATAGCTGTCCTAGCTTGGCCGAGATCGACACCTTCGGGATTCTCCAGATAACCCGCGATGATGCGAATCGGATCCACCAAGTCCTCACGCATACGCGCAAACATCTCCTCTTGGATATCGGAATAGATTCGGGTCGCTTCGTCCTGAACCTTTGTATCCCGCAACAGAATCATGATTCCAGGCCCGTCTTCAAGTTCGCAGGCATACATGGTCACTTCCAGCGGGAAGGGTTTCTTGCGACAGAATGTTACCTCAGGAAAACCTTGTAAAACGATAAGCGGATCAAAGCCTGTAAGTTCGGTAAACACCGACCCGTTCAGCTCCCCCTCCTCTGCTCCTAGCCAAGTCTTTCCGAGGCGATTGGCAGCCTCCAAGCCACCATCGGCATTGAGCATGATCAGACCCAGCGGCAAACCTCCAAGTATGTCGTCGAGGATTGCGCGCGAGTGCAGGGACACCAACTCGGCTGGCACTTCAGATTCAAGATCTTCTATTGTCGTGACGACGTTTTGCAGATCGAGCATGAATCCCCGTTGCCCGGCGGATTTCATGTAGCCACTCTGGCACAGACCATTCAGAGCCGCCACGGACTCCGGCCGCGACATGCCCAATCGTAGACCGATCCCTTGGAAATCATCATCCAGAAAAGGATTTGCGACATACTCGTGCAGGATCCTGCACTCGGCTCCCGCCAAGGATTGGCCGCACGAAACTGGTAGTTGCGCTAACAACGAATCCGCGCTTGAATCCGTGTACATACGATCCCCTCTGCGTATTCCTAAATGGAGGTCTTTGTGGGGATATGGGAAGGGAAAAGCTTTTGTTGAAAAAGGGTGACCGAATATAAAAAGCCCCCGGATAATATGCAAGATATCCTCAACGAACTAGCCGCCGCGGCGTTTGGTCTCCTTTTTGCGACACTAAGGAAGACGCCAATTTTCTATGTCACTATAAATTAATGTATTTCATAGCCTTATTATAAATACACAAACGCTCGCCTTGCGTTTTACCGGGAAGATATTTCTCGTGCGGGGAAACGAAACGCAGCTTCGTGGTTCAGGGAGGCAACACAAAATGGATGGGTATACCAAAGAAGAGATAAAAAAAGGGGCAGAGGAAGAGGAGCTAAACCCGCAGGAAAAGGCGGCTATTTTAATGGTGGCCCTCGGCGAAGAGAGCGCCGGCGAGGTAATGAAATACCTCGCGGACTACGAGATCGAGGAACTCACTCAGACCATAACCGAACTGAAACACCTTCCCGCCGAGCTTCAGGACTCCGTTCTCGAGGAGTTTGAGCAGCATCTGCTAGCCGGCACTTGGGTGAGCCAAGGCGGCGTAGATTTCGCACGCTCCGCCCTCGAGCGGGCCGTGGGTGCCCGGCGGGCTCAGGAAATACTCGATCGGATCGCCAGTACAGTGACCTCAGGCTTGTACATGCTGAAGAACGTGCCAGCGGAACAGATCGCTCCGTTCATCTCCAATGAACATCCCCAGACCATTGCCTTGATTCTATCCCAACTGGAACCGGCGCAGAGTGCAGGCATCCTTGCCCAACTGCCGGAACGGAAGCAGGCAGAAGTCGCCTACCGGATCGCCACCATGGACAACATTACGCCGTCGGTGATTCAGCAGATCGAAGAAAGCCTAAAGGCGAACCTCAAGGATATTCTCAGTGGGCATAAGCAAGTAGGCGGCCCGAAGATCGTTGCTGACATACTCAATCTCACCGGCAGCAGTGTGGAGAAACATGTTTTGAACAATATAGACGCCCAGGACCCAGAGACCGCTGAGAACGTGCGCAACATGATGTTCCTTTTCGAGGACTTGGTTACCCTCACCGACCGGGAGATTCAGATCCTGTTACGGGATATCGACCAGAAGGACTTGGTTGTGGCCTTGAAAGCCGCCAGCGAGGAACTGAAGGAGAGGATCCTCAGCAATATGTCCGATAGAATCCGCACCTTTATGCAGGAAGAGATGGATTTCATGGGACCGATGCGTCTAAAGGAAGTCGAAGAGATCCAGCTCCGCATCGTGCAGAAAGCACGCCAGCTGGAGGACCAGGGGCAGCTCAATATCGTGCGGGGTCCCGGCGAAGATACCTTCGTTTAGGAATGGGTTTCGATCAACAGGCTAAACGGATCATCGGCTGTTTCTATCCTTATTTGCACTACCGTCTGGCCTTTGACGCGTACCGTCGCCTTCCGGCGGATGCGAAATGCCTGTTCGCCGGGAACTTGAAAGGCGAGATCGAACTCAACCTCCGCATCGGCAGGTGGTTCTACGGTCGATATGTCCAATCGCTCTCCAGCAGCCACCGTCGTGCGCACGAGACTGGTTACCGCGGCGGTGAAACTATCTACGTAGGTGACCTAAACATCGTAAGGCGTATCGTTCTGCAAGAAAACGTAACCGGCAGTGAGAACAACTGGTTCTACAGGCGTCTCACCATCCTCGACGGAAGCGCTGAAGCCCCTACCGGCCCCACACCCGTATAGAAACATTGTCGCCGCCAAAAATAGCCCTTTTACAGTCAACGGGAACTCGGCATTCACTGTACCGATGCAACGATGTCGCTCAGTGCATCAGAGATGAGACTCAACTCGCTGTCGTCTACGGTTCGCATGTCTAGCATCAGTTTACCGCGCTGAATTCTCCCTACCACCGGTCGCTGCCGGGTTCGCAGAAGTTGGGCGAGATCTTCGCAGGAGCAGTAGTCAGGACTCAAGGTGACGGCAATGCTGGGAATCTCTTCCAGCGGCAGGGCCCCGCTGCCTACCTGGGCCGCCGAAGATTCCAGCTGCGGAGAGAGCAGTTTGGTTACAGCCGCAGGCATCATATCCAGGAGGGTCTCGCCTCGGGCTTCGACAACCTCAAGCGGCGAACACATCATTGTCAGAACGGGGTGTTGCTCACGGAGCTTTGCGGGCGCCAGCAAGAATAAGCGGAGGGTCGCCTCGAGTGCGGCCAGAGTCAATTTGTCGCAGCGCAACGCCCGCATGAGGGGGTCCCGCCGCAGTTGATCGATGCGCGAGCGGGAACCTACGATCAAGCCGGCTTGCGGTCCTCCTAGAATCTTGTCGCCGCTGAAGGTCACCAAGTCAACGCCTGCGTCAAGGCTATCGGACACTAGAGGTTCGACGGGCAGACCCCAAGTCTTCAAATCGACCAGCACGCCTCCTCCCAGGTCGTGTACTACTGGAACCTTTGCTTGCTGACCCAGCTCAACCAGATCCGCCAGCGATACGGCCGCCGTGAATCCCTTTACCTGGTAGTTGCTGGGATGCACCACCAGAATCATCGCCGTTTCATGATTGACTGCGTTAGCAAAATCATCGAGATGGGTACGATTGGTAGTTCCCACCTCTCGAATGCGGGCACCACTGGAGGTGATGATCTCTGGAATGCGGAAGGACCCACCTATTTCGATCAACTCCCCTCGCGAGACCAAAACCTCCCGTCCCCGAGCCAAGCTGTTCAACGCCAACAACACCGCGGCCGCATTGTTATTCACAACCAACGCAGCTTCAGAGCTAGCCAGAAGGCAGATCAACTCTTCGACGTGATTAAAGCGAGAACCTCTTTCTCCTTGCTCGAGATCGATCTCCAAGTTGCAGTACCCTACCACCACCTCAGCCAGCGACTGTCCAGCAACAGCTGGAAGGGGTGCCCTGCCAAGCCCAGAATGAAGTATAACGCCCGTGGCGTTAACAGCGTGCCGTAGACTTGGACGTTCGAGGCCATCCACTCGGGCTCCCACTTGGGATACCACTCGCTCTTCTAACTCGTTGGCGTCCAAATCCACCTTCCCGTGGC
>CAYNZV010000015.1:0-1114 GCA_964401715.1 uncultured Gemmatimonadaceae bacterium | reverse complement strand
CAGTGGAACGACGTTCGGGGGGATAGGATTTATCCCGGCCAACGGCTGACGGTCGACCAGGACGATGAAGAACACGTCGTATGCAGGGGCGAGAACCTTTCTCGCATCGCCCTGCGTTACAGTATCACGTTGGAACGGATACGGCAGCTCAACCCCCGCGTGGGCAAACACATCTACCCCGGTCAACGGATCAGACTGCGCCCTGGAAGCAGTTCCAAACACCAAATCAAACCAGGCGACACACTATCAGAAATTGCCGTTCGGTATGGCACAACCGTGCCCTACTTGAAACGTTTGAATCGCCTCAAAGGCGATCTCATTTCGCCGGGTCAGACTCTGTCCGTTCGAGGACCCACAAACGACCTTTCCGAACCGCGCGCATACGTCGTCAAAAAAGGTGACACTCTTTCGGAAATCGCTGTCAGGTTCGATTTGGGTGTACGCCTGCTGCGCCAGTTAAACGGATTGATAGATTCCCGGATCCTGCCGGGTCAGAAGTTGAGGTTGCGCCCCAGCAAACAAGACGAGGCAGTGCATACCGTCCGCCGCGGGGAAACCCTTTCAGAGATCGCGACGCATTATCACCTGCCATTGAGTAAGATCAAGAAACTGAACGGAATAACCGGGTCTAAGATTCTGGCGGGTCAGAAACTGCGCCTCCGTTCAACACCTACCGCTACCCACCTAGTCGAGCGCGGCGACGCGTTGTGGGAAATTGCCCGCGCCTACTCCATGACTGTTGCCGAGATCAAAAACCTCAATGGATTGTCTGCCGACAGGATCTATCCCGGACAGGAACTAATGCTGAACCCCGGCACGGCAACCCGTTTTGCTCACTACATCGTCAGGAAAGGTGATTACCTAGGGGAAATAGCTCGCCTGCATCAGATGAGCTTGGCCGAACTGAAACGTATCAATGCGCTTCCCTCATCGGTAATCCATCCGGGAGACAAGCTGAAGGTCAAGCCACTGCTGGGTGGAGGCGGCAACCAATTGACGATGGACGAGATAGATTGGAAGAAACTTCGCGTGAGAGTCAAAGGCGTACAGAGGTACGATTCCAACAACGGTCCGTATTATTACGCGACACCAAAAGCGCAGCAACAGCGTCGAT
>CAYNZV010000014.1:51271-62328 GCA_964401715.1 uncultured Gemmatimonadaceae bacterium | reverse complement strand
GGTAGCATCGTGAACCACCACGAGCTTGCCATCCACCGTTACCTGTACGTCGACCTCTACCACGTCGACACCGATCTGTATCGCCTGATCTATGGCCGCCAAGTTGTTCTCCGGAGCGAGGCCGACACCTGAGGCGCCACGATGCGCAATACGCACGGGGGGTATCATCCGATAATACCTTCAGCTATCCACCGAATTTGGCCAAACGGCCGGCATGCGCCAGTACGAGTGTCATCAGGAAAGTCGAATTGACGTTACCTAGAACCCCACCCGCGCAACCGCGCTCCGAGAAGGCCGTACCCTGCATCGGCAGTGTCCAGCTACCCGAGATAACGAAAGGCACCGGATGCCAACTGTGGCTACCCATGACCGCCGGCGTCGAATGGTCGCCTGTAATTAGGAGCACATCGGGCGACAATGCCTCCGCGCGCGGTATGAAAGCGTCTACCTCCTCCAAGAGTCCAATCTTGCGTTCGAAATCGCTGTCTTCACCCGCACTGTCGGTCGGTTTGACGTGAAGGTAGGCAAAATCGTACGCCCCAAAGTGCTCTTCCAAAGTAGAAAACTCTGCTTCGAGGTCATTGTAAGTAGCAACCACATCCATGCCCATCGCGGCGGCGACACCAAGATACAATAGATACGCCGCCAGCGCCAACGCTCGCACGCCATAAACATCGGAGAACTGAGGCAGCTTGGGGTAGCTCCCGAAGCCACGCATAAGAACCATGTTTGACGGACGTTCGTTTTCGAGCAACTTTTTTGTCTGCAACAAGAACTCGTTTGCCACTTCGACGGTTCGATCGGCTTCCTCAGAAAGGGCCGTCAGCGGCAAAGGCGGCACTCCAGTTATTTGAGGATCCGAATCGGTGACTCGGTCGCTCAATCCTGTGCCTCTCAGTTTTGCGACCGCACGGTAGTCCTGCTCCGGAACCACCTCCAGCTCTACACCGGAAATCGAAACCCGCTGGAGAAGCTCACAGAGCTGCCGGCACTTGTCCGTAGAGATTCTGCCTGCTCGGCGATCGAGAATAACCCCTTCGCTGTCTGTGGTACAGAAATTGAGACGAATCGCCACGTCGCCACACTTGAAGTCCAGACCCAAGCCCAAAGCCGACAGGGCACCTCGACCGATCTCGTACTTAAGCGGATCGTAGCCGAATAACCCGAGGTGAGCAGCCCCACTGCCCAGCGTCATGCCAGGAACAACCTGAGTATGCAATCCGCAACTTCCCGTAGCCGCCAACCGGTCGAGATTGGGAAGCCGTGCCATTTCCAACTCGCTCAACCCGGTCTGTTGGTGTGGCAAGCCCCCCAAGCCGTCCACGACCATCAGAAGAATCTTGCTCTCAGCTGAGCGATGCAGTGACTTACAAACGTCGGAGCTGACAACCATGATGTCTCAATTCTCGCCGCAAAGGTCCTTCAACACCAGCTGCACATCGCCCTTGCCTGCAAAATTGTCCAGCTCCAAGGCGAAGGCAACACTAAAACTATCTCCCAGCTCCAACTCCCCCACTAAGTCCCCTCGATTCCACCACACCGCGGTGAATGATTTTCCTTCCGTCTCAAACTCCAGCTTCAGATGGATTCCATTCCGCCCGATCCGTCTATGAGAAATCAGCCGCATACGCCGAGCAGCGAATACAGGGGCTTCGTGACCATTACCGAACGGCTCCAAGCGTTCCAACTTGTGTAAGGTATCGACAGCGATATCTTCCGGCCTCAACACCATATCGATCTTTAAGTGTCGTTCCATGTCGGCTACGGTTAGTTCCGAATTGACACGATCCATGAGTTCGACGCGAAACGCTTCGTAATTGTCCGAATTCAAGGTGAAACCGGCCGCCGCAGCGTGCCCACCGTAAGTCAACAAATAGTGCGAGCTACGGCTGATGGCAAGACTGATGTCGTAACCGGGTATACTGCGTGCCGATCCGGTGTAAGTTCGGTCGCGGCGCACATCGGTGCAGACAATAACCGGGCGGCCGAAGCGATCCGCCAACCTGCCGGCCAGCAATCCCACGATTCCCAAATGCCAGTCTTCACCGAGCAGAATCAATATTCGATCGCTTTCCAGGTTCTCCGCACTCACCAGCTTCCCGGCTTCGACCAATCCAGCACGTTGCAACTGTTGTCGGCGACTGTTGAGATCGTTCAACTCTTCAGCCAGCATAGCCGCTTCGCTGTCTCTCTCACTGCGTAGAAGCTGGAGGGCTCTGTCGGGCATAGAGAGTCTGCCCGCGACGTTGAGCCGGGGACCGAGATAGAAACCGATTGCAGTTGCCGTAATGGGACCCTCTGCGCAACCGGCCACTGCCTTCAGGTGTCTCAACCCAGGGCGCCGAGTGTTGTTGAGAATTTCAAAGCCACGTTGAATCAAGGCCCGGTTTTCGCCAAGAACGGGCATCACGTCGGCGATGGTGCCGAGAGCCACCAAATCGAGGAGGCTGTTCAGGTATCGACGGCGGTCCCCCTGTGGTTCAATCTGCTCGCTAAGCGCTTGCACCAGCTTGAAGGTAACGCCAACGCCGGCCAAACCCTTGAATGGATAGGGACAGTCCACGCGATTCGGATTGATGACACTGTGGGCTGCCGGCAGTTCGTCCAGCTGTTTATGATGGTCCACCACTACCACGTCCACACCCGCGTCGGACGCGGCGTCCATGGCTTCGAAGGCTGAGATTCCATTGTCGACGGTGACGATCAGTTTAGCCCCCTTGTCGAGCGCTTTGCGGACTCCTCCCGGCTTCAATCCGTAGCCGTCGCCGTATCGATCGGGGAGCACGTAATCGAATGAGGCATCGATATTCTCGAGATAATCCAAGAGGAGGGCAGTGCTCGTCACCCCGTCCACGTCATAGTCCCCGAAGACGACAATCTTGTCGCGCCCGTGGACTGCATCTGCGACCCTTTCCACGGCGCGGCCTATATCGGTCAGCAGCGTGGGTGGATGCAGGGAGTCGGCGCCCGGGCACAGATCCCCGAGCGTGATTGACCGTCCGGCCAGCAAGACTTCCACGACGGACTCATAGTCACCTTCGTGGAGAACATCCCAGACCGAAAAAGAAGGGACCAATGCAGTTTTCTTGGATACAACGGAGGGATTAGCCACGGCCTCGATGCGGGAAATATAGCTGGCTACGTCAAACAACGTCAAGAGCCGAAAGTCGCGATTGCTCAGCAGTTTGTGTTGATTAGATTGAAGGTCACTACCGCTTTTTTCCCGTCCCATCGCCCGTTCCACGGTGCCGAAACAACACCTTGCCTCATGGAGCAGCCAATTGGCACGAATCGCTCTCCGTCAAATCTTTGCACTTCTCGCCGCGACGGCTTCTGTAGCCGGCCCCAACGCCGACGTCAAACTAGAAATAGAGACGCTAAGTCCGCCCTGTGCATTAAAGAGCAACGATGCCATAGAATTTCTGGTAACCGCGCGTGGGATGCAGAATGTCCGTCAAATCAAGATCGCCATCACTTGGCAACCGCAGGGTGTCGTAGACAATATACGTGTCGATCTACCCGAATCCGCCCAACGCCGGGGACTGATCGCTCCCTTTCCAGCCGGGGTAACCTCGAGAACAGCGGAAATCGGACTAGCTACTTTCGGCGACGGACTGACGGGTGACATGGACCTTGCCAGGTTCACGCTGCTCCTAGCTTCTCATGTCATGTCAACGTCGCGGCTTGATGTTTGGATAGACGAGGTTTCGTTGGGCCCTTCCTTTACCGAGCGGGATACTTTGCAGCCGACTGGCGCCACCGTGTTAGCCAACTATTGCGACGAGAGGGACCAAGTCCTTGAGCACTCTTTGCTTCTCGATCCCGACGTTCAGCATCTGCAGTTTTCTAGCTCTCATCGCTCGTCAATTCTGGATCAAAGTTCCGGTGAAGCCGAGATGCTGGCACGCCTCTACGGAAATGGCAGCCTAGTGCCCAACAAGACAATAACTTGGAGAGTGACCAACCTTGGGCCTTCGCCAGTCAGCATTTTAGATGGGACGGCGGTTACCCAAGTAGCCCCCGGAAATGTCCACGAGCACACCACTATGGCAAACACCCGCGGGAACAGTACCCTCGTTATCGATGCTGGTCCGGGGCCAAACGGATTGCCTTCGACCGCAGAACTTCTAGTGTGCGCCGAGTTGGCGACAAATGTCCTATGCGGTGTTGGCGTGATACATTGGGAATCAGCTAACCCGACGGCTGTTCTATCACGCGATTCATCGGCTATCCTGCCCCTCACACTTGAGCCCAGTTATCCAAATCCCTTTAATGGAAGCACGGTCATACGGTTCCAAATTCCGGAACCAATGAGCAGCTTTATGGTGGGGATTTATAACACTGTCGGCCAGAGAGTAAAACTGCTCAGCGACGAACATCCCGCCGCTGGTGCACGCGAACTGACTTGGGAAGGGCACTGTGAACAGGGCACGCCGTTGGCCAGTGGCATCTACTTCGTTATGCTGCGTGCTGGTGGAACCACCCAGAGCAAGATGATAACGCTATTGCGCTGACCTCCATGTTCACCATAGATCCCGCGCGGGAAACTGCCGTATATTTCCTCGCCCAAGTCGATGCTGGCAGAGTCAGATTAAATCAGCTCGCAGCGGCAGTCAGCAAAGAGACATTGAATAGGCGCGACACCAGCTTCGTGAGGCAACTGGTGTATGGCACTCTGCGATTCCGCAAGAGGCTCGATTGGATCGTCGACCATTTCGCGCACAAGCCTATCGCGACCTGTTCCAGCCTGCTACAGCAGATACTGCGCGTGGGTACCTTTCAGCTTTGTTTTCTCGACCGTACTCCCACCCACGCAGCAGTCGACACCTCGGTGGCGATGGCAAAGCGTCACGTAAGCCGGGGAAGCGCCAAGATGGTGAACGCGGTGTTGAGACGGGTGGGCACAGAAAAAAATCAGATCCCCTTTCCACCCCGGGACACGCAACTGCTGGACTATCTCGAAGTCTATCAGTCGCATCCGCGTTGGCTGACGGAACGTTGGTTAGACCGCTGGGGGTCTGATCTCACGGAAGCTACCCTCGCAGCCAATAACAATCCCGCACCAACGACCATCCGCGCGAATCGACTGCGAATTGGCATCAACGAGCTACCCAAGCGCTTGGGCGATGACGGTATCGAAGTGACGCGGACTGGTCCTTTGGAGGGATTTTTCGAGGTTCGTTCCGGGGAAGAGCTTTTCAACTCTCCCTCCTTCAACGAGGGTCTGTTTCAAGTCCAGGATGTCAATGCAGCACTTCCGGTTGCCCTTTTGGATCCCCAACCTGGCGAGACGTTGTTAGACTGCTGCGCAGCGCCCGGCGGAAAAACCACGCAGATTGCGGAATGGATAAACGATCGTGGTCTCGTAGTGGCCGTCGATCTCCGTCCAAGCCGCTTGCGAATGGTCCGCGAAAACATCGAACGTCTTGGTTTTCGGAGCATCCGGCCGATCGCCCAAGACATCACCCACTTTTCTCATCGGTTCGATAAGGTACTAGCAGATGTACCCTGTTTAGGTACGGGAGTTCTTGGCCGTCGCCCCGACGTGCGCTGGCGACGAACGGCCTACGACCTATCCGTCATTACGGCTACTCAAGACGCAATCCTAACCCACGCCTTCGAAAACGTGAAACCTGGCGGCATATTGACCTACAGCACCTGTAGTCTTGAGCCGGAAGAGAATGAACTACTGGTTGATAGATTCCTAGAGGCTGAACCCAGCGCTTGGCTGGAACCCGCCGAACAGACCTTTCCTAACTCCCCGTGGGCGGGGAGGTTTATTGAAACAATACCTGGCCGCGACGGCGGCGACGGTTGTTTCGCGGCCCGCATTCGACGCCTCAAATGATGCGCAAGTTTTTACGGAAATTGGTCCTGTTGACTCTCATCGCCGCTACGACCTTGGTGGCGATTGTGGCATTTTTCGACCTAGTGGTAATGCCCTACGCAACCAACGTGCTGCGGGTCCAACCGCCAAACTTGCGTGGCATGCCGTTACAGCGCGCACAATCTCTCTTGCAGGCGTTGGGATTGCAACTGGCAATCCGCGACAGTAGCTACCATGAATCCGTGCCTACGGGAGCAGTCCTCTATCAATATCCCGACGCCAAGATCAGGATCAAGAAAGGGCGCCGCGTGTCCGTAGATGTGAGCATGGGACCCCAGTTCCATGCTGTTCCGGATGTGTGTACCGTTAGCCTTCGAGAAGCGCAGTTACAGCTGGAACACGCCCAGTTGCGCCTTGGTGAAGTGATCTTCGCCTCTTCGGAATCGCTGCCAAGCGGCGTGGTCATCAAACAGGTTCCAGAACCTGCCGTGGAGCTCCCCCGCCACAGCATGGTCGATTTAGAGATCAGCAGTGGACCGCCCGACCAACCAAAGAGGGTACCCAACCTGCAGGGCTTGTCCATCGAGGTCGTGGAGGACAGTTTGCGAAAATACGAAATGCGTTTGGGAACCATTACCAGTAACATTGACAATGCCGCGCCCCCAGGTCACGTTCTTGGCCAAAATCCGACCGCCGGTACGCGCATCCGCCGCTTAAGCCCCGTGGACTTGACTCTGAGCGTGGTGGGTGGCGTCGATTCCCCTTCCGACACAACCGTGGATGGCGCCAGGGACCAACCGCTATCGGAACTCGACCTTGACCCCTGAGATAAGCATCGCGCCGTCAGTCTTGGCCGCTGATTTCTCCCGGCTCGCCGAAGAGATCTGGGAAATCGAACGGGCGGGTGCCGATCTGCTGCACTTGGATGTGATGGACGGCTGTTTTGTGCCCAATATCAGCTTTGGTATTCCAATCGTGGAAGCGGTCAGGCGCGTTACAACGCTTTTCCTAGACACCCATCTCATGTTGGCAGACCCCGAAGAATACGTTGCTCCGTTTCGCGACGCTGGTGCTGACTCCCTGACGTTTCACGTTGAGGTCTGCCCGGAGCCCCGAGATCTCGTGGAGAAAGTCCATCGCTTGGGAGCAGAGTGTGGCCTCGCTGCCAATCCTGGCACTCCAGTCGACAGCCTGTTTCCATGGCTCGATGAGATCGATATGGCGCTGGTTATGTCAGTGGAACCGGGCTTCGGAGGCCAGAGCTTCATCACCGACGCAGTGCCAAAAATATCTTCCCTGCGCCAACGAGCCGACGACGCGGGATTGAACCTAAAGATAGAGGTGGATGGGGGGATCAACGTCGCCAACGCCCCCTCGTGTCGAGCCGCTGGCGCCGATATCCTGGTGGCTGGATCCTCGGTTTTCGCCGCTGACGATCGAGCTCGGGCAATTGGTGGGTTGCGCGGCTGAACTCGCAGCGCCATGCCATAGCTCCTCTGTTGCCCGATAACTTATATAAATCTATATTAAGACGTTTAATTTGGAACTTCGCCGATTAAGGCGGAAAAAGACTTATGTTTGAACGTCTAACCGAACGATTCGAAACCATATTCAAGGGCCTCAGAGGCCAGGGACGAATTTCCGAGCGCAACGTTGAGGATACCTTGCGGGCCATCCGCCGAACCTTGCTCGAAGCGGACGTCAATTTCCAAGTCGCCAAAAGTTTTGTACGCCGCGTGAAGAAAAGAGCGGTCGGCCGTGAGGTTTTACAGAGCCTAACTCCCGGCCAACAGCTTATCAAGATTGTTCACGACGAAATGATTGCTCTTCTCGGGGGCGAGAATCAGCCATTGAAAATGGCTGACAAACCACCCACGGTAATTATGCTCGTTGGTCTTCAAGGCTGCGGCAAAACCACGGCAGCCGGAAAGCTGGCTCGCAGGTTCAAAGATCTGGGTCGATCACCCCAACTTGCTGCGGCCGATGTGTACCGTCCGGCGGCAATTGACCAATTGATCAGTTTGGGGGAACAGATCGAGGTGCCCGTTTACGCCGACAACTCGAAAAACCCCATCGAGATCTGTGAAGCAGGAATGCGGGAAGCCACCGAGCACAACCGCAGCGTCCTCATCATAGACACGGCGGGACGCTTGAGCATCGACGAACAAATGATGGACGAATTAGTCGCCATCCGTAACACCATTGACCCCAGCGAAATTCTGTTCGTAGTAGACAGCATGTTGGGACAGGATGCGGTGGAAACAGCAACCCGCTTTTTCGAGAGACTCGCCTTCACCGGCTGTATTTTGACCAAGTTAGATGGAGACGCACGCGGCGGAGCGGCCTTATCCATCCTGGAAGTAACCGGACAGCCAATCAAATTCATCGGCACCGGCGAGAAGCTCGACGCGCTAGAGACCTTTCATCCGGATCGCATGGCTTCCCGGATTCTCGGTATGGGCGACATCATCTCTTTCGCGGAGAAAGCCGAGCAGGCCTTCGAGAAAGAAAACGCCCAAAAGTTAGAGGAACGGCTCAGGAAAGAAGCTTTTACCTTCGAAGACTTTCTCGAGCAGATTGGCGTGATCAAGCAGATGGGACCTTTAGATCAGTTGGTCGGAATGTTGCCCGGCGCCGGCAAAGCGCTCAAGGGAGTACAGCTTGGGGATGACGCTTTCAATCAAGCCGAAGCGATCATCAATTCAATGACACCGCAAGAACGCTGCGTGCCACAGATCCTCAACGGCAGCCGGCGAAAACGCATAGCCCGCGGCAGCGGTACAGCGATCCAAGACGTTAATCGTCTGATCAAACATTTCCAAATGATGCAGAAGATGTTCAAAAACATGAATCGTTCGAAAGCGGGAAGAAATAAATTCAGTCTTCCATTTGTGAATTGAAACATAACTAGATAGGAGATCTCCGTTGGTAAAAATTCGCTTGAGCCGAATGGGCAAGAAGAAACAGCCTTTCTACCGCATTGTGGCCATGAATCTCCGAACTCCTCAACAAGGCCACGCACTTGAGCAGGTTGGCATATACGACCCGATAAACTCACAGGTACGCATTGACCAAGAAGTAGCGCTGCTTTGGCTGAATCGCGGGGCTACCATGAGTAATACCGTCAAAGCACTTTTTGACAGCCAAGGGGTTCTCGCTCGCTGGAAGGGATTGGAACCTCACGTGCGAGACGGCGCTCTTACAAGAGAGAAACCGAAACGCCGTCGGAAAGTTGCTGCGGCGCAGCAAGCGGAGACCAAGATAGCCGACGACGATTTGGAAACCGCGGGACCTGCTCCGGCCGCCGAACCCAACGAAGTAATCACCGAGACGTCCGCGGAAACGGCGGAAGTTAACGAGGATCAGGATTCCGGTGACGCTGCGGCGAAAAACGCGGTAGACGGCGGAGAGAAATAAAAACCTGCGGACATGTCGGCCAACGACTCGGAGCGCGTCGCCGTGGCTTTCATCACTAGAGCAAAGGGCGTCCGTGGCGAGGTTTTTGCGGAACTTTTGAGTCACTCGCCAGAGCGCTTCGACCAACTGTCTCGAGTGGTACTGCAATCCGACCGCAAACTTGATCAAGAGTTAGAGATCGAGCACTGGCGTCCTCAGGGCCGAGGCATAATTCTTAAGTTTCGCGGAATAGACACTCCAGAGAACGCGCGTATGGTCACCGCCAAGAGGTACATGACCGTTGGACCTGAGGAAGTAGCTGACCTACCGGACGGGATGCATTACATCTCGCAGGTGGTCGGTTGCCGCGTGGAAACCGAGAAAGGTGAATTTCTCGGTTGCGTTGAAGAAGTGATACAGGCACCATCGACAGATGCGTATAAGGTTCGTAAGGACGATCGGGAATTTCTGGTGCCTGCAGTAAAGCATTTTGTGGTAAAACTAGACGTGGAGGGGAATCGCATAATCGTTCGTGGCATCGACGATCTTTTGGAGCTAAAATGAAAATCGATATTCTCACGATCTTTCCCGAGTTCTTCTCGTCGCCACTGCAGTCCAGTATGCTCAAACGTGCTCAAGACTTTGACTTTGTGTCGGTACACACCCACGACCTGCGGCGTTTTGCCACCGACAAACACCATACGATTGACGACGCCCCGTACGGAGGAGGAGGCGGAATGGTGTTCAAAGCCGAACCGATCGTTCGAGCTTGGGAGGAGCTTGACCTAACTGTTGGTCATTGCATCTACCTTACTGCAGACGGCGCATCCTTGACCCAGGACCTCGCAGTAGAGTTGTCACTTGAAGACCATCTCGTACTCCTATGTGGACATTACAAGGGGGTTGACGAACGTATTCGAACCAGCTTTATCGATCGGGAGATTTCCATTGGCGATTACGTCCTGACTGGCGGAGAAGCGGCTGCAGTAGTATTGATCGACACAGTCACTCGACTCATTCCGGGAGTCCTAGGCAATTTTAGTTCAGCGTTGGAAGATTCGTTTCACGAAGTGGTGTTGGATTGTCCGTGGTACACGCGGCCGGAGAATTTCCGCGGTGAGCACGTTCCGTCCACGCTGCTCAGCGGCAACCATGCCGAGGTCAGCCGTTGGCGCCGGCAGCAAGCACTGCGCCGCACATTCGAACGTCGTCCCGACCTGCTCGAAAAAATCGAGCTGAACGCGGAAGATGAACACCTGATATTGGAATGGTCGAAAGAGAAGAAAGTAGGAGAAAATGGATACTAGCATACTTCGCGAATTGACGGCAGACCAGCTCAATTCTGATCTGCCCGACTTTGGCGCCGGCGATACCCTGCGAGTTCATGTTCGCGTGGTCGAAGGAGACAAGGAACGTGTGCAGGCCTTCGAAGGGATCGTGATCCAACGCAAAGGCAGTGGAGTCCAAGAATCAGTTACCGTACGGAAGGTGACTCAAGGCGTTGCCGTCGAGCGCATTTTTCCAGTCCACTCCCCTCGAATTGCGCGCATAGAGAACTTGCGGCGCGGAAAGGTGCGTCGAGCACGTCTCTTTTACATGCGATCGCGCAAGGGCAAGGCAGCACGGATCAAGGAAAAACGCTGACGTGAATCCCCAAAACCATCACAAACTCCCCTTCTCTCGTAGAAACTGGAAGCTATTCTTTGTCGGTCTGGCGATCACACTGCTAGGCTACGTGCTCCTCAGCATTCCACCGGCGACCGGCATTCTATCACTGACGCTCGCCCCGTTGTTGCTCCTCGTTGGTTACATTGTCCTGATTCCGCTCTCCATT
>CAYNZV010000014.1:48803-51171 GCA_964401715.1 uncultured Gemmatimonadaceae bacterium | reverse complement strand
GCTCGCCCCGTTGTTGCTCCTCGTTGGTTACATTGTCCTGATTCCGCTCTCCATTATGCTGAAGGACTCCGATTCGTCTGCCACGCCCTCATCCAGATCCTGAGCGCCCAAGACGACAGTACCTTTCGCCTGCTTTTTGAGCCAACTGTAAAAAAATGGTGATACGTTGATTTCAACACACATGGCGGAATCGAGTAACATTGCGCTTACCGAAGTTGGCTCGCGATTGTGCCAGCAGATTGGCTATTGTAACCGGAAACACGGAATCCGCATTGAAAGAATACCTTGACATGCTAACTAGTGCGCAGATCGCCACCAAACAGGTCTCTGAAGTGAGTTTGAGGAGCTGCTGCCGTCCCCGATTCCCAGCATGCCGTCCGATTGGCAGTACCGTTTCATGGCGCTCACAAGATCTGCAGACGCCACCGGCGGATTTCTGATATGCGTGCTATGTCTCTTAGGCGGTAAACTTAACTGCCATGAGCGAATCCCCTGCTAAACGCTACCTCGCCATCAAGTCGTTAATGATGCCGCGGGACACCAATCCCGCCGGCACCATATTCGGTGGCGTGATCCTCAGCTACATCGATCAGGCAGGAGCTGCGGGAGCCCGGTTTGAAATCGCCAGAAACAATTGGCCCGAAGTGCCCATCGTGACGGTCGCCGTCGATAGCGTCGAGTTTTTGCAACCGGTTTTTATAGGCGATCTGATCAGTTTCTGGACCGAGCCGCTGCGCGTCGGTCGGACCTCTATCACCATGCGTGTAACAGTAGAAGCGGATCGGGGCGGTGAGATCTTTCGGGTAACGCAAGCCCATGTCACGTACGTCGCAGTGCGGCCTGAAGATGGTCACCAAATCCCAGTCTCGATAAGAGGTTGAGAGCGGTTTGACTAAGCGCGACCTGGTGGCTTGACCTTTTCGAACTTAGGAAGCCCAGAATCAGGTTCTCTGCGAAACCAGGCCCACCGACACCTCAGCGGTTTCAAGTGGTTTTCCGATCCGAAAGTGATGCGCTACTACGACCTGTAGGGTTTCACCGTTATCGAAGATACCTACCTAGCTTATCGATCGCTTCATCGAGCGCCACAACACCCGCCTTGGAATCCGTTGAGCCATCGCTGAGAAGAACGATAACAAGCTGATTGGAATATTCGGCTACAATATTTGGATCGAACCAAATCGAAACGCGGATTTGGAATATGGTTTGTCCCGTCAATACTGGTACCGGGGTATCATGAGTGAGGCATTGGCTGCGATGCTCGACTTTGGATACGACGAGATGTGGCTGAACCGAAGTGAAGTCTCGTGATCGTTGGCAACGAAACTTCGAGTCGTCTCTTGGACAAATTGAGTTTCTGGATGGAGGATGTTTTACGGAAATACGAGCTGATAAAGGGCACCTGTGTCCACATGGAGATGTACTCGATCCTCAAAAATGACCGATACTGATCGATGCGCAAGGTGCGTCGCGTGCCCCAAGAAAAAGCGTGCACTTTGGCTACAATTGCCGCTGAGTGTTGGTTCAGGGAATAGGATTAATAGGACCTTAGTTGCATAAACGGTAAGCGGGGATTCGGACTGATCATCACAACCAAGTGTAGAGATCAAAGCAGATTTGGGCTAATTCCCTGCAACTTCTGCGGAACTATCATTTCGGTCTCGACGTGCTTTTCGCTTCAAGATTCTCTCATGCTCCCAATATTTTGGTAGCGCACGGAGAGCATATTGGCGGCATCTTCCCCATGGGTTGCAAGAAGGTGGCTTGATCGCGTAGCAAACAAATTTAATTCTCAGCTTGGTAAAACAGGTCGCAAATCGGTTCTATTTGAAACGTTTCTGGAAACATTCGTCTGGGTCGGTTCTCGTTGGGGAATACCTGCATTCAAACGGCCATTTGGGCTTGGAGATGCGGTCAATTGCGCGTATCTCCGCAAGTTTTTGTTGCTGCGGCCCAACGTAGCCCCTGAGTTGGCGAATGTAGTCGGCAGTCATCACGACCTTGACAGATTGCCAAGTCCACTACCGTGGGTCGACCAACATGTACAAAGATACGGGCTTGGGATATCTTCCCAAAGAAAATGTGAATTACAACTCGGTTGTGCTAAGCGCTACTAAGGAAAAGAAGGAAAAGGTGGCGGATGGGGTGATGATATAGAGAAACCGAAAATCCTCGAGAAAATGAGCGAATTGGCCGCGTAGTGCATGGACAAGCTCTAAGCCAAAGTCACATGTATTGCAAACCAAGCAGCAACTTAATTAACCCGCATCCTTCAAAAGGTCCAGCTGCGAACTCATGGCGAAATGGTCCAACGAGACGAAGCTGGCAAATGGATGCTCACCTCCGATACAATACGTACACAAATCTT
>CAYNZV010000014.1:46245-48703 GCA_964401715.1 uncultured Gemmatimonadaceae bacterium | reverse complement strand
GAGACGAAGCTGGCAAATGGATGCTCACCTCCGATACAATACGTACACAAATCTTGACGGCTCATGCCGGCGCGTTCGAACGCCTTGAACATTCCCTCGCAAGACAGATAAACAACTGGCTGATTCATCGCTTCACCCACCTGTTCAACGGTACGTCCACGCGCAATAAACTCATCCCCCGAAGGCGGGTCGGGTGGCATATCGACCCCGAACGTGCATCCGCGCGGAATGCCGTCATTACCAACGATACCGATCGGTGGCGTATAGCTAACCAAATACGCTGTTTCGACATTGGCTTCTTCGTACAATAGGTCTCGCGCCCGACGCGAGTTGTTGCCGCGGACGATGCTATCGTCCAAAAGTACGACAGTTTTCCCGCGTAATGCGTCCCCCATCCCGGGTAATAAGTGCAAATTGTCGCCGATCGACTGCTTGCGGTCGCTGGCAGTCGTGCCTTGAAACGAGCGCTCGGCGCGCATTTTATAGAAGACTGGACGAAACGGAAGTTGTGTTTTTTTCGCGTAGGCGCGGGCCGCAACCTCGGGACAGCGAGGCAAGTAAGTCACGAGGTCAGCGTCGTCGGGATGAAACTCTTCGGCCGCCTCTTCGCCCAACGCTTCGCGGACCCGACGCACACTTACACCGTTGATGATGGAATCCACGTCAGCTATGTAGTTCCACTGGAAAAAACAGTGAGCATGGAGCGGATCGACTAGTGACACCTTGGTGAACTCGCCTTCCGGCGACAAATAGTAAACCGATCCCGGCTCCAAGTCCTCGATAAATTCACCACCGTTCTTGCGAAAAGCTATATCTTCGGAAGCCACCCCGTACTTGCCGTCTTTCCACCCCAAAACTCCCGGTTTTGTACCGCTTCGATCCCTTAGCACCATCACGTCCCTTTTCCGCTTGTCGGCAATCACCAGAGTGTAAGCGCCTGGGATTTCCTGAACGAAGTTGTACTCACCGTATTGGCGGTAGACGTGGAGCAACGCCTCGGTATCGCATGTGGATTGAAGTTTTTCGGGCGGGACTTCCTCAAAATAGCAGCGGTCTACTTGACCATTGTGAACCGCTGCCATATCACAATCCCAGATGATGATGTGATTTCCGCGGTGCTCCATTTGACCGCCTATTACGTGAGGATGAGCATCTTCCAGTATCTGATCCTTCCTGCCCCGTGTAGCATAACGCACATGTGCAAGATAAGTGTGGTAGCGAGGACTAGGGAAAATCTTGTGGAGGTCGGTGACATCGAATCGATCTACGCCACCCGGCCACTTTATTACATCTATACGGCCGTCCCCAACCGCAGCCAATCCGGTTGCTTCCCTGCCACGGTGTTGGAGAGACCGTATAAATCTATAGGCATCGTGCAGACTGTGCGCGACACAGAGGCCACAGTTGTGCCGAAGCGGTTGAGTAGGTGATTCTTTTTGCAAGTGAGAACTCGAATACTTCAGATGGCAGCTTCCCCGGTTTCTCCGGTACGGATCCTGACGACGTCATCCACTGACAGCACGAAGATCTTCCCATCTCCAATGCGACCACTCTGGGCAGCATCACGCACGGCACTCACCGCCTGCTCGGTCAGTTCATTGGAGACCACCACATCGACTTCGATCTTCGGCGTGAAATCGATATTGTACTCAGCTCCGCGGTACACCTCCTTGTGTCCCTTTTGCCGCCCAAAACCCTTCACTTCGCTGACAGTCATTCCCATCACCCCCAGCTGGCTCAAAGCCTCCTTGACTTCCTCCAAAGCGCTCGGACGCACCACACATTTGAGTAGCTTCATTGCAGTTCTTCTTGGCGACTATGATTCCAGGTTATAACCCTGTTCATCGTGAAGCGCTAGGTCCAGACCCTGTATCTCCTCGTCTTCACTGACACGTAACCCCACCACGGCGTCAACAATCTTGAGAAGAACCGCGGAGCCTACTGCACAATAGATTGTGGTGACAACGACACCTATCAGTTGATCACCAAATTGTTGACCAATTGTATTATTTCCATCTCCCAAGCCTCGGCCACCGAACACCTCATGTGCAAATATTCCTGTAAGTAACGCTCCAACTATACCACCAATGCCATGTACTCCAAATGCATCCAGCGAATCATCGTATCCTAGTTTCCGCTTTAACACAGTGGAACCCCAGAAACACAAGATACCAGCAGCGACGCCAATCGCCAATGCACCCATGGGCCCTACGCTGCCGGAGGCGGGCGTTATGGCCACCAATCCGCCCACAGCACCAGTGACAATACCCAGTGCGCTCGGTTTTCCGTGGCTCAGCCATTCGACGATCATCCAGCTGATCGCGGCGGTGGCAGTGGCAATTTGAGTGACCAACATAGCCATTCCCGCAGCTCCGTCGGCAGCAACCGCACTACCAGCGTTAAAACCGAACCAGCCAACCCAGAGCATCGCCGCTCCTACGACAGTGAGCGTCATGCT